>NZ_JAMYPC010000003.1:0-386620 GCF_040320155.1 Mesorhizobium sp. M0771 | reverse complement strand
GCCGTGGAAAATATTCTGGTCTCATCTGCCGCCCGGCGCCCCCCTTCGCCCCCCCCCCCCGCCGTACCCCCCCCCCCCCCCACCCCCCCCCCCCCCCCCCCGGGGGGCGCCCCCCCCCCCCCCCCCTTCGTTTTCGCAGGCTTCGAAATCAGTCCTTTTCGAAGATGCGTGCCTTGGCGACGACGCCAGCGATTGCGCCGCCGATCAGCGGCGCAACGATGAACAGCCAGAGCTGGCTGAGGGCTGCGCCGCCGGTAAACAGCGCCGGGCCGATCGAACGCGCCGGATTGAGCGAGGTGCCGGTCACCGGGATCATTGCGAAGTGCAGTCCGGCCAGCGTCAGGCCGATGACCAGGCCGGCGAACGCCGTCGAGTGCTTCTCGGCGGTGACGCCGAGGATGACTGTGACGAAGGTGAAGGTGCCGATCAGCTCCCACAGGAAGGCCGAACTCGTCCTCCATTTCGCCACGTCCCAGCCATTGGCGCCGAAACCGGTGGTGTGCCCGCCGGTCTGGCCGGAGACGATGATCCACAGCGCCAGCGAGGCCAGAATGGCGCCGATGATCTGCGCGATCCAGTAAGGAATCACATCCTTGGCCGGCAGCCGGCCGGCAAGGAAGACGCCGAGCGTGACGGCCGGGTTGAGATGTGCGCCTGAGATGGGACCCACCGCGTAAGCCGCCGCAATCAGGCCGATGCCGAACGCCAGGCCGATGGCTTCCTGGCCCAGCGGCAAGTCGGCGAGAAAGCCACCCGTCGCCACCGACGCCGTGCCGATAAACACCAATAGAAATGTCCCTAGAACTTCCGCAAGATACGTTTTCATTGCCCTCTCCTCGTATCGATCCGTCGGTCCGCTTTTCCGCGCCGCGAATCATGGCGCAAAGAGTATTCCCAACGCAAAAGCTTGGAAAGCAGAGCAATTGCGCCACAGATCGTGCTTACGGCGGCCAGTTACCAACATTAGAGATCTTGCATATATTTGAGACTTGTTATCGCCGGCGGGCGGACATTTGCCGGCGGGGAAAATCGTCGGCCGCGAGCGGAAGGCCTCGTCGCCGCGAAATTCAAGCGGGGTTCAATCTCGACGCGAAACGCTCTAAGAGCAGGCCGAAGGATACTGTGCTCGATAGGTGGAATGACGAATGCGACTGGGCGGACGGCTGGCGGCAGCCATTGAAGTGCTGGACGACATTGGCCGGCGCCACCGGCCGGTGGCCGATGCGCTGAAAGATTGGGGCCTGTCGCATCGCTTTGCCGGCGGCGGCGACCGCGCGGCGATCGGCAACATCGTCTACGACGCGCTGCGCCACAAACGTTCCGCCGGCTGGCTTTTGGGTGAAGACACGCCCCGCGCCATCGGCTTCGGCGCGCTGCTCATCGAATGGGGCCAGACGCCGCAATCGCTTAACGATGCGCTCCAGGGTGACAAGTTCGCGCCGCCGCTGCTCAGCGCCGCCGAGTTGCAGGCGCTGGCCGAGCGCCGGCCTGAAGACGCGCCGGAGGCGGTGCGGGCGGACATACCCGACTGGTGCGCGCCGCTCTTCGAACGATCCTTTGGCGCAGACTGGGTTGCGGAAGGGGCGGCTTTGGCGACCCGCCCGCCGCTCGACATCAGGGTCAATACGCTGCAGTCCGACCGCGCCAAAGTGCTGGCGGAACTCGCCGAAACCGGCGCCAAGGCAGCCGCTATCGCGCCGCAAGGCATTCGCATCCCGCCCATCGACGGCGACGGCAGGCACCCGAACGTACAGGCCGAGCCGGCCTTCCAGAAAGGCTGGTTCGAGGTCCAGGACGAAGGCTCGCAGATCGTTGCCGCCCTTGCCGGCGCGCAAGCCGGGATGCAGGTGCTCGATTTCTGCGCCGGCGCCGGCGGCAAGACGCTGGCGCTGTCGGCGGCGATGGCCAACAAAGGCCAGGTCTTCGCCCATGATGCCGAAAAAGCGCGGCTGGCGCCGATCTTCGACCGCCTCCGCCGTTCGGAAAACCGCAACGTCCAGGTTGTCACCAAGCCGGCTGAGCTCAGCCCCCTCGCAGGCCACATGGACATCGTGCTGGTTGATGCGCCCTGCACCGGCAGTGGCACCTGGCGGCGCCGTCCAGACGCCAAATGGCGGCTGACGCAAAGACAGCTCGATGCCCGCAAGGGCGAGCAGTCGGCGATCCTCGACGCGGCCAAGGCCTATGTCAAACCGGGCGGCCTGCTGGTCTACATCACCTGTTCGGTGTTCGACGAGGAGAATGGCGAGCAGATCGCTGCCTTCCGCGAGCGGCACAAGGGCTTCGTTCCGGTCGATCATCGCGCGCTCTGGGATGCCAGCTTCCCCGGCCACGCAGCGGCCGCCCGGATCGGCAAGACAAGCGATATCTCGCTGTCGCCGGCGCTCAGCGGCACCGACGGGTTCCATTTCTGTGCGCTGCGTCGGGCGAATTGACGCTGCGATTGACAGGCTGACATAGCGCCAGTTGCAGATGCGCGGCGTCGGCCGCCAGACGGGGTAGAATTCTTGCAAAGATATGTGTCGCCTCTGCTTTTCCTCATTCTGGTGCTCGGCGGCGGCCTGTTGATCGGCTATGCGACGTTGCCGGGTGAATGGTATGCCTCGCTCGCCAAGCCGCCCTTCAACCCGCCCAACTGGGTCTTCGCGCCGGCCTGGACGCTCCTTTATGTCCTGATCGCCGTAGCCGGCTGGCGGACATGGGAGCGGGAACGAGCAGGCGCCGCGATGAAGATCTGGGCCCTCCAGCTTGTTCTGAACTTCGCCTGGTCGCCGACTTTCTTCGGCGCCAAACTGGTGGGGCCGGCACTGGTCGTGATCCTGGCTCTTCTCGCCAGCATTGCGCTGTTCATAGCCACGGTGTGGAACCGCGATCGGGTTTCCGGCTGGCTGTTTGCGCCCTATTCCCTATGGGTGGCCTTCGCCACCTTGCTCAATGCGTCGCTGCTCCTGTTGAACTGAGTGCTTTGCTGCAGTGCAGCAAAAGCATTTGCGTGGCGTTCAGGCGTCTGCGATAAGCTTTGCAGATAAATCAGGGCGATGGCCATGGCAGCAAAGATCGTACCCGCACCCGATTATGAGGACCGCGTCAGGGCGTCGTTCGCCCGCCAGCAGGCGATGGCGACCATTGGCGCCGAGCTGACCCTTGTGACGCCGGGCATCATCGAGATCGAAATGCCCTATTCGGCCGCACTCACGCAGCAGCATGGTTTCCTGCATGCCGGCGTGATTTCGACCGCACTGGACTCGGCTTGCGGCTACGCCGCGTTCTCGCTGATGCCGGAAAATTCCGGCGTGCTGACCATCGAGTTCAAGGTCAATCTCCTGGCGCCCGGCCGGGGCGAACGCTTCCTGTTCCGCGGCTCGGTGACCAAGCCCGGCCGCACCATCATCGTCGCCGACGGCCAGGCCTACGCCTTTGCCGCCGATGGCGAGGCCAAGCTGATCGCGACCATGACCGGCACGATGATGACGGTGGTTGGCCGTGACGGGATAGCAGGCTGATGGCCAAAATTACGCGAATTGGTGGCAAGGACGTCCTCTTCGTCATGGCGGCGCAGGCCGAGTACGGTCCGCATCTGCAAAAACTGTTCACGCCGCTGATGACGGGCGTCGGCCCGGTAGAGGCAGGTGTGCGGCTCGGCGCCGAACTGTCATGGCTGAAATCCGAGAAGGCGTTGCCCGATCTCGTCGTCTCGCTCGGCTCCGCCGGCAGCCGCACACTGGAGCAGACGGAAATCTACCAGGCGGTCTCGGTCAGCTATCGCGACATCGACGCTTCGCCGCTAGGCTTCGAAAAAGGCGCGACGCCGTTCCTCGACCTGCCGGTGACCGTCCCGCTATCATTCAGGATACCGGGCATTAAAGAAGCCAGCCTGTCGACCGGCGGCGCCATCATCACCGGCGCCGCCTACGACGCCATCGCCGCCGATATGGTCGACATGGAAACCTTCGCCTGCCTGCGCGCCTGCCAGTTGTTCGATGTCCCGCTTATCGGCCTGCGCGGCATTTCAGACGGTGCAGCCGATCTGCGCCACGTTGGCGACTGGACCGAATATCTGCATGTCATCGACGAGAAGCTGGCGGATGCGGTCGCTCGGCTCGAACAGGCCATCGGCTCCGGCACGCTACACAAGGAGCAGCCTGGGCAAGAGTCGGCGCCGCTCTGAAAGTCGGGTTGCGCACCCCATTGCGCCGACTCGTTTCTTTCTCTAAAGGCTCGCCATGACGACAGCCAATCATCCCGATACAGTCCTGATTGTCGATTTCGGCAGCCAGTTTACGCAACTCATCGCCCGCCGCATCCGCGAGGCTGGCGTGTTTTCCGAGATCGTGCCGTTCCAATCGGCCGAAGCTGCCTTCAAGCGCATCAATCCGAAAGCCGTGATCCTGTCGGGCGGTCCCGCCTCGACATCGGACATCGGCAGCCCGCGCGCGCCGCAGATCGTCTTCGATGCCGGCGTACCTGTGCTCGGTATCTGCTACGGCCAGATGGCCATTTGCGTGCAGATGGGCGGCGTCGCCGAAAGCTCGAACCATCGCGAATTCGGCCGCGCCTTCGTCGAGATCGAAAAGGACAGCCCGCTGTTCGAGGGCCTGTGGGCGCCAGGCCAGCGCCACCAGGTGTGGATGAGCCATGGCGACCGCGTCATCTCGCTGCCCAAGGGGTTCGAAGTCTTCGGCAAGTCGGAAGGCTCGCCTTTCGCCATCTTCGGCAACGTCGCGCGCAAGATGTACGGCATCATGTTCCACCCGGAAGTTGTGCATACGCCGGATGGCGCCAGGCTGCTGAGAAACTTCGTGCACAACATCGCCGGCATCGAAGGCGACTGGACGATGCGCGCCTATCGCGAGCATGCGGTCGAGACAATTCGCAAACAGGTCGGCAAGGGCAAGGTGATCTGCGCGCTGTCGGGCGGCGTGGATTCATCGGTCGCCGCACTTTTGATCCACGAAGCGGTCGGCGACCAGCTGACCTGCATTCTTGTCGACCATGGCCTGATGCGCAAGGACGAGGCCGCCGGCGTGGTGGCGATGTTCCGCCAGCACTACAATCTGCCGCTGATCCTGGTCGACGCGTCGGAAAAATTCATCTCGGCGCTGGAAGGCGAGTCCGACCCCGAGAAGAAGCGCAAGACCATCGGCCGGCTGTTCATCGAAGTGTTCGAGGAAGAGGCCAAGAAACTCGGCGGCGCCGATTTCCTGGCGCAAGGCACGCTCTATCCCGACGTCATCGAGAGCGTCTCCTTCACCGGCGGCCCGTCGGTGACCATCAAGTCGCACCACAATGTCGGCGGCCTGCCGGCGCGCATGAACATGCAGCTGGTCGAGCCGCTGCGCGAACTGTTCAAGGACGAGGTGAGGGCACTGGGCAAGGAACTCGGCCTGCCCGAAAGTTTTATTGGCCGCCATCCGTTCCCTGGACCAGGCCTTGCCATCCGCTGCCCCGGCGGTATCACCCGCGAAAAGCTCGAAATCCTGCGCGAGGCCGACGCCATCTATCTCGACGAGATCCGCAAGGCCGGCCTCTACGACGCCATCTGGCAGGCTTTCGCCGTGCTGCTTCCGGTGCAGACCGTCGGTGTGATGGGCGACGGCCGCACCTACGAATTCGTCTGCGCCCTGCGCGCCGTGACGTCCGTCGACGGCATGACCGCCGACTTCTACCACTACGACATGGCTTTCCTCGGCGCGGCGGCCACCCGCATCATCAACGAAGTCCGCGGCATCAACCGCGTCGTCTACGACGTGACGTCAAAGCCGCCAGGCACCATCGAGTGGGAGTGATTCAGGCCCACTCAAACGCCGCCGAAAACACGCCATTGTACGCCATAACTATTTGACAACACATATAAACCCATTCGGCGACAATCGGTGCGCAGAGATTGGATTGACGGACCGGCTGAGGGACCTTCCGCATATTGGTAGCTCAGATTTTTCGAAGTACCGTCAGATCCAATGAGGCTCTGACGGTATTTTTTTATGCCTTAAGGAATTGAAGATAAAACAAAATTTCTGCCGAAGAGCCTCGAAATTGTACTGACGGTACTTTTCAGGAGGTAGCGGGGAATGCTGACGGACGTCGCCCTTAAAGCCCTGAACCAAAAGAGAACATCTACAAGATTGCGACGGCATGTATGTTCGCGTCATGCCCAGTGGCGCGATCTCCTTTCGGCTGGATTACAGGCTCAACGGAGGCCGCGAGACGGTCTATCTTGGCAGGTATGGACGGGACGGAATCTCGCTTGCCTCAGCCGGGAGAAGTGTCTCGACGCGAAGCGCGCTATTGGCGAGTGACGGTCGCCGGCGATAGAAAAGCAGCGCGACAAGCGCCGAGTTGTCACCCCGGTCTCCGGCCGACTTCAGCGCCGAAATGGCTACCAAACCAAAGCGATGCCCGGGCCTCCAAGGCCTCTTCTTATTCCGGCCAAGCCGGCCCGGAGCGCCGCATTCACTCACATCCCTTGAACCTGAGTGCAGAGTTGCCGCATCGAAGCCATTTGAGCAGCCGAGTTCGCGCCCGAACCCGTGCTGGTGCTGGCGGTCGTATCGCCAGCTGTATTCGAGGATCCCGACGTGCCGGTGGTTGTACCCGAACCAGTGCTGTTGCTGGCCGTGGTGTTACTGCCGGTCGAACCAGAGCTGCCTGAAGTGCCGGTGGCTGTGCCAGAGCCGGTGCCGATACTCGCCGTTGTATCACTGCCGGTCGAAGCCGAGCTACCTGACGTGCCGGTCATTGTGCCAGAGCCAGTGCCGTTACTGGCCGTCATCCTCGAGCAGTCGGAGCGAACCTGTGCCTGCTGTTCAGAGCTCAGGGACGACCAGTTCTTGCGGATCTCATCCTGCGACAGAAGTCTTCCCGAATTGGCGTCGCTGAAGAATGAGCCGGAGAGCTTGCTGTCCCAGCCGCTCGGGATACCGCTTTGGCCGGAGCCGGACGTAGAGCTCATACTGGACCCGGCCGATGAGCCGGACGTTCCGTTCGTGCCGCTGGATGTTCCCGACGACTGCGCCAAGGCCGCGGTGGCGAGACAGAGAGAGATCGCTGTAGCTGTCAAAATCTTACGTTTCATGTGAGTCTCCTTTGGGGTTCGACGCCGTTGCGGCGTCGAATCCTAATCCCGAGGAAAGGCACTTGTTCCTGTAAAGAGTGGAATTCGATGTCATGATCCTTGTGCACCAGCCTTGGCCTCGAATGCGATGCCGGAGCGCTTCAACGACGACTGACGCCTCAGGCGAGAGCTGTCCGCTACTGGGTGTTAGAGGCGATATGCGGAACGCTTGCCGAATAGTTGGGTGCCACCATCGGGTAATTGCGAGGCAGGTTCCATTTGGTTCGGTAATCGTCCGGATTCATGCCCAGTCGGCCAAGGTGCGAACTGCGTCGGGTCTCGGTTAGAGACAGGAGGGTGGCCTTTGCCGCGGCGTATAGCTCGACATGCGGAGCTCGTCTCGACCGCGCACACTCAATATGTTTTACGATGACGCCCCCCAGATGTCATATGAGCGAATGCCTTTCCGGCGAAATAAATTGCTCCCAGCAGGTCGACGCTCAGCACCTTCAGCCAGCCCGCTCTAGTGAATGCCTCAATGGTTAAAGATTATCAGGCCGGCGCGTTGTTGACGATTATTACCAACCTGCCGAACGCGTGAGCGCAAGTCGACAGCACCGTGATAGCGGCCTCCCCGGCGCGCCCCTTGTCGAACCGATGCGCGCCTTCTCGACCTTGCCTCCACCCACGTCGGCTCACCCGTGCACCTTCGGTGCCCAACCGCATGGCGATTGCCAGTCCAATGCCGCTTGCAGCACCGGTTACAATGCAGTCTTGTTATCCAGGCGCATCGGGTTCGACCTCTTTCTGGGGAGCAGCAAGTGGTTCAGTTCAGCCTTCAGCGACCCGATCCACGCTCAGCAGGCTGCGCGCATAATCCTGTTGCGCGCGAACAATGGCATCGTCTTGCTGTGAGGGAAGAAAGACCGGCAAAGCAAGGCAGACACTTTGTGTGGCCAACAGCTTGTTCCAGTTCGCGATCAGCGCCTTGAAAGCGCGCCCCACCGCCCTCGGATTTCGGTCGAGGTCATAGAGGCCGAGCGGATTGATCCGTCCGTTGTTCTCCCGAAGCGCACTGTCCCAGTCCACCTGATCCGTCAGCGAGTACCAGGTGAAGCCTACGATGGGGATGCCATCGTTGCGGATCCGCAGCACGTTGGCCCACTCTTTCCACAGCCAATAGACGGCCTCGTCTCCATTGGGGCCTTCGCTGATGTTGGTCTCCGTATGCATTACGGGAAGCCGGTAGCGGTTGAAGTACTGCCGCGTGATCTCGTCATAGCCAAACACCTCGCCGGACCCGGACGTCGTTCCGTCTGCCCAAACCCGATGTTCGTTGGTCTGGTAATAGTCGGTGCCCATCACGCAATGCCTGCGCAGATGGCTTTCCAGGAAGAAACTGTATTCTTCGGCCGTCATCCCGTTTTCGAGAAGATAGCGATAGGTGTGCGCGTCGACGTCATGACCGTAGTTGAGGTCAAGCGACAGGAAACGCTCGCTGTTGAACCGTTCCGCTCTGCCGACCGCCTCGGGAGAATCGGCGTGGAAGTATTCCGAGGATTCGCTCTGAATGAAGATGGCGTCCGGCCGCACCTCGAGAATCGCCCGCATGGCAAGCACGTTCGCCTTCACGATGTGCTTGAGGGCGGTGACGAAAGCAGTGTCGCTGCTCAGTTGTTCGTTCCACCATCCCCAGCGGGCCGAAAAGGTGGCGCAGATGAACATCTCATTTATTGGGGTGAAGAGCTGGATCCACGGATAGCGCATCGCGAAATCCCTGGCGTAGTGCTCGAATAGTGTCGGAAAGTCCGGGTTCTGGAAGTTGCCAATCCAGTCCGGCACGCCAAAATGGCAAAGGTCGACGATCGGAAGAATGTCTTTCGCCTTCAGGTCCGCGAAGGTCTCATCGGCGAATGCCCAATCATAACGTCCGTCACCCAGCCATGTTTTGTGGATGGGAGGTCCGTAGCGGAGGAAATGCACCCCGAGATCCTGGACCAGTTCGAAGTCGGTGCGCCATCGTTCGTAGAAGCGGCATTTTTCCATTTCGTCGACGCGCTCCCGGCCTTGTCGAATGGTGGGGGTGCTGTTCTCGATGCCGGTGGCAAACATGAACGTGAACATTGATGGTCCTTAGCCAAGGCGGAGATGCCCGCGCTTGGTCAAACGTTCAGTGCTCGACGCAGTTCCTGCAAGACTGCTTGTCAAGTTCGGTGGGCGCCTGACAACCACGTGCCTGCAAGTGCTATTCACAGTCGGTTGACCGTTCGTTGCGAAAGGCAACGGCACATGGCGGAAAAGCCTTCGAACCGGCTTTTTGCCAAAGCCGGAGAATGGCTGGTCGAGAAGGTTCAGCGGCGATTTCTCCAGCCTCACCCGGCCATTCGGAAAGATGGCGCTACGCTCGTGATTGTGAGCAGGGGCCACCCAGGCATAGGCGGGTCGAAATTGGCGGAATTCTATCCCACGGTTCAAGCGAGCAGCTTGCGCCGAACATGGTCGGACTATGCTGGACGGAGATGTCGGCTTCGGGCCAGACCAGTTGGCGTCAAACGGGTCTTTGCGAGTTAAGGCGGTATGGCAGTTATCCACGTTTGCAAACTGCAAACGGACGTTCCGCTGCCGGCCCCATTTGAGCCATTCACTGGGAGGCAGACCCGCGGTACATCACCGATATTCTCGAACCCAATAGTTAGTCTCGTTCATCGTCCTTTGGTTCGACAGACCCACGAGAGAATACGAGAGATATGGACCGGCGAACCATCCGCTGTATTGATCTCCTGTAGAAAACAGTGCCCCTCAGAGACTAGCATGATCGTTATTTGTCAACGCGCTACGAAGCTGTCGCCCAATTGACTCAAGAAGCTGATCCAGCCACTCCCTGACCGCATTTATCTTCTGCCGAACGGCAGCAACGCGCCTGAATCCTGCCTCCGGATCAATGTTCGCGTACGCAAAAACGGCCGCTCGCGAACATACATTGACAGGTCCAGTTCCGAATAATAAGTTCGGTCATAGAACGAATTAACCGGAGTTCAATGTGACTGACCTGCCGCGCATATCCCGTCAGTTCTCACAGCGCTCCGTGATGGAAGCGATCGTCCAGGGCGGGCCGATCTCCCGCGCCTCGATCGCCAAGCTGACGGGCCTGTCGAAGCAGACCATCTCCGAAATCATGCGCGGGCTCGAGCAGGAGGGCTGGGTCCAGGAAACCGGCCGCACCAGCGGCCATGTCGGGCGCACCGCCGTCACCTACGAACTGGTCCACGACGCAGCCTATATCATCGCCGTCGACCTTGGCGGCACCAAGGTGCGGGTCGCGCTGACGGACCTTGCCTGCCAGATCTTTGCCGAAGCCGCCACACCGACCGACCCGCGCGGCGGCCAGTTCGTCGTCGATCAGATTGCAGCGCTGGCCTTCGATGCCGCGGCCAGACAGCACGTCGCGCGCAAGAAGATACGCCTGGCCGTCATCGGCGCGCCTGGCGCTCCTGACCCGGCCACCGGCCGCATTTTAATGGCGCCGAACATTGCCGGCTTCGACACAATGAATGTGCTGGATGCCTTCGAAGAAGCGCTCGGCGTCGCGGTGATGATCGAGAACGACGTCAATCTCGCGGTGCTTGGCGAGAACTGGCTCGGCCAAGGCCAGGGCATCGACAATCTCGCCTACATCGCGCTCGGCACCGGCATCGGCAGCGGGCTGATGCTGGGCGGCCATCTGGTGCGGGGTGCTGGGCACGCCGCCGGCGAGATCGGTTTCATGCCGATCGGGGCCGATCCCTTCACCGAGGAATCACTGCGCACCGGCGCATTCGAACGCGCGGTGGCCACCCACGCCATGACCGATCGCTACCACGCTCTCACCGGCAGGCAGGTCTCGGTGCCGGCAATATTCGAGAATGCCGCGCTTGGCGACAAGGACGCGCTCACCGTGCTCGACGAAACTGCCCGCCATCTGGCGCAAGGCGTTGCGGCAATCGCGGCAATCGCCAATCCAGAAAAGTTTATCCTCGGCGGCTCGATTGGGTTGCGGCCCGAAATCCTGTCCAGGGTGCAGGCGCTTCTGCCGCTATGCTTCCCCTATCCGGTCAGGGTCGAGGCGAGCGAACTCGGCGCACGCGCAGCCCTCATTGGCGCGGCGGCAATCGGCCTTGGCCAGTTGCACAACACGCTGTTCGGCGTCGACGCGCCTGATGGCCGGATTTCGCTGCCGCCTGCCCAGGCCGCCGCCCTGAAGGAGGCCGCGATATGACTCACGATATTACCGCCCGCCTGCAGGCAGCGCTCGACCGCGACGACGCACTAACGCTGTTTCGCCGCGCCATCGGCCGAGAGAGCATCACCGGCAACGAAGCCAACTTCGTCGACTTCCTAGAAGCCAGGATGCGCGACCTTGACCTCAGCGGCCTGACCAGGACGGAATTTCTTCCCGGGCGGCCCAACATCTGGGGCGAGCGCAAGGGGGCCGACCAGGGAAAGCGCCTGCTGTTCATGGGCCATACCGACACCGTCCATGTCGACGGCTGGCGCGAGCATTGGGCAGGCACCGAGCGTGAGGATCCGTTCGCCGCCCCGATCATTGATGGTGCTGTCTGGGGCCGCGGCTCAGGCGACCTCAAGGCCGGCATCACTGCTTCGCTGGCGGCACTCGCGCTACTCGACAAGGCAGGCGTTCGCCTCAAGGGCGACGTCGCCTTCGCTTTCATCGGCGACGAGGAGAGCGGCCAGCCCGGCACCGGCATTTCCGCCGGGATCAAGCACTTCGTCGGACGCATCGAGACCGGCGAGGTCACAGCACCCGATTTCAGCGTCTATGTCGAGCCGACCCGCCTGGCCGTTTATGCGGCGCAGATCGGCTTCTTCATCACCGATATCTCGATTACCGGCAAATCCGCCTATTTCGGTGTGCCAGAACTCGGCAAGGATGCGCTCCGTGCAAGCCATGCCGCGATGACGGCGCTTTGGAAGCATTCGGATGAGGTCGCCGCGCGCGCCGAGCACAAACTGGTCGGGCGCGGCTTCCTGCTTATCACCGGGCTTGCCGGCGGCGGCTACATTGCCGTTCCCGAGCGCTGCACGCTCTCGCTGATCCGTAAGCTGTTGCCTGGCGAAGACCTCGACACCGCCGCCGCCGAGATCGAGGCTGCCGTGCGCGGCGCGATCACCGATCCGGATATTTCGGTAGAGTTCGCCTACCCCGCCGGCCGCGACCACAGGCTGGGCGGCACCGCTGCCGAGATCGGCGAAACGCGGGCAGAAGTCGCCATGCTGTCCGACGCGATGGCTGGCGCAATGAGCGGACGCGGCGTCATCGAGGGCGCACCGTTCTGGTCGGAGTCCCCCTTCATCATCAATCAGCTCGGTATTCCTGCCGTCTATTGCGCGCCCGGCGACATCAGGAATTGCCACACATTCGAGGAGCACGTGGATGTCGAGGAATATTTCGCCGGCATAGTCGGCTTCGCCGCCTTCATGGCCCGCTATTGCGGCGTGGCCGACTGAACCACCAACGAAGCAAAATGGGAGAACTGACATGCCGATGAAGACACTGATCGCCGCCGCCTTTGCCGGCGGATTGATGCTTGCCGCCAACCCAGCTTTCGCACAGACGGTCGGCCCGCAGGGCGAGAGCGCCACGCCGAGCGCCGACGTGATCCTAAGCGATGCCGACATCGCCGCGCTCAAGGACAAGGGCTACAAGGCTGCGTTGCTCTGGCACACCTCGTCCGATTTCACCAATGCGGTAACCGCCGGCGCCACCGACGAATTCGCCCGCGCCGGCATCACCATTGCGGTCAAAACGGATGCCCAGTTCGACTCCGCCCGCCAGCGCAGCGACATCGAGACGGCGTTGGCCGCCAAGCCCAACGTCATCTTGGCGCTGCCGCTCGACCCGGTCACCTCGGCAGAAGCCTTCCGCCAGGCGGTCAAGGACGGCACCAAGTTGGTGTTCCTGTCCAACTTGCCCAAGGGCTACAAGCAGGGCACCGATTACGCTTCGATCGTGACTGACGATCTATTCCAGATGGGCAAGCAGGCTGCGGACGCGATGGCCAAGGCGATTGGCGGCAAGGGCAAGGTCGGCTACATTTTCCACGACGCTGCCTACTACGTCACCAACCAGCGCGACCAAGCCTTCAAGACCACCATCGAGAAGGTGTATCCCGACATCAAGATCGTCGCCGAACAGGGCATATCCGACCCGGCCCGCGCCGAGGAACTGGCCAACGCGATGCTTTTGCAGCATCCCGATCTCGACGGCATCTACGTGACCTGGGCCGAGCCGGCCGACGGCGTGCTGTCGGCGCTACGCGGCGCCGGCAACGCCAGGACCAAGATCGTCACGCTCGACCTCGCCGAGCCGGTCGCGCTCGACATGGTCAAGGGCGGCAATGTCGCAGCCCTCGTCGCCGACAAGGCCTATGAACTCGGCCGCGCCATGGCTGCTTCCGGCATGAAGTCGCTGCTTGGCCAGCCGACACCGGCCTTCGTCGTCGCCCCGGCCCTGACCGTCACCAAGGAGAATGTCGCGCAGGGCTGGAAGGACTCGCTCAACCGCGACGCGCCGCAGCCGGTGCTCGACGCGGCCAAGTAAGGCTCTCGCTCGGGCGCGGCCCGCCGCACCGGAGCTTTTCTTCGACACAACAAAAAGGGAACCGGGATATGCGCAAAGCATCTGTAATCATAACGACAGTGGCGAGCCTGCTAGCCATGCACGCCTTCGCCGCTGAAGGCGTCACCACAGGACCGAATGGTGAAAAGCCGGTGCCGGCGAGCAGTCTTACGCTGACGCCAGCCGAAGAGCAGCAGATCAAGGACGGCAAGTTCACCGCCGCCCTCGTCTGGCACGAGATGAGCGAATACACCAACGCCGTCAACGCCGGCGCCCATGACGAATTCAAGCGCCTCGGCATCGAGGTGGTGGCGCAGACCGATGCCGGTTTCGACGCCGCGCGACAGAAGGCCGATATCGAGACGGTGATGGCCAAAAAGCCGTCGATCATCCTGTCGCTTCCCGTCGATCCGGCGACCGCAGCTTCGGTCTACGATCCGGCACGCCAGGCCGGCGTCAAGCTCGGCTTCGTCGACAATTCCCCGGCCGGCTACAAGCAGGGCAGGGACTATGTCACCATCGTCTCCGACGATCTCTTTCAGATGGGCAACAAGGCCGGCATCGCCATGGCCGAGGCGCTCGGCAAGAAAGGCAAGGTCGGCTACATCTTCCACGATGCCGACTTCTACGTCACCAACCAGCGCGACCAGGCCTTCAAGAAGACCATCGAGCAGGACTATCCCGATATGAAGATCGAGGCCGAGGCCGGCATGGCCGACCCGGCGCGCAGCGAAGACATCGCCCAGGCGATGATCACCCAGCATCCGGACCTGGACGGCATCTATGTCACCTGGGCCGAACCGGCGCTGAGCGTGCTTTCGGCCTTGCGCGGTGCCGGCAACACACACACCAAGATTGTCACGCTCGACCTCAACGAGCCTGCCGCGCTCGACATGGTCAAGGGCGGCAACATCGCGGCCCTCGTCGCCGACGAGGCCTACAGCATTGGCGTGACGCTGGCGCGCGCCTCGGCAGGTTCGCTGGTCGGCAAGAAGGCCGAACCATTCTATGCCGTAGATTCCATCGCCGTCACCAAGGACACGGTGAAGGACGGTTGGAGGAAGTCCCTCAACAGGGACGTACCGGCGGCCATCGCGGACGCGGTGAAATAGGCTCGAGGCGAAGCGCTCACCACCGGAGGGATAAAATGTCCAGTGCCAACACCAGCGCCGGTAGCAGCTTCGCAAGCCGCTTCAATCTGCAGCAATATGTCGTCTACCTCGGTTTCCTGGCGATCTTTCTGTTCTTCGCCATTGTGCTGAGGGACAGCGGCTTCCTCACCGTCCGGAACTTATCGAACATCGTGTTGCAGACGACGCCGGTGACGATCATGGCCATCGGCCTGGTCTTCGTCATGTCGGCCGGCGAAATAGATTTGTCGATCGGCTCGATCGTGGCGGTGGCGGCCCTTGCAGCCGCCGTCACCATCAACGCGTACGGCATGCCGGCAGGGATAGTCGCCGGCCTCGGCGCCGGCCTGCTGATCGGCGTCATCAACGGCGTGCTGGTGGCGTATGTCAGGCTGCCCTCCTTCCTGGTGACGCTGGCGACGCTCGGCCTGTTCGCCGGCGTTTCGCGTTCGATGACAGACCTTCGCTCGATCTCGGTGACCAACGAAGCGTTCACCGGCTTCTTCGGTTCCGGCTCGCTGCTCGGTGTCCCCTCACTCGTCTGGTGGTCGGTGATTGCCGTGGCCATCGGCCACCTGGTGTTCCGCGAAACCCGTTTCGGCGCGCATGTGCTGGCGACCGGCGACAATGCCCGCGCCGCAAGCGTATCGGGCATCAGCGTGCCCAGGATCAGGCTCGCCGTGCTGACCATCAGCGGCGGGCTCGCCGGTCTTGCCGGCTTGCTCTATGCCGGTCGCCTGCAGGCGGCGAAATATACTCTCGGCGAAACCGACTTGATGACGGTCATCGCCGCCGTCATCGTCGGCGGCACGCTGCTCAATGGCGGCAAGGGCTCCGTGGTCGGCGCGCTGGTCGGCTCGTTGATGATGGGCATGCTCAACAACGGCCTGATCCTGATGGGCCTGTCGGTCTCCGACCAGATGATCGTGCGTGGCCTCATCATCCTGACCGCAGTCGCCGTGTCGCTGCGCGAAAAGAACCGCTGAAGGAAGCCATCCATGTTTCTCGAGATTCTGCGCCGCCGCAACCCCGCCTTCATCGAATCAGCTATCCGGTTGCACCAGCAAGGTAAGTTGCCGGCCAATGCTTATGTGCTCGATCTCGACACGGTTGAGGCCAATGCGCGGGTTCTCAAGAGCGAAGCCAGCCGCAACGGCCTGAAGATCTTCGCCATGACCAAGCAGGTCGGCCGCTCCTCGTCGTTCTGCCGGGCCGTGATGCGCGGCGGCATTGACCGCGCGGTCGCCGTCGACATGGCTTGCGCCCGCGCCACCCACAAGGCAGGCATGAAGCTTGGCCATCTCGGCCATCTCCAGCAGGTCGCAAAATTCGAAGCGGCGGCTGCGGCGAAAACCTTCAAGCCGGACTACTGGACCGTGTTCAACGATACCAAGGCTGGGGAAGCGGCAACAGGCGCCAAGGCGGCCGGCTATGTGCAGGACCTGCTGGCCCGCATCGCCGCCGAAGGCGATATCTTCTATCGCGGCCATGAAGGCGGTTTCAATGCCGCCGACATTATCGATGTCGCCGACCGGCTGGATGCCGTCGAAGGCGGCCGTTTCGCCGGCATCACCACTTTCCCTGCTCTGCTGTTCGACCATGCTTCGCGAAAAGTGCTGCCGACCCCCAATCTGGCGACGCTCGCGAAAGCTGCGGAAGCGCTGGCTAAGGCAGGACGCAAGGACATTGAGATCAACGCGCCGGGCACCACGTCGAGCGTTATGCTGGCGGCACTCGCCGAGGCCGGCGCGACGCAGTGCGAGCCCGGCAATGGACTGCATGGCACCACCGCGCTGCATGTCATGGAAGATTTGCCGGAGCTGCCGGCGGTGCTCTATCTCACCGAGGTCTCGCATCTCTCCGGCGGCAAGGCCTATTGCCTTGGCGGCGGCTTCTACATCGATCCGATCTTCCCCGACTACGACGTCAAGGCGATCGTCTCGGCTGAACCGACGACGGCAGGCTCGGCACTGCGCAGCGTCGAGGTGCCGCCGCCCTCTGCGATCGACTATTACGCCATGATCGATGCCGCCGGCGCGAACGCGCCGAAGCCTGGCGACAGCGCCGTGTTCGGCTTCCGTGGCCAGGCCTTCGTCACCCGCGCCCATATTGTCGGCGTGTCGGGCATTTCGACGGACAATCCGAAAGTGGAAACCATCGAGAACGGCTTCGGTGAACCCTATGCCTGGCCAGTCTAGGAGAAACACATGACGGTGAGCGCGCCCATCCTTCAGCTGCACGACATTCGCAAGAATTTCGGCGGCATCACCGCGATCGAGAGTTTTTCGCTCGAGGTTTTCCCGGGCGAGATCGTTGCACTCGTCGGCGACAACGGCGCCGGAAAGTCGACGCTGGTCAAGATCGTCTCGGGCGTCCACCCGCCCTCGTCCGGCACCATCGTCATCGAAGGAAAACCGGTGACGATGTCGAATGCCACCATGGGGCGCGCGCACGGCATCGAGGTCGTCTACCAGGACCTGGCGCTGGCCGACCAGCAGACGGTCTACATGAACATGTTCCTCGGCCGCGAGCCGCTGAACCGCCTCGGTTTGCTCGACCGCCGCCGCATGATCGACGAGACCGAGAAACTGGTGAAGGAACTGGACGTGCGCATCCCCTCCGCGCACGCCACTATCCGCGATCTCTCCGGCGGCCAGCGCCAGGGCGTTGCGATCGCGCGCGCCACGCATTGGGCAAGCAAGCTGATCCTGCTGGATGAGCCGACGGCGGCGCTGGGCGTTGCCGAAACCGCCCGGGTGGAGGCTATCGTCCAGTCGCTGAAGCAGCGCAATGTCGGCATCCTGATCATCAGCCACAGCCTCGACCAGGTCTTCAAGCTCTCCGACCGCATCTGTGTTCTCAGGCGTGGCAAGCAGATTGGAATTCGCGAGACCGCGAAGACCGATAAGAACGAGATCATTGCCATGATCACCGGCCTGCAGCAGCAATAGCAGGAACCTCTCTGAGAGCCCCCGCCCGAGATCCGGATGTTGTCGGCGATCACGCGATCGATCAGCTTGTGCCGCGTGGTGATCGCCATCGGCCCGTCCTGGTCGTAGCTGCCTTGCCACTCCGGATGCGGCGCCAGCAGCGCTGGCACATACATCGTGTCGGCCGAAATCATGCGCTGTTCCTTGCCGGAGTTTGCGAGGTAGACCGAGTGGCCGGGCGTGTGGCCGGCGCAGCGATGATCTGGAAGCCGGGCGCGACTTCGGCGCCGTCATGGATGCTGCTGGAGCTGCTGCGTCTGGTGAAGTTGCCTGCATCGCCTGAATTTCTCCAGGCGTATCCGCACCAGCTTTCTGGCGGCCAACAGCAGCGCGTTGGCACCGCTATCCCAGTCTCGATTTGATAGGACCTATGCAATGTATGGCGGCGCCGACATCACCGTGCCGCCCGGCGGCGTCAAGCTGTCCGGCTTCGGTCGCGACAAGTCGCTGCATGCGCTGGACAGATACACCCTCTCAAAACAGCCTGGATTTCTCTCGGCTGACCGTTTCTCGCTAAGCGCTGCCGAGGATGAAATCGGCGCAGCGGTCGGCGATCATGATCACCGGCGCGTTGGTGTTGCCGCTGATGAGACGCGGCATGATCGAGGCGTCGCAGATGCGTAGGCGCGGCACGCCGCGCACGCGCAATTGCGGGTCGACCACCGCCTGGTCATCGCTGCCCATCCGGCAGGTGCCGCAGGGGTGATAGACCGTTTTGGCGTGTTCGAGGATGTGGTCTGTTATGGACTGATCGGAAAGGTCGGCGGCCCCGCCCAGCGACAGCTCCTCGGCGATCACCGCCTGCAGGGCCGGCTGACGCAGGATGGTGCGGGCGATCTTCATGCCGGCGAGCAGCAGGGCAACACCAAGATGCGACGGCAGGCTTTCCCTACGAAACCCGCTTCGAGGATCTGGAATATCTCACCACCGGTCGCACCGATCTGGTTTCGGTTCTTACCAACAATGCCTACCTCCATTCCCATTCCTCATTCTTTTGTCTTCCTGCTTGTCCTGGCGGCGGTGATTGGTCGTTCTGCACCGTACCGCCTTCGGACTATACCTCTACGCCGTCGGCAAAAATGAAGAGGCCGCGCGGTTTTCGGGAATCCGTACCGGCCGGGTTATCATCTGCGCCTATGTGATCTGCGCCGGGCTGACGGCGCTGTCATCCATCTTTCTCGCAATGTACACACGCTCGATCCTGCCAAGCTCGCACGGCAATTTCTACGAGCTCTACGCGATCGCCGCCGCCGTCCTTGGAGGGTTCTCGTGCGGGGCGGGGAAGGGTCAATCATTGGTGTGGTGCTTGGAACGATCTTGCTGCAGGTGCTTCAGAACCTTGGCAATCTTCTAGGCATTCCCTCCTCACTCAACTTTGCCGTGAGTGGATCGGTGATCCAGATCGGGGTACTGGCCGACCAGGAATACACAGAGTTTCGAAAGCGCCGCGAATTGATGCGGGGCCGGCTCGCAACCGCCGAGGGTAGGCTGTGATGCCCGAGCCGGTGAAATAGGTTGTTCACGGCAGTTGCGATCGCCGACCGGTTGGCTGCTTGCGCCCGGGGGGCAGCCGAAGGCCGGGATCTAAAACGCCGCAATATTGCCTCTCGAGCGGCTCCTGCTTCGAAGGCAGTCGCCGCAATGTCGATGCAGTCGGCTCATGATGTGCCGAGTTTCGATCTCGCATGGCGATGTAACTTATGCGATCAGCCCGTACTGCCGTGCCTTGTTGCGCAAGAACGGCAGACCGTTGCCCATTACAACCGCTTCACTCTCGGCCACCGGACGCCACACGCTGAGGCCAAACGCCAGACGCGGATCCATGTTGATGAAGCTCTCCATCGCGAGCCCGCCCTTGAAGCGGATCGCGGCCAGCGTTGCGAACGTCTCATCCCAATTGCAATTGCCCTCGCCTGGGGTGCCGCGATCAGACTCGGAGAGGTGGATATATTTGAGGTAATCGCGGGCGACGATAATACCGTTGCCCATACCTTTCTCCTCTATGTTCATGTGATAGGTATCAAGGTGCACGAACATATTGTCGGCGCCGACTCTCTCGATTAGTGCCACCGCCTGAGCCGCGGTGTTGATGATGTGGTTCTCGTAGCGGTTCACGGCTTCAACACCGAGTTCGATGCCGCGAGACTTGGCTTGCGCGGCGGCGGACGTCATCACTTTCGCAATGTTATCAAGTTCGTCCTGCGTAGGTGGCACGCCAGTACGCTCGCCGATGCCGCCATAGATTACGCCGCATAGCGCCTGGGCTCCGATGTCGGCCGTCTTGTCGATAGCCACCTTGAGAAAGTCAATCGCCTCCTGTGGGTGGCGCGATGCCCACGCATATTCGGGCAACCCTAGCGAGCACACCGCCTGCATGCCATTTGCCGCCAGCAGCTTGCGGGTGTGATCGGCATCGCAAGAAAATGGATCGGCCAGCGAAATTTCAATGAAATCGAGATCGTATTTTTTCACCGCCGCTACAGTGTGCTCGGCGCCCTCTACGGACCAACCACTCGTCCACATGCTCGTATGAACGCCAAAACCCTTCATCGTGTTATCCTCATGAAATTGAGCTGCCCGGCAGCCCACCGCAAGATCATGACGCCGATCAGCATGATGCCCCAAATGGCTGTGGCCAGGTGCTGGCTGGCGCCCAAGAGATTCAGTCCCGAAGAAAGCAACTGCAAAACGATGAGGGCTAGGAAGACCGAAACGACCTTGCCGAAGCCGCCAAACGGATTCACCCCGCCCAAGAAGCAGGCAAGCACCGTAATCAGCACATAGGACTCGCCATGGCCGACACGGACGGAATTGAATCGTGCCATCATGATAATGCCGGCCAACGCACACATGGCGCCAGACAGCGCGTAGATCAGAATGATCACGCGTCGCGTCGAGATGCCGGAATAGCGCGTCGCCTCGATGTTGGAGCCGACCATATAGTTTGAAAAGCCAAGCCTGGTTCGGGTCATCAAGACATGCCAGACGATGACTGCGCCGAGCAGTATCAGCAGCGGGACAGGAATGCCGACGATGCTGCCGTGACCCAGGGGCTGGATGAATTCGGGAAAGCCCGAAATATCGGCGCCGCGGGTCAGAAACTCGCCAAGGCCGCGCAGGAAAATCATCACCGAGAGCGAAACGAGGATGGGGTGCGCGCCGGTATAGGCTATCACCGGGCCCATGACCAAGCCGCTTGCCGTGCCAACGCCGACCGCAAGAACGGAACCGAGTAGAAAGGCATAGATGCTTGCGTCCGGTCCTCCGTTGGCCTGAAGAACCCAGGCGAGCGTGAGGCCACAGAGATTGGCCGTGAACGTCACGGCGAGATTGATGCCGCCCGAGATGATCGGCATCAACATCGCGAGCGTAAGCAGTCCAAGTTCAGGCAACTGGAAGGCCACCGATTCAAAGGTAGCTTTGGACAGGAATCGCGGCGAGAGAGATCCGAAGAATGCAATCACCAAAATCAATGCCAGCAAAAGTCCGATATTCTCGGCGCCCAACGTGCCGGCAAGACGGCGCAAGAATCCGTGCCGTAGCGCTCCAGTTTCGAGCACGCGCTGCGTCATGTACCCATCCTCTGCCGCAAGCCCGCGAGGATATGCCCGAGCGGCGCGTTGGACAGCGTGATGGCAATCAAGATGATCGCCCCGACGATCATCTTGAAAGCATAGGGAGAGATGCCGAGGAGGTTCAGCCCGTTTTGCGTCACCGACACAAGAAACACGCCAAGGATGCAACCGAGCACGGTGCCGCGCCCGCCACCCAGCCTGGCACCGCCAAGGACAACAGCTGCCAGCACGTCCAGCTCGCGCCCCACCAATGCGTTGGGCACGACTTCCTGGGAATAGTGCACCTGCACAAGTCCCGCGATCCCGGCCATCAAACCAAGCCAGCCGAAGGCAATGAAGTGCATCGCCGCGATGTTGATACCGAGGCGACGGGCGCCCTCCGGGTTATCGCCAAAAGCGTATAGCTGCCGTCCCGTGGTGGTATACCGGATAAGCCCCCAGGTGGCGGCGACGCAGACCGCCATGATCGCAACCGGCAGTGTTAGCTCGGCCCAATTGCCATTCGCCTGTTGGAACTCGAAAAGCACAGTGCGATGCGTCCACCATGCAGGCAGATTGTAGATCGATACACCGTGCGTGAAGAACATCAGCAGGCCGAAAAAAATATTGAAGGTGGCGATGGTGACAACGATTGAAATGATCTGGAAATAGTAGATGAGGCCGGCGTTCACCGCACCCAGGGCGATCCCGACAATTGCCGCCAAGGTGAGGCCGATGAACCAATCACCACCTCCCATTTGGGCTAGAGCCAGCGCCACAACATATTGAACCACTGACGCGGCCACAGCGAAGGAGATGTCGATGCCCCCAGCGATCAACACCACCAGCAGCCCAACCGCGAAGATCAGATTTGTCGAGCTTGTGTTGAGCAGATTGAAGAGATTGGCAATGGTGAAGAATTTGTCGCTCGCAACGGAGAGACCTGCGCTCATGATGAGAAGAACCACAACGAGCCATGTCTCGGTGGGATGAGCCCGGAAGAGCTTTCCGCGGTTACGCATAGACGGCAGCTTCCAGGTCGCCGAGCGGGATGGCGTGCGGATCGTATTCGGCGACTATCTTGCCCGCAGCCATATGAAGGATACGATCGGCGTTGAAATAGACCTCCGGCACTTCATCGGATATCAGCAGAATCGCCAGGCCTTCGGCAGCGAGCTTGGCGACAATCTCGAAGATGCCGGCCCGCGCGCCAACGTCCACCCCCACGGTTGGCGAATCAAGAATGATCAGTTTCAGGCCGACCGCCAGCCATTTGGCGATGGCCACCCTTTGCTGGTTGCCGCCCGAGAGCGTGGAAATCGCATCGGTCTGCCGCCCGACTTTTATCGCCAATTCCTCGATCCAATGATTGACGAGCGCGTCCTTCTTCTCCGAGGAGATCAGCCCTCGATCAAGGATCTTGTCGAGCACCGGGATAACGGCGTTGTCGGCGATGGACTGAGCTTGTATGAGACCAAGGGACAAGCGGTCTTCGGAGAGATATCCAATACCCGCGCGGATTGCGTCGCGGTTGGAGTTCAGATGAAGAACCGTCCCGTTGAGTGCGATGCTGCCGCGGTCTGGGCGCAGCATGCCGAAAATAGAAAGCGCGAGTTCTGTGCGACCGGCGCCGAGTAGCCCGGTCAGGCCAAGCGTTTCACCTCGCCGTATTGTCAGCGAAACGTCGTCATAGTCGCCTGCGCGGGTCAATCGATCGATGTTCAACACGACGGGTGATCCACTAAGGTTTCTCGTGCTCACGGTTTGGTCGAACGTCTTGCCGGTCATCAGTTCGGTGAGGCGTGATTGGGTCATTCCGGCGGTCGGGAACACCCCAACGACCTTACCGTCGCGCAGAACGGTGACGCGACTTGAGATCTCCAGAACTTCCGCAAGGCGATGGCTGACGAAGACGATGGCCATGCCTTCATTCGAGAGTGTTCGAACGATCGAGAGCAACCGGTCTGTTTCCGATTGAGTAAGCGACGATGTGGGCTCGTCCATGAAAATAACCTTCGCATCGCCGGCGAGCGCCCGGGCGATGGCGACGATCTGACGTTGGGCGATTGCAAAGCTACGCAGAGGCGCGTCGACATCGAGGTCGGCGCCAAGCCGCGCCAACAGCCCTCGCGCCACCTCGCGAATGCGCGAATGATCGACGAGCCGAGGCATGTTGCCGAGGACAGTTCTGATCCCGATATTTTCCGCGACTGTCATTTCAGGAAACAGTGCGAGGTCCTGCCAGATGACTTCCACCCCGGCGCTGCGCGCCGCAGCCGGCGACATGATGTCGATAGACTTTCCGGCGATCGACATGTTTGCGCCGCCTAGCGGCTGACAAACGCCGGTGATTACCTTGATCAGGGTGCTCTTGCCGCTGCCGTTCTCACCGGCGATGCATTGCACTTCGCCCGGGAGAACCTCGAAGGCGACATCCTGGAGGGCTCTAACGCCACCAAATGTGACGCTTATGTTGCTAAACGACAGAACCGATGGGAGGTTCTGCGTCGTAGACGCGACGAGGTTCACGGCGGGCCCTTCTGAAATGACAAGGATGGGGCGTGCCGGGATTGATTTGCCACCCCGGCACGCCAGCCATGGTCCGCCATCTAAAGCCCTAGGGCTGCAAGACCATCGACCGTTTCGACCGTGATAGGCTGCACGGCGTCCACGATGATGGTGCCGGTTTTGAAGTCAGGGTGAACGACACCCAGACCTTCGATCGTCATGCCGTCGGTGATTTCACCGCCGCCCGCCAGAAAATCAGCCATCGTTACGAATACTTTGCCCGCTTCCAGAGGATTCCACATATAGCCGCCGTCAATAATGCCGGATTTGAGCATTGCGCTGCCTTGGCTAGGCGAGAATGAACCGACAAGAACCACCTTGTCACCAAGCTTCTGCTCCTCGATCGCGCGTCCGGCGCCGATCGGTCCCTGACTGCCGAACGTCAGGAAGCCGCCGAGGTCAGGATTGGCGGCAAGCACATCCAGAGCCGTCTTTCGGCTGTCATCGGCGCTCTCGGCGACGCCATATCTGTCGCCAACCATCTGCATGTCGGGAAAGTTCTTCTTCAGGTAGGCGATTGCAGCATCGGCCCAGGCATTGTGTGCGGGCACAGTAAGAGAACCTACGTACACAACGTACTTGCCTTTGCCGCCCATTTTCTCGGCAAATAGCTTGGCATGGGCCTCACCGAAACCAACGGCCGAGACCATTTCGAAGTCCCAATCAGCGTTCACCTGGTCTGGCGATTCATGGGTTATGACCTTGATGCCCGTGTCGCGCGCCTTTTTTAGAACCGGCTCGAGAACGTTTGCATCATTCGGCACGACGCCAATTACGCTGACGCCCTGAGCTATCAGGTCTTCGATCGCGCGGACCTGAAGTGCCGGGTCGGCGCTGGTCGGCCCGACCATGAAGCCGTCGTCGCCAAGCTCTTTCGACTTTTCCTTTATTCCCGTTTCCATGGCATTGAACCAGGGAATGCCGCCGATCTTCACGACAACTCCAACCTTGACGTCCTTTGCCAGCGCAGCATTCATTGTGGCAACCGAAAGGGCTGCGCCGAACGCTGCCGCGAGTATAGTTTTTGCTAACATTTAATTCCTCCCTGATTGACGAGTTTTTCAGTTGCCTATTGCCCATGTCGGCTTTGTTTGGCCCACCCCTTTGTGCCCGACGGCATTGACGCACTCGGCGCCGCATTCCTCCCAGAACGCGCCATAAAAGACTTTGAATGCCGGCCGGTCAAGGTGCTAAATAGATTTAGCAAGGCGGTCACGCCACCAGCGTCTAAAAACATTTCTCGATTGATGTAAACGATCCGCCCTTCGCACTCAGGCTGCACCCGTAGAACGACATGCGATCGCCCGCGAGCCTTGGGTGGAGGCGGTGCTACCCAGATCCGAGGTGCTGATGAACGGAGTTGAACTTCTGCAACGATGTCTCGTGACAAAGAATTGCTAGTGGTCGATGCTCGATTTGGATGCCGAATCCCAATCTTCTTGGGCGCCGTCATGCTCTCCGGTTCGCCCAAAGCTGGTCGGTACGGTCACCAGCGGAAAGTGGTCTATCGAATAATTCTCGAGAAGCGAAAATCCTTCAGCAATCATCACCTCGACATTCTGTCGGACCATGGTCACATCGAAGGGCAAATGCGCCGCGAATGGATCCCAGTCGAAGCTTCCGACAACAACCCGTCCAAGCTCACTTGAGGCTAGTGTCGAAGTGAACCGCAATGTTCCTTCAAGAGCGGTCACGCCGTTGACGAACATACCTGAGGGCAGATGCCCAAGCTGAGCGTATCGTGCAGCGAGAGACCGAGCAGCGTTGGTCGGTGCGTATCCGCAGCAGTCAATCGTGCCCGGGCCCGTAACAATCCCATGCGCTGCCAGCGCATCGTGAAAACCCAGCAAACGGCTACGTGTTGCGTCATCATCGCTGACCCCGCCAAAGAAGAAGAGATCTTCGGTGGAGCCCCCTCGTTCTTTCAATTTCTGAACAATGATCTCTGTGAGCGCCTTGGCGCCCCCGTAGTTGTCAGAAACAACTGAGGGAGCCCGGCGGCCTGGCAGATCGATGTTGATGCACCGGACGCCCGCTGCCCGGCACAGATCATTCAGCGGATCGGGGTCACGAACGCCCGCAAGGAAGAGAAATTCCACCTGCTGAGCCAGCAGGGTTTCCGTCACACTCAACTCGTTATCAGGATTGCGATGGGTGCTGACGACGATCGGGCACAAGCGGTGGACGCGGGATTCCGCTTCAAAGGCTTCGGCCAATCCGGCGAAGAAGCGATTGCGGTAATGTGGCAAGATCATTCCAGCGAGTCCGGATCGGGAAAGCCGCAATCCTCGTGCCTTGAGGTTGACAGCATAGCCAAGCCGCTCAGCCCAATCGAGGATGGTCGCTGCGGTTTCCGCCTTGATCCGGTGCTGTTGCCACGAGCCATTGAGGACGAGACTGACGGCGGTCGGGGACGACTTTGCCGCCACCGCGATATCATAAATCGTTGACTTGCGTCGGACAGACTTTCTCGCCATTGGTGACGCTCCCGCTGGGAGATGCAGTAGACGCTAGTGCGGGGTCAAGGCAACATCTCTAAATTGCGTCAAACGGTTTGGAGGAGCGACCCCACGGAAGGACGCGGCCTCTCGTGCCTCCGGTCCGGTCTCCCTGATTGTCTCGATCGTTGCAATGACAGCGCCAGGGAAATCGGCAGATTTGGGATTTTCCCTGAAGCTTCGTTCAGCGTCACTGGAGACACCAACCCCAGTGTTTCGGCTTTGGTCTCCCCGATGATCAATCACCTTGCAAAGGTCGACGAGAAGTTTCGATCAGTTTGGAGCCCACCGTTGGCGATGGTCGGGCGCACGCGTCACGATCGAGTCCTCCGTTTCAATAGCGGGAAGATGAAAGTTTTGGGTTTCTGAGTCTCTATCTGGCCCCAAAAAGGGTGCTGCCGGATGCGCCTTCGTCTCCGGGCGTTGTTTGCGTACTTGGCCGAGGTGCCCTTGCTTGGCAAGTTCCTTCCGCGACAAGGGTCTGCTCGACAGCATTTTCGTCGCTATTGCCAATGCGGAGCCCCGGAGGATCAAAACCGGTTAGCAGCATGATGCCGACGGTTCAGAGCAAGCGACTCAGATTCCCGATTTGCTCAGAGTCTCCCAGCCTGTGGCTCTCCGTGCAGCGGGCCTTGAGCGTCTGGCTCGACCTTTTTGAAAGCTCGCCTCCAATCGCTGGACGAGTTTGGCGGCAAGGCTAGTCGTCTCCATCGGTGTTATGATCGATGCCAGGGAGGCCGCCTGGACCATGGCGTGAACTCATTGCCGTATGCTGGCAGTGCAAGGCAATGAACTGACTGCACAACATGTAGGTGCATTCGTGGATCAAATTTCCAGATAGCCAAACAGCGCGCGTATCTCGATTAGGTGGCAAGGAGTTGCGAAAGCTATGTTCGCAGTTTGAGAATCGTCCGATATGCCGCACAACGATGCCGGCAAGACGAGCCGAGAATGATCTGACGCAATGTTCAGATCCAAGAAGGACGGTTACCTGTGGCCCAGAAAGGAATCACACTAAAGGACGTTGCCGCAGCGGCTAAGGTGTCGCGCGCCACGGCCGCCCGGGCGCTCAACAGCTATGGTTACGTTGGCGACGAGACGGCGCTCCGCGTGGTTGAGGCAGCCGAAAGGCTGGGCTATCGGGCCAACCTCGTCGCGCAGGCGCTGCGCAGCGGACAATTGCCGATCATAGGCTTCGTGCCCGGCGATATCCAGAATCCGTTCTTCGCCCGAATCGCGCACGACATAGAGGTGGAACTGCGCAAGCACCGCCACAATCTTCTGATTGCCAGCAGCGAGGAGAATGTAGAACAGGAGAAAGAACTGCTTGAGAGCCTTCGCTCGCTCAGCATTCGCGGCTTCATCCTTGCCCCAACGTCTGCAACCGACAGCCAGCATATTGTGCAACTGGCCCGCGAAGGCGCACCGATCGTGCTCATCGACCGCGTGGTAAAGGACCTGCAATGCGACAGCGTCGTCGTCGACAACGAGGGCGGGGCACGCGAGGCAGTGGACTATCTGGTTGGCAACGGTCACCACCGGATCGGTCTTTTGCGCGACGAGTCACGCATCTTTACGGCACAGGAACGCTTGGCTGGCTACGAAAACTCGCTCCACTCGCATGGGATCGCAATCGATGAAGCGCTCATCGGCGTATCGCGCTCGACCGTCGAGCACGCCATCGAAGCCACGATCCGCCTGTTCAGCCGGCGCAATCGCCCCACCGCACTGTTCACGGTGGACAGCCTCATGACGCAAGGCGCGCTTCTTGGCCTGCGTTCAATGGGGCTCTCGATTCCGCATGACGTGTCGGTGGTTGGCTTCGATGACTTCAACCTCGCCACGTTCACCGATCCGCAGATAACGGTCGTGGCGCAACCCATCTCCGAGATCGGACCGCTCGCCGCCAGATACCTGCTGGAGCGGCTTGCCGGCAAAAAGGTTGCACCGCGCCGTACCCGATTTCAGACCCGCTTGATCGTACGCGGATCGGTTGCCCGGCGCGCTGTGCGCTAAAGAGCAAACCCCTCGATTTCGGAGAATTTCGTCTAAAGGACTTGCCATTGGCGAAATTGCGTGCCCATTATTGCTTGTGAGATCGATCTCACATCGGGAAACGAGCTAGACGGCCCACCGACGCCTAAGGCGGGCTAGAGGCCTGTAACATGCGAAATACAAGGAAAACGTCATGCTGAACTTCGATAGGGACCGCTTCGTGAAGATCCAAAGCGGGGCCGTCGCCGTCGCAGGTGAGGTTCGCTCACTGATGCGCACACTGCTGGCAGATGGCGTCGAGCGGCTGTTTTTCATGGGCACCGGCGGCGTGCAGCTTCTAACCTTGCCCGCGATCGAGTTGGCGCAGCGCTGTTCCACCTTCCCGGTGAGCGGTGCCTATCCGGCGCAGGTCGTGATCGATCCGCCCGCCGGTCTCGACAGCAAGGCCGTGGTGGTCATCCCGTCCTTGTCGGGCACGACCAAGGAAGGCGTCGAGCTCATGGCCTTTCTGAAAAAACGTGGTGTGCGCACCATTTCGCTCACCGGCCATTCGGATACGCCAATCGCACGGGAGGCTGACCACAATTTCACGAACTTCGCCGAAGACGACACCTCGTCGGAATCCTTCTACCTGCAGACGCTGCTGATCGTCCTGGCCCTGCTGGAAGAGCGCGGCGAATATGATGATTTTGATGGCACTGTCGCCGAACTCAAACTGCTGCCGGATCTGCTTGCCGACGCCAAGGCTGCCTTTGAGGACAGGGCGGCCGAACTGGCCCAGACAATCAAGGACGATACCTATCACATCTTCACCGGCGCCGGCTCGGTGTGGCCGGAGGCACACTATTACGGCATGTGCATCCTCGAAGAGATGCAGTGGATTCGCACCCGCCCGGTGCACGCCGCCGACTTCTTCCACGGTACGCTCGAGTTGGTCGAGCCGGGCGTCAGCGTTTTCGTGTTCAAGGGCGAAGATGCCCTTCGGCCCCTGGCCGACCGGGTCGAGAACTTCGCCAAGCGCTACACGGACCGCGTTCGCACGCTGGACGCGGCCTCGGTCAAGTTGCCGGGCATCTCCGCAAAGGTCCGCGGCATGATCTCGCCGGTTCTGCTCGCCACCTTGCTCGAGCGGCTGAGCGCCCATCTCGAGGTGCTGCGCAACCACCCGCTGACCACCCGTCGCTACTACAAACGCGTGGAATATTGATCCCCTCTCACCTCTGAAGGAGCTATCCATGAAACGTTCGCTGCAAATCGTGGCGGTCACGGTGGCCGCGGTATCATCATTGGGGTTGTCGATAAGCGGCAGTTCCGCCGCTTCGCCGGCTGTCACGGCCGACCCAAACGCCAAGGTGGAATACACCGGCACGCTTTCGGTCCTGACGAAGTTCGGGCTGCAACAGCTGTCGCCGTATTTCGTCAACCTGGCACAGGCCTATGAGAAGCTCCATCCGGATGTGAAGGTCGAACTTATCCAGGAGAGCGACGACAGCGTGAAGGGCAAGACCAAGACGCTGGTCGCTTCCAACTCGCTGCCCGATATCTATTTCTCCTGGACAGGCAGCTGGGGTGGCAATTTCGTGCGCGGCAATCGCGCCGTTGATCTCACGCCCGTCATTGCTGCCGATACCGAGTGGGGCAAGTCGCTGTCTCCAGCCGCCGTCAAGGCGTTCCAATACAACGGCAAGTTCTATGGCATTCCGCTTTACCAGGATGCCAAGTTCATGGGCTACAACAAGCAGATCTTCGCCAAGCTCAGCCTCAAGGCACCCGGCACTTTCGAGGAATTGCTGACCAGCTGCGACGCCATCCGCAAATCCGGCGTGACACCGATCTCCTTCGGCAACAAGGAGGCCTGGCCGGCAATCCACTTTGCAGGCCAGCTGCTCGCCTACAACGTGCCGCAGGCAACGCTGGAACGCGACTTCGATCCGGCCACCGCCCAATACAGCGATCCAGGCTACGTCGCAGCACTCAAGCAGTTCAGCCAGCTTGTCGAGCGCTGCACCGATGGCGCCGGCGTCAACGGCACATCCTATGCTTCGGCTCTCCAGGCCTTCACCAACGCCCAGTCGGCTATGTACTACCAGGAAATCATCGAGTTCGATCAGGCCGCCACGCCGGAGTCGGCGTTAAAGCCCGCCGATTTCGGATTCTTCCGGCTGCCGGTGCCCGCTGGCGCAAAGGGTGACGCCAAGTCGATCGAGGGCGCGCCGGAGGGCTACATGATCAATGCGGCATCGAAGAACATCCCGCTGGCGATCGATTTCATGAAGTTCGTGACTTCCAAGGAAAATGCGCAGGTGCTGTCTGCGCCACCCTATGGCCAGCCGAGCGCCACCATCGGCGGCGCCTCGGAATCGAACATGAGCGCGGCTGTGGTCGATGGCCTCAAGGATATCAACGCCGCCTCATACCTCATGCCCTGGCTGGATACGGCCAACCCACCGCGCGTCGCCGCCGTCTGGCTGTCCAGCTTGCAGGCGCTGGCGGGCGGCTCGATGACGCCCGAGCAAGTGATGGACGAGGTGCGCAAAGCCGCATCCGCGGCCAAATAAAACAGACCATGGCAAGGGCCTCGGACACAGTGGACAGCGGCGCCGATATTCGCGGCGTCGCCAAGCCGCAACGGCCAAAGAGCCGGCGGGCCTGTTTCGCCAACCTGTTGTCGTTGCGATGGGCGGCGATCGCGCTCATCCTCATCGGCTGGTTCGTCTATTATCCGATCGTCGACAATTTCATCGTCAGCACCACTGACCAGGACATCTACACCGGCGAGGTCACCAATGTCGGCCTCGCCAATTACGACCGGCTGCTGCATGACCCGGTCGTGCTGCTGGCGCTGTGGAACAACTGCCTCTACGCTCTCATCTCCGTCATCTTCCAGGTCTTCGGCGCGTTCCTGCTGGCGGCCATCATCGAGGACCTGAAGAGCGAACGCTGGCGCCGCCTGTGGCGCGCCGTCTATTTCGTCCCGTCGGCCATCTCGATCACGGTGACGGGCCTGCTGTTTTATTTCATCTACCAGCCGCAGATCGGCTTGCTGGATGCCGCGCTCAGCCGTGTTGGACTGAGCCAGCTCGTCATGCCTTGGCTCGGCAATGAGCACACCGCCATCTATGCCATCATCGCCATGAGCCAATGGCAGGGTTTTGGCTATTCGACGCTGCTGTTCGCCATTGCCATCCAGAAGATCCCGCGCGACCTCTACGATGCCGCAACGATCGACGGCGCGGGTCCGCTTCGCCGCCTGTGGAGCATCACCTTTCCGCTCACCCGGGAAATGACGGGGTTGATGATCATCGTCACCATCACGGGCGCGTTCCAGGTGTTCAACGAGGTTATGGTGATGACCGCAGGCGGGCCCAACAACAGCAGCCAGGTGCTGGGCACGTGGCTCTACCAGAAGGCCTTCATCGAGGACAATTTCGGCTATGGCGCGGCGATCGCCGCCGTCATCTTCATGTTGACCATGCTCACAGGTGCGGCACAGCTCTGGTACACCAAGCGCCGCCGGGTGCAGCTATGAGTGCGATGGTCGCAGCCGGTCGCAGCCGGAACGTGAATGTGTGGTCGGTCATCGCCAGGACATTGCTCTATTCGTTCCTGGTCTGCCTTGGTGTCGTCGTAATCTATCCGCTGATCTGGATGGCGCTGAGCGGCTTCAAGGACAATGCGCAGATCTTCGGCGATCCCTTCGCCCTGCCCACCCATTGGTCGTGGAACAATTACATGCAGGCATGGAACCAGGGCGTGCGTGGCTACGTGACAGTCTCGGTGCTGGTGACCGTCGCTTCGGCCATATGCACCGTCCTGATCAGCGCCTGGACGGCCTTCGGCCTGACCCGCACGAAGATGCCGGCAAAGCCGCTGGTTATCGCCATCGTTCTGGGCGGCTTGATGCTGAGCCCCACAGTGGCGATCATTCCACTGGTGAAGATGTTGCAGGCGCTCGGTCTCTACAACACCTACTGGGCGCTGATCATTCTCTACACGGCGTTCCGGGTGCCGTTCACCACCTTCCTCATCCGCGCCTACATGCTGGATCTGCCTGAAGACATCGACGAGGCGGCGACGATGGATGGCGCCAGCGAGGGTCAGATCTTCTGGCGCATTACCTTGCCGCTGTGCCGGCCGATAATCATCTCCTGCGTCATCCTGCACGTCCTGTTCGCCTGGAACGAATATCTCTTCGCCATGATCTTCACGAGCGGCTCGGATGTGCAGACGCTGCCGGTCGGACTGACGTCGATCATGGCAACGCACGGGACCAACTATGCCGTGGTGTTCGCGGCCATGACGATCTCGGCGCTGCCTATCGTGATCGTGTTCTTTGCCGCGCAACGCTACTTCATCCGTGGCTTGGCCGAAGGCATCGGCAAATAACAATTCCCGAAAGGAGCCTTCATGCCGCAGCTCGCTGCTCATCAGCTGATCGGAGCCAATTTCAGCTTCCAGCACTTCCCCTTGGATGAGGTCGCCAGGACGATCCGAGGCGAGATCGAGCTGTGGGGGATTGCCCAGCATCTGGACCTGTTCCACGCCACGGACGCGCGTGTCGAATCCGTTCGCCGGATACTCGCCGACAACGAGCTGTCGGCCTGGTGCTTTACGCCTGAGCAGGTGTTGTATCCAATCAACATTGCCTCCGGCGACGCCGCACTGCGCCAGGACAGCATCGAGCGGTTTTGCCGTGCAGCCGACATCTGCGCGGCGCTTGGCGCCCGCTGTCTCTTCCTGACGCCCGGCCGGGGCTACGAGAGCCAATCCCGGCAACCGGCATGGGACCGCGCGGTCGACGCGATCGGCGAGATCGCCCGGCATGCCGCCGCAAACGAGGTGCGCTGCCTGCTCGAGCCGTTGCAGCGGTTCGAGAGCAACCTCGTCAATGATGCGGCAGGCCTGCGCCAAATGCTGGACGAGGTGGGCGCTGAAAACATCGACGTCGTGCTGGACACTGTCGCCATGGCCACGGCCGGCGACACCGTGGCCGGCTATGTCGACCTGTTCGGCTCGCGGCTGGCGCATGTCCATCTGGTCGACGGCACGCCAGGCGGGCATCTGGTGTGGGGGGATGGCACGCTGCCGCTCGGCCACTATGTCAGCGAGCTCGCGCGCCTCGGCTATGCCGGAAAGTTCACCTTCGAGCCGTTCGGCAACGGCTCCTACGCGCTCGATCCGGTAAAAGCCTGGACACGCTGCCTTGGCGCCATCGCGCCATACCTCAATTGCGCAACGGTGCCGGCATGAGGTCGAAGAAGCTTATCGCGGTCGGGGACAATTGCCTTGATGCCTATTTGACCAACAACTTGATGACGGTGGGCGGCAACGCCTTGAATGTCGCGGCGCAATGGCGGCGCAACGGCTGGTCCGCCCGCTATTTCGGCGCCGTCGGGAACGATCCCGAAGGCGACGTGGTGCTTGCCGAGCTGGCAGGTGCCGGCCTATCCCCCGACGACGTCGAACGGCGTCCCGGCGATACGGCCGTCACCTTGCTGCGCGATGAATCCGGCGACCGGAAGTTCCTGCACGAATCCTTCGGTGTGGGCGAAAACTTCATGCCGCTGCCCGCGCATTATGCGGTCATCGCCGCGGCCGACTGGGTGCATCTCGGCACCAACGCCAACAAGCACCTTGTCCAACGATTGGTGGCGGACCATGTGCCGTTCAGCATCGATCTATCGACCGCCCATATGGCGCTGCCGCTCGATGGTGTCCCGCTTTTGTTTGCGTCCGGACCGGACGATGTCGATGTTCCCATCGAGCCATCGCTGGGCGCGCTCAGGGCGGCCGGCGCAAGGCAGGTAGTTTTGACCTGTGGTCGACGCGGCTCCTACTTCGACGATGGCACGAATGTCGTGCATGCGCCGGCGACGCTTGTCGATGTCGTGGATACGTGTGGCGCCGGCGACAGTTTCATTGCCACTTTCCTCGCCGGCTTCCATTTCGGCGGCCTCGGCGCCCTGGAGGCATTGCACAGGGCGTCGATCGCGGCGGCGCAGACCTGCACCCATCTTGGCGGGTTTCCCCAGAGACCGCGTCCGATACCCGATTGGCTGCCAGCCAAATATGCCAGCTTCATTGTCGATGCGCAGGGAGCCCAAGCGTGACTACAATTCGTTTGCGGCAGCCTGCGGTCGCGCTTGCATCTGACCGGTCGTTTTGGCTGCAGGACATTGCCGCCGCCCCCGCAACCGAGCCATTGCGAGGCGACGAGCGCGCCGACGTGGTGATCGTCGGTGGCGGCTATACCGGTCTGTGGACGGCGCTGCGGATCCTTGAGCTGGCGCCGCAAACGCGGGTGGTCATCCTTGAAGCCGATCTGTGCGGATCGGGGGCCTCGGGGCGCAACGGCGGTCAGGTCCATTCATGGTTCGCCGAAATCGACCAGATCAGTGCGGTCGTCGGTCTCGAGGAAGCGCGCCTGCTGTGCGCCGACACGGTGGCATCGATCGCGGAGCTGAAGACGCTGCAGCAAAACGGCACCATAGACATGGACCTGAGGCTGGACGGATGGTTGTGGACAGCAAGCTCCATTGCGCAGGAAGGCGCTTGGGAGACCGCCGTGGCCTTGACGGCGGCTGTTGGAGAAAACCGTTTCAGCCCGCTGACAGCCGAGGACATTCAACGCCGCACCGGTTCATCGGCCTCCTATGTCGGCGTGGTCGAGACCACTGCCGGCACGGTCCATCCCGCCAAACTTGCCATCGGATTGCGCAAGTTGGCACTGGCACGCAGCGTCATCATCCATGAGCGCAGCCCGGTCCTCGCCATCGAACCCGGCATGACATGCACGGTGCGCACGGCGCATGGCGCGGTACGGGCTGACAAAATCGTGCTTGCCGCCAACGCCTGGCTTTCCGCGCTGCCGGAACTGCGGCGGCATCTTTATGTGGTCGGCAGCGAGGTGATTGCCACTGCCGCCGTTCCCGAACTGCTCGACAGCATCGGCTGGCGCGACGGTGCCTCGATCTGCGATTCCCAGGCCCAGGTGCTCTACTACCAGCGCACCATCGGGGGCAGGGTGGTCTTCGGTCGTGGCAGCGGCAACGTCGCCTTCAGTGGAAATTTCGGCGCCAGCTTCAACCGCAGCCCGGAGCACGGTCGCGACAATATGCGAGAGCTGCATCGGGTCTACCCCTCGCTGCGCGGTGTGGCGATCGAATATGACTGGTCGGGGCCGATCGACTGCGTGCCTGAACACGTTCCTGTCTTCGACCACCTGCGCGATCATCCCAATATCTTCTACGGCATGGGATTTAACGGCACCGGCATCGCGCAGACGCCGATAGCCGGACGCATTCTGGCGAGCCTGGTGCTCGAGCGAAAGGATCGCTGGAGCGAAAGTGGTCTGGTCGGCATCGAGCGGCGCATGTCGCTGCCGCCCGAGCCTTTGCGTTATCTCGGCGCCAGGCTTGTCCGCGCCGCGATGCGCCGCAAGAACGAGGCCGAGATCCGCAACCGAAAGGCGGGCAGGATCACCAATCTTCTGGCGGCCCTGAAGCCAGGCAGGCCCAAGAAGTAGCCGGGCATCTGGCTCATCGTCACGCTCTTCAAACCATGAGCCGGCACGTGCCGTCCCGATGACGGTGGACGCGGCATTGCGATCAGGGTGCTTGCTGGGTTGATCGACGTACATTCTTAAAGCGGAGTGCGTCGACCTTGTTCTAACGTATTCATGTGGGCCGTATCGCCATCACACCTATGCTTGGCGCACTTGCGGCTTTCCATTCGAGGGCGGGCCAACGGATCCGCGTGCAATGATGGCGGTCGGCAAAACGAGCTTTTCCGCCGGGCGGGAATCTCCCTTCAATCGCCGGATGAGCAATTCCGCGACGCTCTTGCCAAGCGCGTAGACGGGCTGGTCGATAACGGTGATGGGCGGCGTGGTGACGCTCGTCCAGTCCGCATCATGGAAAGTGATGAGCGAAATGTCGTCGGGAACCCGCAGGCCGCGCTCGCGGGTCACCTTGAAGATCTCCAGCGCAATGACGCTGTCGGAGGCGAGGATCGCCGTCGGCCGATCCGGCGCCGACAGCATCTCGCCGGCAACCCTGCGCGTTTCGGTGGGGCTTGTCGCGCCAAGGCGAACAAAGCGTTCTGGCCGATCAAGTCCGGCCTCTCGGCACACGGTGAGGAAACCGTCGATGCGCTCACGGACCGACGAGGTGTAGATCTGCCCGAGATCGCGGTACTCGTGCCCTTCGGCGTCGACCGCGGTCACATAGGCGATGTTGCGGTGGCCGGCATCGGCTAGAAAGCGGGTCGCCAGCATGGCGATGCCGCGATCGTCGGTCGTGACCGTATCGACATCCAGATCTGCCAGCGCCCTATCCAGCAGGGCAAGCGGTCGGCCCGAGCGGTGGATATCGCGCAGGTGCGCGATGTCGCGCGATTCCGACGGCGTGACGATCAGCCCGTCGACGCGCTTGCCGATGAGCAGTTTCACGGCCGCCTTTTCCGCCTCGATCTTCTCGCCGGAATTGGCCAGGATGACGTTGAACCCGGCTGCCTTTGCCGCGTCGCTGATGCCGCGTACCGCGAGGCTGAAGAACGGGTTCTCGATGTCGCCGACAACCACGCCGATGATGCCGGAGCGGCCGGTCGTCATGCTGCGGGCGAGCTCGTTCGCACGATAGTCCAAGGCCTTGGCCGCGGCCATGACTTCCGCGCGGATCATGTCGCTGACGACGCCGTATCCGCCGAGCACGCGCGCGGCTGTCGCTTTCGAAACATTGGCCGCGCGGGCGACGTCGCTGACCGTTATCGACGGGGTCTTGGGGGCGGTTCTTTTCATCGGATGACGACTACAAGAGTTGTTGACGGGAGGTCAACGTGGCGATAACGATTAACAAAGAGACCGGTCTCACGCAATATGAGACCGGTCTCTTTAAAAGGAGTGGAGCCGAGAGGCATGACGGACCGTGATTTCGGCAAGGGCATGTCGGGGCGCCAGATGGCGGCTCGACGGAAATACCAAGAAGAACAGACCTTCAGAGTGGAGAAAGACATGAGCAGCAAAGAAATTCTCAAGTCGTTGATGTGCCCGGTCAGAACCGGCGCAATGGCTCTTATGGCGATGTGCCTCGGCGCCGGGCTGGTTTCAGGAGCGGCCGCCGCGGATGACAATCCCTATGGCCTTATTGATGCGAAGGTCATTAGCGTCGGAACCATGGGCGATGCCAAACCCTACGCTTTCACCCAGGCCGATGGGTCGTTCACCGGCTTCGACATCGAATTGTTCCGCAACGTCGCGAGCCGCCTTGGCTTCAAGCCCGACCAGGTGATCTTCACCGGCCAGGAATTCTCGGCGCTGATGCCTTCGGTTGCAAACGAGCGCTTCGATGTCGCGGTCGCGGCAATCGGCACGACGGAAGCACGCAAGAAGACCGTCGACTTTTCCGACGGGTATATCGCAGGCTATCTCTCCGTGCTTACCGCCGACAAGGCGATCACGGCGGCGGACGGGCTCAAGGGCAAACGTCTCGGCGTCGTACAAGGCACGCTCCAGGAAATCTACGCGGCGAAGAATTTTGTCGGAACCGATCTCGTCAAATTCCCCGACAACAACTCCGCCGTTTCGGCGCTTAACAACGGAACCGTGGATGCCCACTTCCTCGATTACGAGGCCGCCAAGGACTATGGCCTTCGCTACCCGAACCTGAAGATCGCGGTCAATATTCCTTCCTTTGACGCGCCGGCCGGCTTTGTCCTGCGCAAGGGCAACGACAAGCTCCGCAATGCGCTGAACACCGCCCTTCACGCGGCCATGCAGGACGGCACCTGGAAGACGCTTTATGAAAAGTGGTTCCCCGGCTCGCCGATGCCCGACCAGTATCTTCCCAAGAAGTAGACCGTACCGGCCGCTGGCTTTCATGCTGGCGGCCGGATTACGCCTCCGTCCTTGATGCGGACGATGTGAATAGCGCAACCAAAAGGGGGGCGAATGAACTGGCTCGAAAACCTGCGGCGCAGTTTCCTCGACTGGCAGGCCATGGCGGACGTGCTGCCCAGCATGATCACCATCGGATTGAAGAACACCTTGATCCTCGCGGCCGCGTCGACGGTACTGGGTGTCATCCTCGGCATGATCCTGGCGGTCATGGGCATCTCGCAATCGCGCTGGCTGCGCATTCCGGCGCGGGTCTACACGGATATATTCCGTGGGCTGCCGGCGATCGTCACCATCCTGCTGATAGGCCAGGGCTTTGCCCGCATCGGCCGTGAAATCTTCGGCCCTTCGCCCTTTCCGCTCGGCATTCTTGCGCTGAGCCTGATCGCCGGCGCCTATATCGGCGAAATATTCCGCTCGGGCATCCAGAGCGTCGAGCGCGGGCAGATGGAGGCCTGCAGGGCGCTCAGCATGAGCTACGGCCAAGGCATGCGCCTGATCGTGATCCCGCAAGGCATCCGCCGCGTCTTGCCGGCCCTCGTCAACCAGTTCATCGGCAACGTCAAGGATTCAAGCCTTGTCTACTTCCTCGGTCTGCTCGCCTCGGAGCGCGAGATCTTCCGTGTCGGTCAGGACCAGGCAGTGGTCACCGGAAATCTCTCGCCATTGCTTCTGGCCGGCGTGTTCTATCTCGTCATCACCGTGCCGTTGACCCATGTGGTCAACTACATCGACAACTCGCTGCGGGTCGGAAAGCAAAAGGCCGGCCTCGTCATCAGCGGCCTGGCCGAAGTGAGCGAACTCGAGGGCGCCACCGGCAGTGCACCTTCGGAGGCCGGCTCTGATGCCCGCTCAGCGCTGCCCCGCTTCAAGGGCGGCAGTCTCGCCATCACCGATCTCGACATGGCCTATGGCGACCTCGATGTTCTCAAAGGCGTCAGCCTGGCAGTCAAGCCTGGCACGGTCACATGCGTGATCGGCCCATCAGGTTCGGGCAAGTCGACCCTGCTGCGCTGCCTCAACCGCCTGGTCGAGCCCAAGGGCGGTGAGGTGTTGCTCGATGGTGCGAGCATCCTGGCGATGAAGCCTGAAAAACTGCGCCGGCGTGTCGGCATGGTTTTCCAGCAGTTCAATCTGTTTCCCGACCACACCGCGCTCGAAAACGTCATGCTGTCGCTGACCAAGGTAAAGGGGCTCCCTGTACAGGAAGCTGAGCGCATCGCCGAGGCGCGCCTTGCCGACGTCGGGCTTGCGACCCGCAAACACCATCGTCCAGGGAGCCTTTCCGGTGGCCAGCAGCAGCGTGTGGCAATCGCTCGTGCATTGGCGATGGACCCGGAGGTCATCTTGTTCGATGAGGTAACAAGCGCACTCGATCCAGAACTCGTGAAGGGTGTGCTCAACCTCATGGCGGATCTCGGCCGGCGCGGCATGACAATGGTCGTGGTGACGCATGAAATGGGCTTCGCCCGCAAGGTCGCCGATCAGGTCGTCTTCATGGATGAAGGCCGCATCATCGAGGCCGGCACGCCTGCCGCGATTTTCGACACGCCGAAAAGCCCGCGTCTGAAGCACTTCCTTGCCGAAGTGCTTTGATCACGCATGAGCCCTTCAAGACGGCCGCCCAAACCAACCTCCACCAGTGAAAGATATCTCATGGCTGCATCACATCAGGTTTCCAAGGTCGTTGTTGTCGGCGGCGGCATTTTTGGCGTCTCCTCGGCCGTTCATCTTGCAAGGCTCGGCATCGAGACCGTGCTGGTCAATGATGGACCGCTCGCCAAGGGAGCTTCCGGCCGCTCGCTCGCCTGGATCAATTCGGCGCGCAGGCGCTCGGCTGAATATCATCGCCTGCGCATGATCGGTATCGACCGCTACCGCAGTTTGTCGGCGCGATGCCCGGATGCCGCCTGGCTGCGTTTCGACGGTGGCCTGACGTGGGATGCGGACGATGCCTCAAACGAGATCGCCGATGTCTTCGCTCACGAAAAACGTCTCGGCTATGATGCGCAGCATCTGTCCGCGGACGCCATAAGGTTGGTCACGCCGGGTGTCTGCGCAAGCGCTGTCACGCCTCAAGGCGCGATCTTCAACGCGGGCGAGGGCTGGGTCGACCTGCCGTCGCTGATCGAAATATTGATCGCGGAATTCGTGGAGCGGGGCGGCCAGGTGGTCACCGAGGCCGGAAGCGCTACCGTCACCGTCGCCAACGGCCGCGCCACCGGCGTCACCACCACCAGCGGGATCAGCTTCGCCGCCAACGCGGTGCTTCTGGCGACCGGTGCGGATGTGCCGCGAATGGTCGCCGTGGCCGGTCAGCGTATTGCCGATGGGACACCGATCGCGCTGCTGGTCAGGACCAAGCCAGTCGACTTGCCTCTACGCGCCGTGCTCAACACGCCGCGCGTCGCCATCCGGCCGACGCCTGATGGCGCCCTCGCGCTCGATTCTGCCTGGTCGGAAGAAGAGGTGGTAGTCAATCCGGACGGGACTTATCGCGTAAAAGCATCGACCATCCAGGGGCTTCTCGACGAAGCGTCGAATGTTCTCGACGGTCATCCGAAATTGGAATTGGAGAGCTACGGTGTCGGGCCCAAGCCGATCCCCGGAGACGGCGAGCCGGTCTTCGGCCAGTTGCGGGAGATCGAGGGGTATTACGTCGCCTTCAGCCACAGCGGCGCAACACTTGGCTTGATTGCCGGCGAACTGCTTGCAACCGAGATCGCCACCGGAACAGAGCACCCACTCCTTGCAAGCTTTCGACCGTCTCGATTTTCACTTTAGCCCGCCAATTCGCCTCGGAATGGGATGTAATGTGGCATGCCTGGAGTTTCGCTAGCCGAGACGGCGGCCGCCTGGCCGCTTACGCGCACCTGACAAGCGAATATGTTCTGGAACATTTTCTCCACGTTGAAGTTGGACAGCGCCAGGACCGTCGTTCGTCCAAGCTCAACCAGCGCTGAGAAATTCCATGACCAACCAACACCCCAAGACTAAACAGCCCACGGACAAGGATCTGCGAGACAACCCGGGAATCGGCACCTCGAAGGGCGCGGTCAAGGGCGGCGATATGCTCGACGAGAACGATGCTCTCGATGGGGACAATACGTTCGAAGGCGATGTCGAGAACGATGTCACGCCTCAGGGCGGCATCAATCCTGACCAGACCGGACGCACGAACAAGTAGGAGGCGCCTTGCCATGGCCGGCCGGAAGACCCACGAGCAGCAGCTGCGCATCATCGAAAAGCGCGAGAACATCAGCAATGCCGGCGACGATTTCAATGCCGAGGATGAGCTGAAGAGAACCAAGCAGGAGCGCGAGGCGCGGCAAGACGGCGCCAATCTGCGCGACGAGGGCGTGGAATTGACCGACAAGGACGATCGCCAGATGATCCGCGGCGAAAACCAGGAGAGCGAGCACCACAAGCGCAGGCAGGACGACTAAGCCTGTCGTCTTTAAGGCTATCGAGGAGCCATGCCAGACTACCGGCACGCCAGGCACCGCATGGTCGAGGCGCACATCGCCCGCCGCGGTGTGCGCGACGAACGAGTCCTTTCGCCACTGAGGCGGAATCCCGCGCGAGAAATCGTCGACGAGGGGTGCGAGGAGTTCGCCTATGGGGACGGTCCGGGCGGCGTTGCGCTCTGGCTATAGGGACCTGCGAAGACGCGACCTGAACATCGGCCAGCTCTGCCGCGAGCGCTTTTGGCGATCAGACAGCCTCGGCCACTACATGCAATCCTCGGCCTCGCAGCAGTTCGATGCCTTCGTCTGTTCGATCGCGCCTCGCCTGTTCAGCCGCTGACTGCCGAACAGCGCCTCATCGGGTGGTACTGAGACCTTTGCCTTCGGCACCTGAATAGGCGGCCTTGCCTTCGGGCACGGAACATCTCACCGACTTTCTGGTTAGGCAGGCCGGATGAAGGGAGCTTTGCGCATGGCCACTAATTTGGAAGACGGCAAGACCGCTCAGTCTTCCGACGACTTGCATGGCGGCAATCGCGGCGGCGACAAGGACCAGCGTAAGACTGACAAGACCGCGAATAAGAGCAGCCAGGCGGCGGGATCCGCATCGCGGTAGGACTGAGACATGCCGACCGCCGCGGACATCCTCATCGAGACGCTGATCGACTGGAACGTCGATATCATCTTTGGCCTGCCGGGCGACGGCATCAATGGCATCATGGAGGCGCTGCGCAGGCGGCAGGACCGCATCCGCTTCATTCAGGTGCGGCACGAGGAATCCGCGGCGTTCATGGCGTGCGCCTACTCAAAATGGACAGGCAAGCTCGGTGTCTGCCTCGCAACTTCCGGCCCTGGCGGCACACACCTCCTGACTGGACTCTACGATGCCAAGCTCGACCAAGCGCCGGTGCTCGCCATTACCGGCATGCAGTTCCACGACCTCATCGAGACCTTCACCCAGCAGGATGTCGACTTGACGCGCGTCTTCAGCGATGTCGCCGTCTTCAACGCGCAGGTCTCCGACGCGGCGCATATGGAAAGCCTGGCCGGTCTCGCCTGCAGGTCGGCGCTGGTACGTCGCGGCGTTGCGCATCTCTCGATCGCCAGCGATGTGCAGGAGCACACGCTCGACCAAGCCAAGCGCTCGAAGCGCAACAAACCGTCGCATACGCCGGATCGTTGGTTCGAAGGAAGCGGGCTTCCCGACGAAGAACAACTTGCGAAAGCCGCCGAGATCCTGAACGGGGCGACGAAGGTCGCGATCCTCGCCGGTCGGGGCGCGCTTGGTGCCAGGCACGAGTTGGAAGAGACGGCGGAGCTGCTTGGTGCCCCCGTCGCAAAGGCCTTGCTCGGTAAGGCTGCCTTGCCCGACGATCACCCGCTGACGACTGGCGGCATCGGAATTCTCGGCACGCTGCCGTCGCAGGAAATCATGGAGGAATGTGACGCGCTGCTCGTCGTCGGCTCGAGCTTTCCCTACATCGAATACTACCCGAAGCCGGGACAGGCGCGCGGGGTGCAGATCGAGCGCGACCCGCAGCGCATCGGCCTGCGCTATCCCGTTGAGGCCGGCCTTGCCGGCGATGCCGCCGTGACGCTGCGATTGCTGAACAAGCGCCTGAAGCGCAAGGATGATCGCAGCTTCCTCGAGAAGGCTCAGGCGGGCATGCGACGCTGGCGCGAGATGATGGCGCAGTCGGAGCAAAAGGCCGCCACTTCGCTCAAGCCCCAGGTGGTCACACGCGCATTTGGGAAACGATTGCCCGATGAGGCGATCCTGGTTGCCGATTCCGGCCAGAACACCGAGATGGCGGCCCGCCATATCGAACTGCGTGACGGGCAGGCCTTCGGCGTCTCGGGCGCGCTGGCCTCGATGGCATGCGGACTGCCCTACGCGATCGCCGCGGGCCTGGCCTTTCCCGGCCGGCCGGTCTTCGCGGTCGTCGGCGACGGCGGTCTCGCGATGCAGCTCGGAGAGTTCTCGACGGCAGTTCGGCACCGGATCCCACTCAAGGTGCTCGTGCTCAAGAACGGCATGCTCAATCAGATCGCCTGGGAGCAGATGATGTTTCTCGGCAACCCGCAATTCGCCTGCGAACTCCAGCCCATCGACTTCGCCATGGCCGCCGAAGCCATGGGCGGCATCGGCTACAGCGTCTCTCGCGCCGAGGAGGTGGAAGGTGTTCTCGACGCTGCCCTAGCTGCTGAGGGTCCGGTGGTCATCGAGGCCGTGGTCGATCCGTTCGAACCGATGATGCCACCGAAGGTGCCACCGGATTATGCGAGAAATTTCCGCAAGGCGCTACCGGATACCCCCGGACGCGTGGAAATCGAGGCGAATGTGGCGCAAGAGCCGCTGAGGTCGATGATTACCGCCGGCGAGAAAGACTGACGACACGCAAGAAGGAGCACGAGTTGAACAAGACCGACAGCGGCACCGCAAATCGCGGTTCGCCGGACCTCATGGGCGGCGACCAAGCGTGCAAGGCCGAGGAATGGGGCGGTGGCTCGAAAGCCGCCAAGGGACCGATCACGGAACCGGATCGACACAACCGCAACTCCAGCCAAAAAAGGAGCTGACATGCAGGATGCCCAGCAGAAATATCCTCAGCCGCCGCTTCCCGAACAGCAGCAGGACATGCCCGGCTATACCGACGAGATGGATCCACGGCCCGACCACGGAGAGGAGAGCTATCGCGGCAGCGGTAAGCTGACGGACCGCGTCGCGCTGATCACCGGCGCGGACTCGGGCATCGGCCGGGCGGTGGCTATCGCGTTTGCACGCGAAGGCGCCGACGTCATGATCTCCTATCTTGAAGAGGACGAAGATGCGCAGGAGACGGCGCGCTTGGTCGAGGAAGCGGGGCGGAAGGCGGTGCTCGCACCCGGCGACATCTCGGACGAAATCTTCGCGCGGTCGCTTGTGCAGCGAGCTATCGATGAATGCGGGCGCCTGGACATCCTCGTCAACAATGCAGCCCACCAGGCGTCGTTCGAGAAGCTGGAGGACATCAGCGCGGAGGAATGGGATCTCACCTTTCGCACCAATGTCTATGCGATGTTCTATCTGTCCCAGGAAGCAGTGAAGCACATGGAACCCGGCTCGACCATCATCAACACATCCTCAATCAACGCGACCAGTCCCTCGCCGGCACTGCTTGCCTACGCCACTACCAAAGGAGCGATCGCCAACTTCACCGCCGGACTTGCAGGACTGGTAGCTGAACGCGGCATTCGGGTAAACGCGGTCGCTCCCGGGCCGATTTGGACGCCGCTGATCCCGTCGACAATGCCCTCTGAGAAGGTCAAGGAGTTCGGGAAGAACACACCGCTCAAGCGTCCCGGGCAACCGGCAGAGCTTGCAGCGACCTATGTGCTGCTTGCCTCGGAAGGATCGAGCTACACCACCGGCGCACTCTACGAGGTCACCGGTGGACGGCCGATGCTTTGAGCGAGCGTACCTGCCAGCTCCACGGCGCCCACTCCCCGTAGCACACCGACATCTGGCGAGGCTCATGCGCGATCAGGATCGCGGACAACCGCCACGTCCGCAAACTGGTCGAGGCGCATGCCGAAGCCACCCACCAGACCCTGAACCGGAGGTTGGTAGACGCGAGGCTGACTTCATTCCGGGTTCACCGGAGCGTCAGCTTTCGGGGAGGGGCAAACGCTGGGTGAATGTCCCCGATAGGCGCATTGCAGCCATGCCGCCGTCGCGTTGTGAGACTGATTTGGCGACCAGCAAAACAGCAGCCTCTACGACTCGTCCCTCTCATCGCGCAAATTAGACACAACGCGGCGGTTCTGCGACCTGCAGGCGGAGTCGGGGCAGTCGCGGACGAGCCTGTCCTTGCCGTAGCCCTTGGCCCACATGCGGTTCCGGTCTATGCCGCCGGCGGCGAGGTAGTCCATCACCGCATCGGCGCGCTGCTGTGACAGCGCCGTTTCACTTGCGCCGGGATCGTCGGCGAAACCCTGCAGCTTGAGCAGCCAGCGCGGATGCTTTGTCAACCAGGCGATCTGGGTGTCGAGGGTGGCCTTGGCGACAGAATCGAGCGCGGCCGAACCTTTCGTGAAGTAGGTGCGGCGGCCGACATTGAGGATAAAATCCTCCTCGCTGCCCGGCTGCACGTTCTGGAAGCCGGCAATCTCGGCGTTGGTGACGTCGGGCGTCGACGGGGCCAGCGTGTTGCTGGTCGAGCAGGATGTGGCCACAACCAGCAGGCCGGCGGCGAGCAGCCGGCGCGTGTTTTCAATCATGCGGTTCATGATGCGCCAATCATTCGATAGTGGTGGAAGCGGGCGCCTGGTCGGCGATGTGCGGCAGGACCTCCACCGCGGTGCCGATCGGGCACCGCTGGTAGAGGTCGATGATGTCTTCGGGGAACATGCGGATGCAGCCGCTGGAAGCGTCGGTGCCGATGCTCCATGGCTCCAGCGTGCCATGCAAGCGGTAGCCGATGTCGGCGCCATCGCGGTACAGATAGAGCGCGCGCGGCCCGAGCGGATTGTTGGACGCGCCGCCTGCGATCATGGGCGGTAAGTCCGGTTTGCGCTCACGCATTTCGGGGGGCGGGACCCATTGCGGCCACAGCGCGCGGCGATCGATCGTCGCGCGGCCGTACCATTTGAAGCCTTCCTTGCCGACGCCGACGCCGTAGCGGATGGCAGTCTTGTTTTCCATGATGAGGTAGAGGAAGTGGTGGCGGGTATCGACCACGACGGTGCCGACCGGCTCGCTGCTGAAATACTTGACGATCTGGCGATGCCATCTCTTGTCGATCTTGGCGAAGTTGGTCTTGCGATAGACGAAATGGTTATCGCTGGCGGTACCGGCGAAAAAGGATTTTGCCCCCGCGGCTTGAACAATATTGCTGGTTCCACCGACCGCGACCAGCGCCAGACCGCCGAGCACGACACCCCTGCGTGATAAAACCATCGGCAATCCCCCATGCCTTAAGCCTGGCGAACCATAGTTGAGAATGATTTCGGCTCAAAGTGGAAAAATGCTGCAGTGGGTGGGCCGCAAGCGGTCTGTCCGCTTGACGGCAAAATAGCGATTGCCCGCCGGCTCACGCCGGCGGGCTTTTTTGTGCGGACGGGAACATCCTCGCTCCAAGGGTGTTTTGTCACACCCGGCTCGTTCTTCATCGGTCGTGCCGGTGACCAAGATGTCCCCTCATTCATCATGGTCGGCCCGCGCAGCCTTGACCGCACGCGCGGGCCATCCCATCACAAGGCCCGCTGGCTCAAGCTGGCGGGTTTTTCCGCGTCCATGCGCCGACACTCATCTTCGCATGCCTGTCACAACGAGCCAGGCGGATTCCAGTATCCGCACGCGGTGAGGAGGACTTGCGACATGCCTCGCTGCGGGATTTTCGCGATGAGTCTACCTGGCTCCCGCTGAACGCCACCGCCTGACCACCGGGGCCCGTTGGACGACCTTCAAGTCGAAAGCCCCCGGCAATCGCACCTTAGGCGAAGACGCTTTGCTTGTTGATGCAGTTGTCATCGCATCATCATGGGTAGCAACGCGGTGTTGCGTGTTGTTGGAGAGATGGGGTTTCCCGAAAAGAATGAACATGCGCAGACAAAAGAAGCGAGCAGGATGGCCGTGAGTACATCTGCCAAATATCTATTACCTCATATGCGCTCGCTCCTCGGAAGGCGATCCCGCCACCCTCTCGACAGTGAAGATGGCGGGATCTCAACCGGCGACAAGGGACTTCGATCGACGGTGGGTTTCCAATTCGGATCCGGCTGCGTGTTCCGCCGTTCGGGCTTCTTCCAACCGCAATCAGACGCAAGTCCTATCCCATAAGACTGATGGCCAAATTCGGAACATCCGCTGAAGCATTGCGTTCGGCAGCGTGAAACCCCAAGGCAAAGGATGACTAATCATGTCGAATTGCGAGACTGCAAAATCACATTCGTTAGGAAATCGCGTGGCTGATCTCACAGCCAAGATGCGTGAAGCGCAGATTGACGCGGGTGAAATGATGGCCTTCCACAAGGTTGCAACTATGTTGGAGGACAGCCAAGGACGTATCAATGGCGACGACTTGATCGCCGCATCCTTCGTTCTGCTGGAAGACCGAGCGCCCGAGTGACCTTGCGTTGGTCGGCTTCGATCGTTCCTCGATCAGCAATGCGAAGCCTTTTTTGTCACGGCTGGCGTCTAGCGGGACTGCGGGAATAGCTCAAGCCTAAAGGGTGCTGGCCGGACACCGCTTCGGGATCGGCCGCCACGCGCCCGCTTTGTCCGAGGGAGGGCATTCCCTTTGAAGACAGCTACGGCGTGTCCTCGCTATCAGTGCCATGCATGCTGGAGCCATGCATGAAGGACTGGATCTCGTTCACATCGATCTTGCCATCACCATTCTCGTCAATGCTACTGAACATCCTGCCCACCGCGCGTTGAACCTCGTCCTCGGACACCGATCCGTCGCCATCGGTGTCCAACAGCCCGAACATCAGTCGCATGCCGGCACCGCGCATCATCTGATGATGCCAGCGTCCAGCCATTCTGTGTCCACGATCGCGGTCACCGTGGTTCTGCCAACGGTCGCCATCTTCATCGTGGCGGTCAGCATCCTCGTTGCGATCGCCTTGATAGTTGCGACTATCTTCCTCGCGGAAACCCTCTTCGGAACCGCGATCCTGCTGCAGTCGCTCACGGACAGCTTGCTCAACCATCTGGCGGATCATTTCGCGTGTTGGTCCATCCGCTTGTCCGGTCGCATCCGGCAACTGTCCGGCGGCCGGCGGTTCGGTTGCCGGAGCGGGTGCAGGTGTCGAGGGTGATGGTGTTCCGCTTGTCTGGGCGAGCGCGGGGGAGGTCAGGGCAATGAAAACGGCGGCCGCGGCCGTCGTGCTGTGTGGAAATCTCATGGCATGCTCCATCAGTGCCTTCGCTTGGAAGGCCAAACTGGAGCTCGATGTGATTGTTCCCCGAAGGGATCAGGTCACGGCGAAGTTACTGAGGCATGCCCCCGTCTGAGGTAGATCAGGGTCTTCGCCAGGGAATAATTCGGCTCCTCTTCCCTAGGCACAAGAGGAACCGGCGCCCATTTTTGCGGGCAATGAACGTTGGACATTCGGCCTCGCCAATTTTCTGCCAATCGATCATACCGACGCACCAATTCCCTCTACGTCCTCTCCTTTCGTGGGACGGAAGCCGTTTCGACCGCACGCCGTCAATCGCGAATCCCGCGTCCATATGCTGCGGCCATGATGCATATTTTTTATGTCACGGACCTCTGTCCGTCTGGACACCATGTTAGCCAGCGCTAAATCAGAGCAATGCGACGCCTCCTGCTGGGACTTACAGTTTTTCTCTTTTGGACCACGTTGCTTCAGGCCGAGGCGTGGCAGCCCTTCGGCGTCCGACAGCTTGGCTTTAGTTTCGATATTCCTCCGAATTTCGTCCTGACCCAGAATTCGGAGCAGGGCGCGGCTTTTCAGGGCCCAAGAGACGCGTTTCTGGTCGTTTGGGGCGCGCGACTTGGCAAAGCAAGTTTTCGCGCCGAGATTGAACATCGCATGATCGAGGACGAAAAGGCCGGTTGGCGACTGACCTATCGGCGCCTAGCCCCGAAATGGGCCAGCTACTCCGGGGTCAAGAATGGCGAGATTCGCTACGTCCGTGCAATTATGGTCTGCAACCAGCGTGCCGCGCTTTTCACAATGAATTATCGGAAATCCGAAAAGAAACCGTATGACCCTGTTGTTGTGCGCATGGTCCGGTCCCTGAGAGCGGAAGGATGTTAGCCAGCAAAGAGCGAGGTTGCCGTACTGTGCTTCCCTCGGCTAAGGGCCAGTGGTCAACCCGGCTCCCCAATAGCCTCGCCCAGTCACATGAAAGCAGGCACCGGCAGATATGCGGCCGAACGTTCTCACGCTGGCTCAGCCGCTCAAAGCCCATCACCGAAAAGCTGCTTAGTGCGGTCGCCAGCTAGAGCTACCACTGAGCCATTCCCGCTGCGGCTGGGTAGCGCCTCAGTTCCGTACGCGTTCATACCAAGAACGGGCGGGGCGAACGTCCTGATAGAGCTACGGCTGTAGAAGCGCGCCGCCAAACTGCGCCCACAAGCGCTCGCACTCTCTCGCCCTTAGGCTCGGGGTGCCGGGCGCGCCATAGAAGACCATGGCGCCGCGAATGTCGTATCCAAGCACCGAGGCGTTGGCCACGAACTGGATGGCTCTTCCCAAGCTGGTGATGCCGATGTCGACCTCAGCTTTGTTGGTGAGGTCGACCACGCCTACTATCTCCGCATTGGCGCTCCTGCCCGCCAAAACGGCCGTCGATATTCCATCATGCACGGCAAGAAGCATTTCGGTGAGTTGCCCGGTGGAAGGGCTCTACAAACGCTTAAACGTCAGGTTTGTTCCCAACTGGCCTTGGCGGCTTTCCGACGACCAAGAATGCGACTGCGACTACGCTCAATAGAATCACTGCGAACAGGATTGCCATGATTTCCGCGCACTGTATCGGATCACTCCGCGGCGAAGAAAACCCCGCAACATATCTCAGATAGCCGCGGGTGTTCGGCTGTAAGAACCAAACTGGGTCCCGCGGTCTCTCATGTGCGCGTAGTTGACATCGTCTGCTGGACCGAACGGTCAGGCCGAAGAGCCCAGTTCCTCTCAGCATCGAGCAGTTCATTCTGCTCGATCAAGCCATTCATAAACAGCCTGAGTATATGCGCAGCTATGCGCTCTCCGTTCTGCGAAGCAAGAGGTAGGGCGCGCTCTTTGCAGACCGTGTGACAAACCTGGGCGAGCATCTCAATCTCGCTTGGCCCCAAAAACCGACCCGGATACAACATACCGTTTTCCTGTTGGAGAGTTGGAATGGCTATCCATTACGCAGGGTCACCGGCAGCCACAATCAACTATGATAGTGAGATGTCGAGTCCCGGTGGAAAAAACAGTGAGGTCCCAAAAGTGGTCGCGCTTGTCTCCGATTGACAGATGCCTCGACGCTACACCGACCAGCGCTACCGCACCCGCTTCATCGACGCGGCTTTGCAAAGGCCTATGACCAGTTCGCTACCAGCTGCCGGACCGCCCAGGCGAGCATGCCGCCGGCCATTACCGAAAGCGCGATGTCGTGGATGAGCCAGCCTTTTCCGTATACATCCAGTTGTTACGCTGCGCATCTGCTTCGGTTCGAAAACTCGCCGCGAGCCTGGCGTGCTCGCGTGTCCGGGCCGAAAACGCCTTCACAGCCCATATGTTGATAACGACATTGATGAGGCTGCCGCCGACCTCGTTGGCATAGGATGCTTCCCGGCAAGGGCATCGACCAATGCCCCGGGGCCGACCAGCACGAACCTGCGGGGGGCTTTCCCGGAACAAAGCGTCGACGATCCGGTTCGGCAGGGAAGCGGCCAAAATTCATGCCATCGGAGATGCCGAGGCAGATGACAGATGAAAGGGAAGCTGAAGATGACGAAGTCTCGCGACCGCACCGTTCCCGGCGACGGCAAGATCGAAACCGGCCCGAACACATCTCCGCAACAGGATCCGGCAGAGGGGTCGCGCGAGACAATCGATCGCGAACTCGAGCGGACAGACGACGATAATAATTCCGACGAAGCGGAACGCTTGCGCCGAGACCTGCGGAAAGGGGTGGCGGAAGAGACCGAGCTTCCCGAACGCGGCTCGGCCTGAGGATCGCCGGAACCTGGCCAAGGTAAGAGACATGGAAGGCTAGACGCCTGGTCGCATCGCTGCTTGCTTCCTGCCTTTAACGCACCGGCCACACAACCATGCGCGGCGGTGATCCAGGGGACGGCGAGAACGGCCACTCGACGGTCCACTCTGTTCCAGCAAAGTCGGCTCGCCGAGAGCAACCACCTCTGGCGTTAGGGCCCGACGAGATGCCACCTGTCCAGGTCGCATGGCGCCAGGGTTCGGAAATCTCTATCAGGCTGCGCCGGCCTCCTGGCTGCGCTGCGAGCGGGCGCGGTCGCGGGCTGCGGCAGTGCCTCCGGGAAAGCCGCTTCGATCGCTGTAGTCGCGTGGCTTGGTCCTGCTCCGAGAGTGGCGCGCGGTCACGCTTTTCGCACCGATGATGTCGAGCAATGTGATGCCGGCGACCATGGCAAGCGCAAGGCCTACATTATCGCGCTTTGGGTTGCCATGCCGATATGCTGTCAGCAATGTCGCGATATCCAGGCCGTCGCCGGCCACCCGGCTCCAAAGCCCGGCCTGCTTGTCCACTGAAAGCGAGAGTATGCCGCTGCTTATTTCCCGCGCCCCATAAGCGCGGATCAGATCTTCCTTGCCGCGCATGCCGAGCGCGCCGGCAATCCGTTCGGCGCCAACCAGCTCGGCGACGCCAAGCGCGATGCTGAACCAGCCGAGCTTGCGGGCAAGGCCATCGGAGGCCGCGACCGCACTCTGCCCAGTCTTCAGCACTTTGGGATCGCCAGGCGATCGGGTGATGTTGGTAAGTTTGGCAATCACGTTCATGACGATTTCCCTACGGTTTCAGTACAACCTTGATGCAACTGTCCTGCTTGTCGCGAAACACCTTGTACATCTCGGGTCCCTGCTCGAGCCCCACGGTATGGGTGATGACGAAGGATGGGTCGATCTGGCCATCTTCGATGCGGCGCAACAGATCCTCGGTCCAACGGTTGACATGGGTCTGCCCCATTCGGAAGGTGAGCCCCTTGTTCATTGCCTGTCCCATCGGAATCTTGTCGACCAGCCCGCTGTAGACGCCGGGGATCGAGATCACGCCGGCCGGCCGGCAGACATAGATCATCTCACGCAGAACGTGCGGTCGATCATTTTCCATCAGCATCAACTGCTTTGCGCGATCGTAGACGGTATCGGGCTGGGCCAGCGAGACGTGGCTTTCCATGCCGACGCAATCGATGCACTTCTCCGGGCCCTTTCCGCCGGTGAGTTCCCGCAGTCGTTCGACGACACTTTCCTCGGCGAAATTGATGGCGATGGCGCCGCCGGCCGCGGCCATGGAAAGCCGTTCCGGCAGGCAATCGATCGCCACCACCTGTTTGGCGCCGAGCAGCAGGGCGCTGCGTATGGCCATCTGCCCGACTGGGCCGCAGCCCCACACCGCAACTGTATCGGTGGGCTCAATGTCGCACTGTGCCGCCGCCTGCCATCCGGTAGGAAAAATATCGCCGAGGAAGAGAACCTGCTCGTCGGTAAGGCTGTCAGGCACCTTTACGTGCGTGGCATCGGCGAACGGCACACGCATGTATTCCGCCTGTCCCCCGGGATAGCCGCCGGTCAAATGAGTGTAGCCGAACAGACCCGCGGTGGTGTGCCCGAACACCTTGTCACCGAGATTCTTCTTGCGGTTTGTGCGTTCGCAAACCGAAAAGTTCTGTCGCTTGCACTGGTCGCACTCACCGCAGATTATGGTGAACGGCACGACGATGCGGTCTCCCTCCTTCAGAGCGCCGTTGACGCCCTTGCCGACCTCGACGACCTCTCCCATCATCTCGTGGCCCATGATGTCGCCGGGCAGCATGGCTGGCACATAGTTGTGGTAGAGGTGAAGGTCGGAGCCGCATATCGCACAACTCGTCACCTTGATGATCGCGTCACGTTCATCCTCAATTCCCGGGTCCGAAACCTGATCGCAGCGTATGTCTTCCTTGCCGTGCCAGACCAACGCTCGCATAGCTTGCTCCTATTTTCGCAAGATCTGTGGGTAGGGACCTCGCGCCTGTCCTAAGCGGGCCGATGCCTGGTTGGATCGACTGTGCCGCTGCTTGTCGAACCACAGGGGCGGACCGATGTTCCGGGAGCTCGAGAGAATTTTTGGGCCATTCCAGACCTGCACCTTGGAAGGATCTGTCGCGGGCACCAGCGGCCTTCCCAGGCGCGTCGGGGCACGAACCGCTGGAGCCCGAGCCACGAATGGACGTACTCAAGTGTACCAAAGAAGGTTCCGTCCGCAGGTGTCCTTCGCGGCGGCTGATACCCCATCTGCTCGATTCTCGCGGGCCATAACCGGCATTCTCTTCCTCGCCCGCACAGGGTCGGCCGAAGCAGCGCTGTGACCGGAGCAGGTAGGAGATGCCGCTCACCGGCGGGCGCGCAGTCCGACCCCGACGCGATCGACATGAGGTGGATGGGCGCCATCGCGACGGCGGCTCTAGCGGAGTATTTCGCAGAAATACAATGATTAGCGGGCAGGGCAGAGTGCTAGCCGTGCGCAGCGATGAACATGGCGACGGCCGACCGGCAATAGGATTCGATTTCGTTGTCGTCCGCCGCTCTCGCCTGATCGAAGCGTGCGATAATCAAAAGATCGGATCCTTTGAAAAGCGCGGCAAACAAGCGGGCGGACCGGAGAGGATCGGGCACGTTCAGAACCGCCTTCGCGTGCAACTGACGCAACAGGACCTCGATTTGGGCGATGACATGGGCGGGGCCGGCTTCGAAATGGAGCTTGCTTAACGACCTTGGATTCGTCTGGTCGGCCATGACCATGGCTTCGACACTGCGGACGTCTGATCTCAACAGCGTGCGAAGCAGGGACGATCCCACCGCCATGAGCTGATCTTCGACCGAACCGCCGACGCCTTCAAGAAGGGCCTGTGGCGCAAACAACTGATGGCAGCCGGCCGCCATCGCCGCGCTGAACAGCGCCTCCTTGTTCTCGAAGTGCCGATAGATGCTGAGTTTGGATATCTTCGCCCGCTGGGCGACCTTGTCCAATGTGGTCGCTTGAAAACCCAATTCCACAAAGAGTTCGGACGCAGCGTCGAGTATCGTTTGGCCAAGCGCCTCGTTGGCGGGCCGGCCGCGCCGGCCCTGGCTATTTTCGGTCACGACAATTCCAGTCCTTGACAGTATCCTAATTCTTGGATTACGATACCATGTAGTTTCTGAAATGCGCAAGCCGATGGGTAGGTTTCAACCAGGTCCAACCAGCCCCTCATCCACAACACGGAGCCCATTATGGATGACGTCATCATCATCGGCGGCAGCTTTGCCGGTCTCGCCGGTGCCCTGCAACTCGGCCGTGCCCGCCGTAAGGTCACCGTTCTCGATACCGGCCTGCCGCGCAACCGCTTCGCCGGCCACTCGCATGGCCTGCTCGGCCACGATCACAAGCCACCGCTGGACATCCTGGCCGAGGCGCGGCGGCAGCTGGCGCGCTATCCCACGATCAAGCTGGTCAATGCCCGGGCCGACAGCCTGTCCGGCGCCATCGACGATTTCTCCGTCCTCACTGGCGATGGCGGAAGCCTCGGCGCGCGCCGCCTGATCCTGAGCTATGGCGTCGCCGACCAGATGCCTGATGTTCCGGGCTTTGCCGAAGGTTGGGGCACGTCCATCGTGCCCTGCCCCTATTGCGACGGCTTTGAAGTCGCCGGCCAGCATTGGGGCCTCGTCTGGTCCGGCCCACAGTCGATGAATCAGGTCAGGCTGTTCCACGATTGGACCGACAGGTTGACGGTCTTTGCCGATGGTCACGACATTCCGCCCGATATCCGGGCCGGTCTGGCGCGCCGCAACATACCTGTCGTCGACGGCCGGATCAGCGAGATCGCCCATCACGGGGGGCATAACGCCACCGTCAAGCTCGATACCGGCCCCAAGGTCGCGGTCGACATCCTGTTCGCGCATCCGCGCAACAAGCCGTCCGCAAGCCTGCATGAATCACTGGGCCTCGCCACGGTCGATACGCCCCTCGGCGTAATCCTCAAGGTCGACGAGCGCCGCGAAACCAGCATGCCCGGCATCTACGCCGCGGGCGACCTCGCCAACCCCCTCACGCCGCCATCGGTCACCCTGGCAATATCGCACGGCGCGATGGCGGGCATCTTCGCCCAGCAGTCGATGCTGGTGTGAGAGCGCAGATTCCCTTCTCCGGGGTGCCGCGGGCTATCGTATTCTGAAGGTTGCGGGCCGGTGTTGCGGAACGTCGGCCCGCTCTCCCCTGAGGGGCGTCTTTGGCCGGCCAGCCTTGAGAACTCAACTGGGCTGCCTGCATGACGGCGATCGCCGACATCGGTTATCAAGCTCAATCACGCTGGAAAGCATGAACCACGTCGACGTCGACATCGCCGGCGGGCTTACGGTATGGGGACCGGTGGCGGAAGATTCGCCACCGCGGTCGGCACCTCGATGCTGCGACGCTACTGCGAAGAACGGTCGCGCCCAGCAGCGCTTCTGGCGGAAGTCTCAGGCGGCCACGACGCGGGCCAGCAGTGACGCGGCCTCGGTACCAGCCAAGCCAAGGTCACGGACGCTGCTCATGTGATTGGCCCCACCAAGGGTGATGCGCGAAACAGTCAGTCCCTGTGTGTCAAGGTGGTCCGTGAAGAGTGCGGCCTGGCTGTGGAACGGCGACGTTTCATCGGCGCCGACCGAGATATCTACGCCCACGGATGGATCGAAACTGTGGTCGATCGGCGAGAATCGGCGGGCCTCCTCGTCGGTGATCGCGATCTCGGCGCCAAGGAACGACATCTGCAATGGCTTCAGGTCGTAAAGGCCGCCAAGCAGCAGCGCAGCTTTGATGCCGGAAGGCCGCTCGTCACCGTCGAAAAGCATTGTTGCCAGATGCGCACCGGCGGAATGACCGCTAACGGTCAGCAGGCCGGGATTGCCGCCATGGTGTGCGACATTGTCAAATACCCATCGCTTGGCGCGGCGCACCTGGTCGACGATCCTGGCCATCCGGACGGTAGGCATCAGCGCGTAGTCGACAATGACCGCGATCGCACCTGCGTTCGTAACGGTCTCGGCGACGTAGGAATAGTCGCGCTTGGAGAACATGCGCCAATAGCCCCCGTGGATGAACATGTGCACCGGCAGGCGGTCCCGTTTGCCCTCGGGAAAGAACAGATCCATGGTTTCGGTGGCGTCAGCCCCGTAGGCGACATCGGCGACCATGGGAACGTTCGCCCTGGTCTCCTCGCTTCTGCGAACGATCTCGGCGACGATGTCGTCGAACTCGACCACATGATCGCGAATGCGAAACGGATCTTTGGCGGGATGTCCGCTCACAGGGTCACGGCGATGTACTTCGCCTCCATGAACTCGGCAACGCCATGCTTCTGGCCACCTTCGCGGCCCAGCCCGCTCTGCTTGACACCTCCGAAAGGCGCCGCCGGATCCGACATCAGGCCGCGGTTGAGCGCGATCATGCCGGACTCGATCTTCGATGCCACGCGCATCCCCCAGGCCAGGTCGCGCGTATAGATGTAGGCAGCGAGACCGTATTCGGTGTCATTGGCTTTGGCGATGACATCCGCCTCGCTGTCGAAGCGCATGATCGGCGCCACCGGACCGAATATCTCCTCGTGGAGCATGGCGGCGTCGGCCGGCACGTCCTTGAGCACCGTTGGCGGATAGAAAAAGCCTCTGCCTTCAGATACGCCGCCGCCACACAGGATTTTGGCGCCGCGGGCAACGGCGTCCTGCACAAGCCGGTCGATCTTGTGCACAGCCTTCCTGGTGATCATCGGCCCGCATTCTGTGTCTGAGTCTGTGCCCGGGCCCAGGTTGAGTGCCGCCATGCGTTTGGTCAAGCCTTCCGCGAAAGCATCATGGATGCCGGCCTGGACGTAAAGCCGGTTGGCGGCCGTGCAGGCTTCGCCGGCGTTGCGCATCTTGGCAACCATCGCACCGTCGAGGGCTGCTTCCAGGTCGGCGTCGTCGAAGACGATGAAGGGTGCGTTGCCGCCAAGCTCCATGGAACAGGAAATGACGTGCTTTGCGGCTTCGGCCAGCAGCACGCGCCCGACGCCGGTCGAGCCGGTGAAGGACAGCTTTCGCACGCGCGGATCGGCCAGCATGGCCGCCGTCACCGGTCCGGGGGTCGAGGTCGTCAGGACGTTGACGACGCCGGGCGGCACGCCGGCTTCCTCGTAGAGCGCCGCAAGCGCATAGGCCGTCAGCGGTGTCTCGCTGGCGGGCTTCAGGACCACCGTACAGCCGGCCGCCAGCGCCGGAGCGATTTTACGTGTCGCCATGGCGGCTGGGAAATTCCATGGTGTGATGAGCACGCAAATGCCGATGGGCTGGTAGTCGACAATGATCCGGTTCGCGCCCGAGGGCGCAAGGCCGAACTCGCCGTTGATGCGGACCGCTTCCTCGGCGTTCCAGCGAAAGAACTCCGCCGCATAGGCGACTTCGCCGCGCGCATCGCGCAGCGCCTTGCCGTTCTCCAGCGAGATCAGCGCGGCCAACGTCTCCGCCCGTTCCGTCATCAGTTCGAAGCAGCGTCGCAGGATTTCCGATCGCCTGCGTGGCGGGGTCTCGCGCCAGCCGGCCGCCGCCTTCGCGGCAGCGTCGACGGCGGCGGCGGCATCAGTGAGCGTTGCATCGGGAACCGCAGCGATCACGGCTTCAGTCGAGGGATCGACCACTTCGATCACGCGGCCCTCCGATGAGGGCCGCCAGCGTCCGCCAATGTAGAGACCGTGCGAGACCGTGGCGTAGTCGAACATATCTTGATCCTCGTCGGATATGCCTGCGGCGATGTTCATTTTGGATGAGCTCCTGGTCGATCACATCGTGGTGGCGGACATGTCGCCGTCATAAGCAGCCCTGACCAGCTGTCGCATCGCGGTAAGGTCGAACGGGCGGGGATTGTTCTTGATCAACCGGTCGATGCCCAGCGCCTGCTCGGCCGTCCAGTCGATCTTGTCTTCGGGAAGACCCAGTTCGGCCAATGTCGGTGTGATGCCGATGGCGCCAAACAGCCGGCTCACCTCACGGATGGTGGCGTGCGCCAAGGCATCGGCGTCGCCGCCGCCCTGATGGGAAAGGCCGAGAGCAGTGCCGACTTCCGCAATCTCCGCGGCTGCTGCGGCCAGATTGTAGGTCATCACGTAGGGCAGCATGGTGGCGACCCCCAGGCCATGCGGGGTGTGGGTAAGCGCGCCAACGGGATACTGCACCGCATGGGCGGCGGCCGTTCCCGCCGTACCGAAGGCGCAACCGGCGGCCAGCGCTCCCATCATGACGTCGGCGCGCGCATCCTCGTCCGATCCGTCGCGATATGCCTTTTCCAGACTGCGGCCGAGCAGCCTGATGGCCAGAAGCGCGAAATGATCGGTCAGAGCGCTCTTGCCGATGAACACGTGCTGTTGCGGCAAATGAGGGTCGGCGCCGCGTTTGGCCGCTGTGAAGGCCTCGATTGCGTGCGTCAGCGCGTCGGCGCCGGCGATCGCCGTCAAGGACGGTGGACAGGTCACCGTCAGATCCGGATCGCAAAGCGCCACTGCCGCGATGAGATGCGGACTGGCGATACCCACTTTCAGCGTCCGATCCGGGTCGGAGATCACGGCGACGGGGGTCACCTCGGAGCCTGTTCCAGCCGTCGTCGGCACTGCGATTACCGGAAGGGTAGGGCCGGGTACCTTGAACTCGCCATAGTAGTCCTCGAGCTTGCCGCCATGGCTGAGCAGAAGTGCAGCGCATTTGGCCATGTCCAGGCAGCTGCCGCCCCCGATGCCGATCACCATGTCCGGCTTGAAATCTTTCGCTTGCGCAATGCAGGCGGCGACGCTGTCGCGCGGCACATCCGGCAGCGTTCGGTCGAAGACCAACGTCTCGATCGCCGCGTTGTGCAAGCCAGCGAGAATCTCGGCGAACTGCGACGTCGCCGCGAAGCGCTCATCGGTACAGACGAACGCGCGGCGCCCATATTTGGCGGCGATGGCAGGCAGGACATGGCGCTGGCCTTTGCCGAACAGAATCTCGCTCGGCAGGCGCGCCGCTGCAAACAAGCTCATGCACAAGATCCTGCGAAGACGGGTTGGAAGCCGACAAGCTTGGCTTCGTGCCAGAGGCCGACCTCGGCGCTGCAGGTCATAATCATGCGATGCCCTCTAATAAAATCGTATAGGATATAGGATTGAGTTTCGCGGAGCATCGTGTTAGTGGGTGGTTCTGTCAAGAGGCAAACGATGCAGAACACGGACCTGACGGTTGACAATGAAGCCCGTGCCAGGGGTCGTATCCAGCGCGCCAACAGTCTGGCCGGCGACGTTTACGAAGCAATCTTCGCGCAGCTCATGTCTTTGAGGATTGCTCCGGGATCGCGCATCACCGTCGACAATCTCGTCAAGGAATTCAACGTCTCACATACCCCCATTCGTGAAGCGCTTGGCAGGCTGGAGGGGGAAGGGCTGGTTCTGAAAACCCACCTGATCGGCTATCGCGCCGCCCCACAAATCACCCGCCGGCGCTTCGACGAACTTTACGAGCTGCGTCTATTGCTTGAACCTGCCGCCGCGGCCAAAGCCACCGCAACAATGGACGGCGAGCGCCTTGCCGCGCTGCAGGAGGCGGCTGGCGTCATGGCCCGACGGGTGGGGAAAGACGAACGCCTGCGCTATTCGAACTTCGCCCGTCAGGATGCGATCTTCCACGACAAGATCGTCGAGTTCGCCCAAAACGAACTCATTCGCGAGACACTGAATCACCAGCATACCCACTTCCATATCTTCCGGCTGATGTATCACTCCAGGGTGACCGAAGAGGCGCTCGACGAGCACGAGGCTATTCTCGCTGCCTTTGCCGCGGGCGATCCGGACGCCGCCGAAAAAGCCATGCGTGCGCACATCGAAAATTCGCGGGACAGGCTCCTGCCTGCGTTCGAGTAGCCTGGCGATGCTGCTTGCCCGAGGCACCCTCAAGCGCGGCGCGCCGCTGTTCGCCCAGCCTGCCGCCTACGAATTCTACTCCCCGTTCTGAGCCGATTTCGATACCGGGAAGGAGGCGCGCAGTGCACCTCGCCCCTGGAACAAGCCGAGAGGAAAAGACATGCCAGCCAAAAAAATCCTGATGCTGACCGGTGATTTCACCGAGGAGTATGAAATCTTCGTCTATCAGCAGGCGATGGAAGCGGTGGGACACACCGTTCATGTCGTGTGCCCCGACAAAAGCGCCGGAGACATGATCAAGACGTCGCTGCACGATTTCGAGGGCGATCAGACCTACACCGAAAAGCCCGGCCACAATGCGCTGATCAACAAGACCTTCGCCGACGCCGAGAGGCAGCTGAGCCAGTACGACGCTGTGTATTGCGCCGGCGGTCGTGGCCCCGAATACATCCGCACCGACAAGCGGATACAAGCGATGGTGCGCCATTTCCACGAGGCAAAAAAGCCGATCTTCACGATCTGCCATGGCGTCCAGATTCTGATCGCGGTGGACGGCGTCGTGCGCGGCAAGAAGGTGGCGGCGCTCGCCGCTTGCGAGCCGGAGGTGACGCTTGCCGGCGGCACTTATATCGATTTGTCTCCCACCGACGCCTATGTCGATGGGACCATGGTTTCAGCCAAAGGCTGGACCGCGCTTGCGGCATTCATCCGTGAATGCCTGAAGGTGCTGGGAACGGAAATCCACCATTCTTGAACCGTTTGTCCCGGCGCATCCTGAGGGGATGCGCCGGCTCCCTAAACGGCGCGGCGACTTCCGTCATTTCATCAGGTTCAGATCAGGAACCTGCGGCAGGTGTGCTCCAGAACCTGTGGCCATCATCACCTCGGACGCCTTCAAGGCGCTGCCGCATCGCGTGCGTGCACAGCGCGCCATCCTCGTTGACCTTTCCCAGCTTGACGGGTCCGAACTCGAGTTGGTGGACTCAATGGGGCGGTCGACATGAAGTCGGCGCCCAGGACCTGTCAGGGCTTTACGAACCGAAACGCGAAGCGATCGGTCTCGCCCTTGATCGCGGGATCGAACACCTTGATCGAGTGCGGGTCATCCTTATTCACCAGCACGGTGCTTTCCGCGTCCAGTACGAAGCCGGCCGCCTCCACCTCCTCGCGGACGGATGCAGGGTCGATCCGATGCAGCGACCGGGTGTCGCTCGTGCCCGACCCAGCGGCGGCGGCGTGGTCGACGATGACGTAGGACCCACCGGGTTTCAGCCGCTTGTAGACAGCTCGATTGAAGTCGGCCGCCGTCGCACCCTTCTTCTGGATCAGGGCGGTGTGAAGATCGTGGTAAAACAGGTGCAGCCATAGGACATCGGCTGGCGGCGTAACCTCCGGCATCGCGACGAGGTCCGCCGAGGCGGCTTCGACGTTCTCTCGGCCCGGCTCCTTCGCGAGTGTCCGCATGAGGCCGACCGGATCGTTCTTGAAGTGGGCGATCTCTGCCGGCACGAAGCTGTAGACCCGCCCCTCTGATCCGACGATGTCGGAGAAGCGGCGCGTCCAGTCTCCGTCGCCAGGGTAAACGTCGATTACGGTGGAGCCCGCCTCGATTCGTGCGAACCAGATTAACTCGGATACCTTGGATTGGTCGTACATCGAAATCTCCTTAGGAGTGGATATTCTTCTCGGTGCTCATAGTGATTTCTCCATTTTGCTCGGATCGGATCGCGCTTGATCCGATCCGAGCTCCGATCGCGTGCGTCGTCTCTTTGCGGGTGGGGACGTCGTGCTCGTCAGTCGAACTTGACCAGGTCCTCAAAGATCAGATGGCCCCATCTGTTTCCGCGCGCCTGGACCAGCAGGCCACCTTCCGACACCCCGCCAAGCTTGATCGGCGCGAAACCGAGATTTTTCGCAAGCTCCCCAATCTGTGTTGCGGCAGCGTCATCGTCGCTTGCCAGGAACACGACCCTCCGGCCACCATGTACGGCCGGATCCTGATCAAGCACCGGGGCGACCAAATGGTTGAAGCCCTTGACCAGTTTTGCGCCAGAGAAGGCCTGCGCGATGAACTTGGAAGAAGGTTGTCCTCCCAGTTCCTCCGGGGGCACGCCATAGGCATTGGTCACATCGATGATCGTCTTCCCCTGCCAGGTAGGGAGCGCCTTCGCGACATTCGGGTGCGCCTCGAAGCGGACAGCCAAAAAGATGATGTCCGCCTTGATGGCTTCCGCCAGTTTTCTGCGGATGATCGTGGGTCCGATCGCGGCCGCATCGGCGGCAAAGCTTTCCGGGTCGCGTGTGGTTGCAACGGAAACTTCGATGCCGTTTCGGGCAAACGCCTTGGCAAGGGCCTGTCCGATATTGCCGAATCCTACGATTGCATAGTTCATAGTACTTCTCCGATCTGGTGCTAATGTTGGGGTCAGACTTGCGCCATACCTCCGTCGACGGCGAGATCCACGCCGGTGACGAAAGAACTTTCATCGGAGGCGAGGAACGTTACGGCAGCCGCGATTTCCTCTGGTTTGCCCCTGCGACCCATTGGGATCTGTGACGCAAACTGGGCGGCCGCTTGCTCGGCTTGCTCAGGGGTAAGGCCAGTCGTTGTCTCCAAGGCCGGCGTCTCGATTGGTCCCGGACTCATTGCATTGACGCGGATTTTGCGGTCTTTGAATTCCAGTGTCCAAGCGCGCGCGAAGTTGCGTACAGCCGCCTTGCTCGCGGCGTAGGTACTAAACCCTGGAAGCCCCAACACGTTCGACACTGAAGAATTCAGGATGATCGAACCGCCGTCTTTGAACAGGGGAAGGGCCTTCTGCACCGTAAAGAACAGACCCTTCACGTTCACATCGAAGGTCTGATCAAAATGTGCCTCGGTAGCGACGGCGATCGGTGCGATCGTCCCCGCGCCGGCGTTGGCGAAGAGAATGTCGATATGACCATGTTTCTCCTTCACGACGGCATAGAGGCGATCCAGATCTTCCAGGAGCGACACGTCACCCACGACCGTCGTAACGTTTTTCATGATGAAGGCTGCGGCCTCCTTCAACTCCTTCTCTCTTCGCCCGGTAATCACGACGTGCGCTCCTTCTTCTACGAAGCGCTTGGCTGTGGCCAATCCGATCCCGCTGCTTCCGCCCGTGATGACTGCGATCTTGCCTTCGAGTTTTTTCATAATTCTTTGTCTTTCGTTGCGCACGGGCCAGGGGTCAGAGTTGAGCCAGGCCGCCGTCGACGGCGACCTCGCTGGCGGTCATGAAGCTGCTGTCCGGCGACGCGAGGAAGGCGGCCGCGGCGCCGATCTCCGCCGGATCGGCCATGCGCTGGAGCGGGGTCATCGCGCCGTAGGCCTTCTGGCCTTCCTCGCCTAACGCCTCCTTCGCGAGTTCGGTCGCCGTCGCTCCGGGCGACAGCACGTTTACGCGGATGCCGGTGCCCTTCAGGTCTTCCGCCCAGGTCCGCGCCAGGTTGCGCACTGCCGCCTTGCTCGCGCTATAGGCAGTGAACCCCGGAGCGCCCGTGGTGCCGGCGCTCGACCCGGTCAGGATGATCGAACCGCCCTGGCTCATCAGCGGCAGCGCCTTCTGGACCGTGAAGATCGTACCCTTCACATTGGTGTCGAAGGTTTCGTCAATGTGCAAGGCGGTGATCTGGCCGAGCGGAAGCGGGCTTCCCGCCCCGGCATTGGCGAAGACGATATCGAGGCTTCCGCGCTCGGCCTTCACCGCAGCGTAGAGTCGGTCGAGGTCGGCCTCATCCGAGACCGAGCCCTTAACCGCGCGGGCACTAGGCCCAAGGTCAGCCACGGCGGCGTCGAGCGCTTCCTGCCGGCGGCCGAAGATGAAGACGAAGGCGCCCTCCTCGATAAAGCGCTTGGCTGCGGCGCGGCCGATGCCCGTAGCGCCGCCGGTTATCACAGCGGTCTTTCCATTCAGTCTGTTCATGTCATGCATCCTTCGTTTCGCCGCCTCGTGTCTTTGGCTGCACGGGAAAGCCCCGCGAGAGCCTCAAGATGGGTTCGCCGAAGTCGGGCGGTGAGTGCGCAATCGCGCACATCGCTGGTGCGAAAACGATCCAGCTAGATGATTGAAGGCCACGATGACCGCACGAACTACGGCTGATCGTGTTAGTATGGGCTTTGCAAGCCGCACTGCGCTGCGCAGGAATGCACCATGATCGACTGGGATGACGTTCGCTACTTTCTTGCCGCCGCGCGTGGAGGCTCGGTGCGTGCCGCCGCCGCGCGCCTCGGTGTGAACCACTCGACCGTGCTGCGACGCATCGCTCAGCTCGAGGAACGCCTCGGGGCGCAGATGTTCGAAAAGCTGCCTTCCGGCTACCGCCTGACGGCTGCGGGGGAAGATGTCCTCGATCTCGCGACCCAGATGGAAGCGTCGTCGCACCAGCTGGAGACGCGCGTCTTCGGTCGTGACCAGAGCGCGCGCGGACTTTTGCGGGTGACGCTTCCACCGTTCCTCGCCACACACCTGCTCATGCCGGATCTCGCCGACTTCGCGCGTTTGCATCGCGACATCGAGATGGAAATCTTGTCGTCCGGTGAGCTGGCAAATCTGACCAACCGAGAGGCCGACGTCGCGATCCGCATTGTCGCCGACCGCAAGACCCTGCCGCTCAATCTTCACGGCCTGAAGGGACCGGAGCTGTTCAGCGGCGTCTACATGTCTCGCGATCGACTAGCCGCGTGGCGTGCGGGCACGCCTGATCCTATCCGATGGATAGGCATAGACAATCATGGAATTCCGGACTGGGCGCGCGAGGGAGAAGTTCACGTCACGGGAGTACCGTTCAGGACACCTGACGCCGAGACGCAGATCATCGCGGCGCACCAGGGGATTGGGATAACGAAACTGCCGTGCTTCGTCGGAGATACCGACCCCCTGCTGGTGAGGGTGCCGGGGATCGACGTGCCCATGCATGGGACACTCTGGCTTCTCACGCAAGGCGAGACACGCAAGACGAAGCGGGTGCGGCTCTTCACAGAGTTCGTATCCCGCAGGCTCGCCGCGTACGCTCCGCTTCTCTCGGGACTGTCCATATCGCGCGACTGACGCCCGGCAGATCCGCCGGCAACGCTTCCCGCAATCCGGGTGGAAGCCGAGCTGCGATCGCTTGAAGCGGCGTGTTCAATCCGCGAATCCAGTGGGAGTAGGGAAACGGCGGCAGTAGCGTAGAGGTACCAGCCTAAGCTCGACCTCTTCCCACACCATGATCAGACAACGATGCCACCGTCTTCAGCGCGCCATCGAGCATGTCGCCTTTCTCGTCTTTCAGCGCAGCTTCGCGCAACCGCCTGATCCAGTCGGCAGCGTCATCGCGGCCCTTGACCAGATCGAGCGCCGACAGCACGCGATCGAATTTGGACTGGGCGCGGAGGTGGGTGTCGCTGTAGCCCTTGATCAGCCGGCGGCAGTTCAAGATTTCGACGGCGAGCGCGTAGTCCTGAGGCGCGTGGCTGAGCGCCAGCGCATACCAGCGCTCCAGATGCGCCGTCTCGACCTTGTGGCGCAACAGGCGCCGCCGCCAGCGGCGCAGGCCGCCAATCAACCAGAGGACCGCAAAGCCGGCAAAGCTGTCGGTGCGGATGCGCCGGCCGCGATTGATGCGCCGGTCGAGAAAGCCGGCAAGTTTCGGCCGGTTCTCGATGTAGCTGCCAAACCCCGCCGGCAAGGTGCCGCAGAACTCCTCGATGCGCGGATGGAAATATTCGGTCACCTGCAGGATGGAGCCGTCCTTGACGCCGACCTCGCGGCGCACGCGCTGGTCGCGGGTCGAGCGAGTCTTGAGATCGGCGACGCGGATCATGTCGTCATAGCACAGGGCGTTGGCCAGATGCTTGGCGGCAGCGATGGACAATGCATGGGCATGGCCGGGATCATCAAGCGCAACGGCCTTGTCCAACCGGTCGAGATAGTCGCGGCCATAGGCGATGTCCTGGTAGTCGACGACCTTTCTCAGGCCCCGAAGCGCCATGTCGCGCACCGCCGCGGGCATCAGGTCGATGCGGGCGGCCAGCGCCTGCCAACCCTGCAGCAGGTTCTGCGGACCGCTCACGCGCCCTGCACCCGGAGCGGGGTCGACCGTGGCCGGTTCTGCCGGCTGTGGCGCGGGGGCCGTCGTACCGCGCGCGCGGTCGTAGGCGACGGCGAAGGCAGCGAGGCTGGCTTTCGCGCCCCGGCCGCCGGCGCCGATCGCTTGCTCATAGCTTTCACGCGTGAACGGCAATGCGTCGGAGCCGGCCAGCGCGCCAAGCAGACTGGCCGAGATCATCGAGCCATTGTCGGCGGCGATTTTTTCCATGTCGAAGGCGATGAAGCGTTTCGATGCAGCTTCCGCCGTCGCGCGTACCTTGGAAGACGAGGCCCGGCCGTCACCCGGCTCGATCTTTTCCGACACCGCGGCGATACGGTGCGAGGAGGTGATCAGCGTGGTGCGATCGGGCGTGACGAAGCCCCTGATGATGGCGCGGCCGGCTTCCATCAGCTCGGCGGCGATCAATATGTCGACATCGCCTTGCGAAGGCGAAAGGGCAAAGACCGGCAGCCGGCCGGTGTCGCGGGCCATCTCGACGTAATAGATCGTGGCGCCGGTGCGCTGGGCGACGCCGGCGACCGAGGTCGATTGCGCGACATAGGAATTGCGCTCGGCGACATCGGTGATCCAGTCGGCGAGCACGCCTCCGCCCTGGCCGCCGACCGCGAGCAAAGCGAGCTTGATCACCGGCTCGGTATCGGCGGCACCGGATTTCGGACGCAAGGGCGAAGCCTGGTCAAGCATCGGCGAACGTCAACCTGCGGCTCTCGCGGCGGCGCTGCATCAGGCCGATGGTGGCGCGACGTGCAGATTCGAGGAAGCGGTCCCAGCGGCTCGGATTGTGCACGACATCGGCGCGGTAGAAGGATGGGCACAGAACGGCAGCGTCCGCCACCTCGCCGCAATTGCCGCAGCCGACGCAGCTCTGGTCGATCGATGCCACCGGATCGTCACGCAAGGGATCGTCGAGCGATTTCACCGACAGCGACGGGCAGCCGGACAGCCGCATGCAGGCGTGGTCGCCGGTGCAGATGTCCTCGTCGACGCCGAATTTCGGCTTGACGACACGGGTTCCGCCCTTGATCGCCTTGTCGACCAGCGGCTTTTCGCGGCGCTGGCGGTTGAGCATGCATTCGGACGAGGCGACGATGACCTTTGGTCCCTTTTCCTCCGTCGTCAGCGCCTCGCGCAGCGTGTCCTGCATCTTGCCGACATCGTAGGTGCGGTCGATGTGGCACAGCCATTTGACGCCCATGCCCTTCACCGCTTCGGTGATCGGATGCTTGGTCGACTTGGTCTTGTTGCCCGCACGCGACGACAATATGTCCTGCCCACCGGTGGCGGCGGAGTAAAAATTGTCGACGATGACGATAACGCCGTCATTCTTGTTGAACACCGCGTTGCCGATCGAGGAGGTCAGGCCGTTGTGCCAGAAGCCGCCATCGCCGACGAAGGAGATCGACCTCCGTTTGGCGTCGGGCGAATTGAAGGCTGAAGCCGAGGCCGGCCCGAGCCCGTATCCCATGGTGGTGGCGCCAAGCTCGAAGGGCGGCATGATCGAGAACAAATGGCAGCCGATGTCGGAGGCGATGTGGTGCTTGCCGAGTTCCTGCTCGACCAGCTTTGTCGCGGCAAAGATCGGCCGCTCCGGGCAACCGATGCAGAAGCCCGGCGGACGGCCCGGCACGACATTGATCAGGTCGGCGGTGTCGACGCCGTCGCCGACCTTGTTGGGCGCGCGCACCTCGCCCGGCAAGAGATGCGAGGCCTCGGCGCGCAGGAAGGCGCCGATGCCGTCGAGCATGACCTGGCCGGTGTATTCGCCGGCCATCGGCAGATACTCCTTGCCGACCAGCCTGGTACCGCGCCCGGCCTTGTGCAGCATGGCGGCAAAGCCTTGCTCGATGTAGTTGGGCTGGCCCTCCTCGACCACGAGCACCGCCTGCTTGCCTTCGCAGAAAGACAGGAACTCATCGTCTATCAGGGGATAGACGGCGTTGAGCACATAGAGCGGCACATCCGTCTCGCCGTAGGTGTCGGCAAGGCCGAGACGCTGCAAGGCGCGGATGACCGAATTGTACATGCCGCCCTGCATGACGATGCCGACCGAACCGTGATCCGAGCCGAAGAATTCGTTGATCTTGTTCCTCGCGATGAAATCGACAGCCGCCGGCCAGCGTTTTTGCACCTTCTCCTTCTCGTGCAGGAAGGAGGCGGGTGGCAGCACGATGCGGCCGGTGTCGCGGCGCGGCGCGTCGAGCGCATCGGCCACCGTCATCGGCGGGCGCTTGTTGTCCTTGGCGATGAAATGGCCGTGGACGTGGCAGCAGCGGATGCGCACCTGCAGCATCACCGGCGTATTGGACGCCTCGGATAGCTCGAAGCCATCCTCGACCGCCTTGACGATTGAAGGCAGGTTCGGGCGCGGGTCGAGCAGCCAGACCTGGCTTTTCATGGCGAAGGCATGGCTGCGCTCCTGCATGATCGAGGAACCCTCGCCATAATCCTCGCCGACGATGATCAGCGCGCCGCCGGTAACGCCACCGGAGGCAAGGTTGGCGAGCGCGTCGGACGCGACATTGGTGCCGACAGTCGACTTGAAGGTCGCCGCGCCACGGATCGGATAATGGACCGAGGCAGCGAGCATGGCGGTGGCGGTGGCTTCCGAGGCGCTCGCCTCGAAATGCACCCCGAGTTCGCCCAGAATGTCCTGTGCGTCGGCCAGCACGTCCATCAGATGGCTGATCGGCGCGCCCTGGTATCCGCCGACATAGCCGACGCCGCATTGCAGCAGCGCCTTGGTGATGGCGAGAATGCCTTCGCCGGCAAATTCCTCGCCATCGCCGAGCCTGAGTTTTTCGACTTCCTTGGCAAAAGACCGTTCGGCCATTTTTCCAACCTTCCGTTGCCGGCGGTGCGGCCGGCGCCTGCGTCTAGATGTCGTGCTTGCGAATGTTCTTCAGCATCTTCTGCAATGTGGCGATCAGAGCCGCGTATTCGGCGTCGTCGACATCGTCGAACATCGCCTCGAACGCATCATGCATGGCCGGCCAGGCGCGGGTGAACTCGGCGCGGCCGTCATCGGTCAGGAAGACATGGCGGATGCGGCTGTCGGTGACGCCTTGCTCGCGCCGCACGAAACCTTGCCCTTCCAACGTGTCGAGCGTGCGGCTCAATGTCGACTGCTCGATGACGGTGTAGACCGAGAGGTCGTTGACGGTGACGCCGTCGGTGACCGACAGCACGGCCAGCGTGCGGACCTGCGGAATGGTCAGGCCCTGCTTGCGGAAATCGTCGCGCAAGGTGGCGTTGTAGCGCCCCATGATGCGGTTCATCAGATAGGGCGCGAATTGCTGCAGGCCGATCTGGCCAAGCGTCGAAATGCGCTGGCGCTTTTCCGGAACCTTCTGCTCCATCAAAGCCTCCCCGCCAGGAGAAAGCCGGAACCGCCACCGAGGCCCGCGCCCGGATGGGTGGACGCGCCGATGTGATAGAGGTTTTTGATGCCGGTCTGGTGGTTGCGGCTGGTCTTGAATGGGCGCCACAGGAACGACTGGTCGATGGTCGAGGACCCGCCATAAGGATCACCGCCGACCAGATTGATGTTCATCGCTTCCAGATCGGCCGGCGAATAGGCGCGGCGCGCAATCACGCTGCCCTTGAAGCCATCGATGTGGCTGGCGAGAATGGTTTCGACGCGGTCGGCGTAGGCTTCACGCAGCGCCTCGGTCCATTGTCCGTCAGCCGGCGTCTGCAGCTTGCCGGCGGCGTCACCCTTGATGTGCCGGGGCGCCTCGGGCAGTTGCAGCCACACGATCGCCTTGCCTTCCGGGCAGCGCGATGGATCGAGCGCATGCGGCTGGCCGACGCAGATGGTCGGCACTTCCGGCAGCATCCCGCGCGCCGCCTCGTTGCAGGCTTTCGAGACGCCATCGAGCCCCGGCGTCAGGTGCAGCAGCGCCACCTTGTCGAGGCCTTCGCCGCGCCATGCCGGCGGCTTGGCCAGCGCATAGTGGATCTGGAAATTGCCTTTGCCGTAGCGATATTTCTGTGTCGCCTCGACCTCGGCTTTGGGAGCATCCGCGCCGAGCAGCCGGCCGTAAAGCTGCGTCGGCGTGACCGAGCAGATGACGCTCTTGTTTGCTGTAATCGTTTCGTCGGATGCCAGCCGCACGCCGGTCGCGCGGCCACCGCTCTGGATGATCGAGGCGACATCGGCGCCGGTGCGGATTTCGCCGCCGCGTTCACGGATCAAGGCTTCGAAGGCGGCGAGCAGGTTCTTCGCCCCGCCCTTGACGATCGGCGCGCCGGCCGCTTCCAGCGCGAAGGCAATGACCTTGGCGATCTGCCCTGAGAAAGCATCTTCCGGTCCAAGCCCGGCATGCAGCACCCAGGGCGCCCACAGCGCGCGGATTGTCTCGGACTGATAGGTGCTTTCCAACCAGCTGCGCGCCGGCACCAGTGCCTCACCCAGAAAAGCGGCAAGGCCACGCGGGCTGCGCCGCCAGGCATCGCCGGCCAACAGCTTGGCTGTCGGATAGGACCACAGGCTGCCGCCGAGCAGGCCGAACAGCAGGCCGGCATTGCGCTCGATGCTGCCGACATCGTCGGCGTGCCGGTCGCCATCGCCGGGGGCGATCGCATTGATTGCAGCGACGTTGGCGGCGCGGTCGGTGGTGAGCACGGCATGGCTGCCGTCCGGCCGCAGCACGCCGGTTGGCGTGCCGGTGTGACAGAACTCCAGCCCGTGCCGCGCGAGATCGCTGCCCAATGCCGCAAAGGCCGGCGAGGTGATGAACAGCACGAAGGTGGTCGCCATCACGTCATGGATGAAGCCGGGCGCGGTGATCTCCTCGGTACGCATGCAGCCGCCGATGCGGTCGTTGCGCTCGAGGACGAGCACCTTCGCGCCCTTGCCGCCAAGCATCGCCGCGCAGACCAGCGCGTTGATGCCGCTGCCAACGATGATGTGATCCGGCTGGCTCACCTCAGCGTGCTTTCTCAGCCTTTCGACACCAGCGCCAGCGCGCGGATCGGGCTGCCGGTGCCATGTTCGATCTTGAGCGGTGCGGCGATCAGGATGGCGCCTTTTGGCGGCAACTGGTCGAGGTTGCAGAGGCTGGCAAGGCCATAGCGGTTGGCCTTGTGCATCAGCGTGTGCGCCGGGAATGGCGGCTCCATGCCGCCGGCCTTGCCGGCATCGGTGCCGATCGTCTCCGAGCCCCAGCCCTTGATGTCCTTGCTGATCAGATACTGGATGGCTTCGGCCGTCGGACCTGGCGTATGCGGGCCGGTCTCATTGGCGTTGAGGAACTCAGCCTCCGAACCATTGCGCTTGTACCAGTCGGTGCGCATCACCACCCACTCGCCAGGGCTGATGGCGCCATGCTTGGCCTCCCACGCCTTAATGTGGTCGACGGTGAGCAGGAAATCGTGATCGGCGGCGGCTTCCTTCGAGCAGTCGATGACATTGACCGGGCCGACGAAGTTCTGCGCCGGAATGGTGTCGGTGGCGCCGTCCGGATAATCCTTGCCGCTGATCCAATGCTGCGGCGCATCGAAATGCGTGCCCGAATGCTCCCCAAGCTTCAGCCAGTTCCATGCCCACCACGGGCCGTTCTTGTCATAACGGGAGATGTTATGGATCTCGACCTTTGGCGTGTCGACGGCAAGCTCCGGCGGCAGCTTGATAAGAGGCGTGTCGGGTCCGAGTTGCGCAGAGAGGTCGACCACCCTGATGGCGCCTGAAAGCAGCTGGCCGGCGACTTCGCCGAGGAGTTTTTGCGTGTCCATGGTCTGAAGTTCCCTCTTTATGGTGAAGATCAAGGCTCGTCTCGGCCCTTAATATCCTACTAGACGAAAACATATGCATCTGCAATTATCTTTAAGCATAAAGGAAATGGGAACGGGGCGTGAGCGAGTTTGACGCCATATTCGTCGGGGCGGGCCACAACAGTCTGGCATGCGCCGCGCATCTGGCGCTCAAAGGCTGGAAAACCGGGATTTTCGAGCGCAGCGCAGCAATCGGTGGCGCCGTCCAGACCCACGAATACACGCTTCCCGGCTTCCGGCACGATTTCGGTGCAATGAATCTGAGCCTGTTCGCCGGCTCCGCCTTCCACCGGAAATATGCAAATGAATTGAAAGCACAGGGTCTTGAGTTCGCGCCGGTCGCCGACTGTTTTGCCAGCGCCTTCCCGGACGGACGCTGGTTCGGCGTCAGCAACGATCTGGAAAAAACCACCGGCCGCATGGCCGCTTTCTCCGCCGCCGATGCCGCGACCTGGCGTAGACTGGTCGCCGCCTTTCCGGGTGAAGCCGAGCACCTGTTCCGGCTGCTGGGATCGCCGATGAGTGCGCGTGCGCTTGCCGGCACCGCCTGGAACCTGTGGCGCAAGAAAGGCATGTCCGGCGCGCTCGATACGGGACGGCTGCTGTTGTCATCGCCTCGCGCCTGGCTGGAGGAAAATTTCGAGTCCGCGCATGTGCGGGCAACGCTTGCCACCTGGGGCATGCATCTCGACTTTGCACCCGACATCGCCGGCGGCGCCGTGTTCCCCTATCTGGAATCCATGGCCAACCAGACCTTTGGCATGGTGCTAGGCAAGGGCGGCGCCGACACGATCATCCGGGCGCTGGCAGGTATGGTCACCTCGGCGGGCGGCAAGATCGTCACAGGGACAGAGGTTGCCGAAATCACCGTTTCCGCCGGCAAGGCGACCGGCGTGCGGCTTGCGTCCGGTGAGACGCATACGGTAACGAAGGCGGTCATTGCCGGCGTCGCGCCCAGGGCGCTGACCGGCAAGTTGCTGCCCAACGGTTCCGGCGACACCGGCTTCGACACGGCTATGCAGAAGTTCCGGCACGCGCCGGGCACGATGATGATCCATCTGGCGCTCGACGACCTGCCGGACTGGCGCGCCGGGGCCGAGCTGCGGCAGTTCGCCTATGTGCATCTGTCGCCCTCGCTCGACGCGATGTCGCGCGCCTATCAGCAGGCGATGGCGGGCATGCTGCCGGACGAACCGGTGCTGGTCGTCGGCCAGCCGACAGCGGTCGATCCGTCACGCGCGCCGCAGGGCAAGCATGTGCTGTGGGTGCAGGTGCGCATGCTGCCCGCCGAAATCCTGGGCGATGCGGCCGGCAAGATCGCGCCCGCGCACTGGGATCAGGTCAAGGACGTCTACGCCGAGCGCGTGCTCGACATCATCGAGACCTACGCGCCCGGCCTGCGTACAAAAATCCTCGGCCGCGCGGTGTTCTCACCCATCGACCTCGAGCGCGAGAATCCCAATCTCGTCGGCGGCGACCAGGTCTGCGGCAGCCACCATCTGGCACAGAATTTCCTGTTCCGCCCGGCGCGCGGTTATGCCGGCTGGAACACGCCGGTCGGCAATCTGCATCTCATAGGCGCCGCGACATGGCCCGGCGCCGGCACCGGCGCGGCCTCCGGCTTCATGCTCGCGCAACAGCTTGGCGGGAGGTAGCTCGCAAGATTTCATGAAGGCGACGAGAGGCAAGGCGCTGCTGCCCACGAAGCCCGGATCGATAAACTGATAGTGCCGCGCAAAGACAACAAAACCAACAAGGGGAACGACCATGACAATCAACAGACGAGAATTGCTGGGATACAGTGCCGCGGCACTTGGGGTGGCGGCGATCGGCCTGCCTGAGATCGCCAAGGCGGCAGCGGGCGAGCTGACCATCGCCTACAACGTCAATCTGCCGTCCTGGGATCCGACCACCGGACCTTCGGCCGTCAACCCGACGATCCAGGGTCTCTACCAGTCGGTGTTCGACCAGTTCATTCCGCAAAAGCCGGACCTGTCCTTTGCGCCTGGCCTGCTCACCGAATGGGGCTGGAACGAGGATCGCACCAAGGTGACGATGACGGTGCGCGAAGGCGTGACCTGGCATGACGGCTCGCCCTTCACGCCCGAGGACGTGGTCTGGTCGCTGCAGCGGGCGGGCGACGAAAAGACCGGCAATCCGATCCAGTTCGTCTGGAAGAACGTCAACAATTTCAAGATCGACGGCAACAAGATCACCGGCGACGTCGTGCAGTTCGATCCGGTCTATTTCAAATGGATGTCGTTCCTGACCGGCTACATCCTGCCGAAGGCCTATTACGAGAAGGTTGGCGCGGAAGGTTTCGAGAAGGCGCCGATCGGCACCGGCCCGTATATGGTGGAAAAATTCGAGCGAAATGCTTTCCTCCGACTGAAGGCCAACCCGCACTATTGGGGCGACAAGCCGGCCTTCGAGAATGTGACGATCAAGTTCGTCACCGACGCGGCGAGCCGCGTTGCCGAGATCGAATCCGGTTCCTCGCAGGTGACGCTGGAGGTCCCCTATGAAGAGTATGACCGGCTGATCGCCAAGGACGGGCTTGCCGGCTCGTGCAAGCCCGTTTCCGACATCGGCATGATCTTCTTCAATGACATCGAAGCGATGCTGGACAAGAACGTCCGCCAGGCCGCCGTCATGGCTGTGGACAAGGAGCTTCTGGTCAAACGGCTGCTGCGCGGCTATGGCCAGCCGATCGCTACGCTGGAGACCCCGGAGTACACGGCCTTCGACGCCTCGATCAAGGTCGAGCACAATCCTGAAAAGGCCAAGGAGCTGCTCGCGGCTTCCGGCTATTCGCCGGAAAAACCGGTCAAGTTCACCATCCAAACGACCAAGGGCTTCAAGCCCAAGGATTATGAGATGATCCAGGCGATCGTCGGCATGTGGCGCAAGGTCGGCATCGAGGCGACGATCGAGGTCTACGAGATCGCCAAGCACTATGAACTGCGCGCCGCCGACAAGCTGGCGCCGGCCGCCTTCTACAATTGGGGCAACGCCATCGGCGACCCTACGACGTCGACGGGTTTTGCCATGTATGGGCCGAGCCCGCACTCGGTGTGGGACAGCCAGGACCTGATCGACATGATCAATCCGCTCTGGGGCGAGAAGGACGAGGCCAAGCGCATCGCCGGCTGGAAGGCTGTCGACAAGTATATCGCCGAGCAGGCCTATGTGCTGCCGCTGATTCAGTATGCGCAACCTATCGTGCATGCCAAGGGCGTCAACGTGGTGCAGCATGTGTCCGGCGCGCTGCTGCCGGCGCTGATGACCCCGGCCTGATATCGGCTTGTGGGCGCCACTCTTCGCTGAGCGGCCCCCTCATCCGGCCCCTTCGGGCCACCTTCTCCCCCTGGGGAGAAGAGACCAGCTCAGCCGTCCGTGACCTCTTCTCCCCTCGGGGAGAAGGTGGCCGCGAAGCGGACGGATGAGGGGGCTCTTCGTTAGAAACGCACTGGGCCTACACCAGAATGCTCCTGCAACGATTCCTGATCCGTCTGCTGACGATGCTGATTACGCTGTTCGGCGTGGCCGTCGTCGTCTTCGTCGTGATCCGCGTTGCGCCCGGTGACCCGATCGCCATGATGCTGCCGCCCGGTGCGACGAATGCCGACATCGACCGGCTGCGTGCACTTTACGGGCTCGACAAGACCATCGTGCAGCAATTCTTCATCTGGCTGTCCGGTGTTGTCAGGGGCGATTTCGGTACCTCGATTTCGCTCCGGCAAGATGTGCTCAGCCTTGTCTTCAATCGTTTGCCGGCAACGCTGGAACTCGCCATCATCGCGCTCGTCATGGCGGTTGGGCTCGGCGGCACGACGGCGGTCCTCGGCGCGCGCGAACGCGGCACCGCCGTCGAAGCCGGCATCGATATCGCCAGCGGCGCCGTCCTTTCCATTCCCGATTTCCTGTGGGGCCTCGTGCTGATCCTTTTGTTCGGCGTGCTGGTGCCGATCTTCGACATTTCCGGCCGGGTGTCGCCGCAGCTCGATCTGCCCTTCCTCACCCAGTTCTATTTCTTCGAGAGCTTGCTTCGGCTGCGCTTCGACCTGACCTGGGATCTGCTGAAACACATGCTGATGCCGGCAGTAGCCTTGGCATTGCCGCTGGCCGCAATCATCGCGCAGTTACTGAAACAGTCGCTGAAGGAAGTGCTTGACCTCGACTATGTCGTGCTGGCGCGGGTGAAGGGGTTTTCGGAAACGCAGGTTATCCTGCGCGAGGCGATGAAGAACGCAGCGCTGCCGACGCTGACCCTGGTCGGCGTCCAGTTCACCTTCCTTGTCGGCGGCACGGTCATCGTCGAGCGGCTGTTTTCCTACGAAGGGCTCGGCAACATGGCGATCGATGCCGTCATCAACCGCGACCTGCCGCTGATCCAAGGCATCGTGCTGGTGTTCGCGCTGCTGTTCGTGCTGATCAATCTTGGCGTCGACATGATGTACGCGCTGCTCAATCCGAGGCTGCGCCATGGATGAGGCACGCATCGCCCGGCGCGGACTGGGCCCGAGGCTGTGGCTGGCCGGCGGCTGGCTGCTGCTGGCGCTGCTGGCCGCGATCTTTGCGCCGCTGGTCGCACCGCAGGACCCGCTGGCGCAAGACCTGATGCTGGAACGGCTGCCGCCATTCTGGATGAGTGGTGCGGAATCCGGCTATTGGCTGGGCACCGACAGCCTCGGCCGCGATCTCCTCTCCCGGCTGATCTTCGGTGGCCGTATCGCCTTCGTCGTCGCTTTCGCGGCGGCGATCGCCGCCTGCCTTGTCGGCTCGACGCTCGGACTGGTCGCCGGCTATTTCGGCGGCTGGGCCGACCGCATCATTTCACGCATCGTCGACGTCTGGATGGCATTCCCGCCGGTGCTGTTCGCCATCCTGCTGGTCGCGGTGCTCGGCACCGGCCTCAGTTCCGTCATCCTCGCCATCGTCATAATCGACTGGACGCGCTTTTTCCGGGTGATCCGCGCCGAAGCGATGGGCCAGTCGCGCATGGACTATGTCGAGAACGCCCGCATCGCCGGCTATGGCCGCATCGGCATCATGCTGCGCGAGGTGCTGCCCAATGTGGTGCCGTCGATCGTGGCACTGCTGTCGCTGGAGATGGGCATCGCCGTCATCGTCGAGGCCATCCTGTCCTTCGTCAATCTGTCGATCTCGACCGACGATCCGACCTGGGGCGGCATCATCGCCGAGGGCCGGCTGTCGATCCATCAGGCCTGGTGGGTGCTGGTGTTTCCGCTTGTCACGCTGATCCTCACCGTGCTGTCGTTCAGCCAGTTCGGTGAGGCGCTGAAGACACGCTTCGATCCGGTGCTGCGATGAGCGCTTGCCTGGATATTGCCAATCTGAGCGCCGTGCTGCCGAACGGCCAGCGCGTGCTGCGGTCGGTGTCGCTCTCCGTGCAGCCGGGTGAGGTGCGTGCTCTTGTCGGCGAGAGCGGCGCCGGCAAGACGATGATCGGCAAGGCGGTGCTCGGTGTGCTGCCGTCAAGCGTGCGCATCGTCGAAGGCGCCATGCAGCTCGAAGGCGAAGACCTCGGCAGGCTGCAGCCCAAGGCAAGGCGCACGCTGATCGGCGCTCGCACGGCGCTGATCCCGCAAGATCCGTTGACTGCGCTCAACCCATCGCGCCGCATCGGTCCGCAGATGACTGACCGGCTGGTGCGCATTCTCGGCTGGAACGGTGACAAGGCGGACAAGCGTATCCGGCAATTGTTGGATGAGGTGCAGATCCGCGATCCCGACCGGGTGCTGAAATGCTATCCGCACGAGCTGTCCGGCGGCATGCGCCAGCGTGTGCTGATCGCCGCCGCCTTCGCCGCCGAGCCACGGCTGATCGTTGCCGACGAGCCAACAACCGCGCTCGACGTGACCGTGCAAAAGCAGATCCTGCGCCTGATCGCCGAGCTGCAGCGCGAGCATGGCACCGCGATCCTGTTCGTCACCCACGATCTCGGCGTCGTTGCAAAGATCAGCCAGCAAGTGTCTGTGCTCTACGCCGGCAAGGTGGTGGAAGAGGCTGATACAGCCGCTCTCTTCGCCGCGCCTGAGCATCCCTATACGCGGGCATTGATAGCCGCCACGCCACGCTACACCCATCCCTTGGCCTCGCTGAAGCCGGTGGACGAGACCGTGCTGGCCGGGCTTGCCGCCGAGATCGGCGCGGCAGACCAGGCGTGGAGGCGGCCGCATGGTTGAGCCGCTGTTTTCCGTGCGCGGGCTGAAGGTGGCGCTGCCCGACATGACCCGCAAGCCGCTGATCGGCCGCGCGCCGCTGGCCGAGATTTTGAAAGGCCTAGACTTCGATCTGCCGAGAGGTTCGGTGACCGGCATCGTCGGTGAATCCGGGTCCGGAAAATCGACGCTCGGCCGCACGCTTGTCAGACTTCTGGAGCCGAGCGTCGGCAGCATCCATTTCGAGGGCCGCGATATCGCCCATCTGCCGGATGCGGAGCTGCGACCTCTGCGCCGCGACCTGCAGATGATCTTCCAGGACCCGATGTCGTCGCTCAACCCGCGTCGCACCATCGCCGGCATCATTGCCGCGCCGCTCAAGCAGAATGGGCTTGGCGACAGGCTTAGGGAACGCGTCGCCGAGGCATTGCATCGCGTCGGCCTGCCGCAAAGCTTCGCTAGTCGCTATCGTCATGAACTGTCGGGCGGGCAGCGCCAGCGCGTCGGAATTGCGCGCGCGTTGGCGCTTTCGCCGAAATTCGTGCTGGCCGACGAGATCGTCTCCGGCCTCGACGTATCGACGCAGGCGCAGATCCTCACCCTTTTGGAGAGACTGGCCGCGGAGATGGGGCTGACGGTCGCCTTCATCAGCCACGACCTGTCGGTCATCCGGCGGCTGTGCCAACAATTGATCGTGATGCGCGAGGGCAGGATCGTCGAGGCGAGCGCCACCGATGCGCTGTTCGACAATCCCAGGGAGACCTACACGCGCGACCTGCTTGCCGCCATCCCACTGCCTGAGATCGACGCGGACTGGTTGCGGCCAGCAACGAAAGCGCCGGCATAGGACTGTTCACCCACCACGCCGAACAGCGGGCTTCGGACGTGCATGAGGGCAAAATCAGCCCGCGAACGGAGGGTAATATGAATTACGCAGCCCGCGGCACGATGCTTGCCGCGATCCTGTTCTGCTCGATGGGAACGGCTTCGGCCGATGCGATCCCCGGCATGCGCGGCCACGACCACACCGGCATCACGGTGCCCGACATGAAGCAGGCAGTCGACTTCTTCACCGAAGTCGTCGGCTGCGAGAAGGCGATGTCGTTTGGTCCGTTCGCCGATGACAAGGGCACCTTCATGCAGGATCTTCTGGGCGTCGATCCGAAGGCTGTCATCGAGCAGGTCACCATGGTGCGTTGCGGTTATGGATCGAACATCGAGCTGTTCAAGTACACTGCGCCTGACCAGAAGGATTTGACTCCGAAGAACAGCGATATCGGCGGCTTCCACATTGCCATGTATGTCGATGATGTCGCCGCGGCGAAAGCCTATCTCGACGGCAAGGGGGTGAAGACGCGGATGGGTCCGCTGCCGGTCAAGGAAGGTCCGGCGGCCGGCCAGACCATCCTCTATTTCCAGGCGCCATGGGGATTGCAACTGGAGGCGATCAGCTATCCCGATGGGATGGCCTATGAGAAGGGTGCCGAGACTGTGCTGTGGAGCCCGAAGAACCCGGACAAGTGATTTCCAGAGCGCGCTTGCGGGGCCAGCCCGCAGGCGCGCCACCCGTGTCCAGCAATCGTTCCAACATGAAACTTTAAGCTTGAAATATTTTATCTCCGGCGCGATACTTGATATGCAGCAAGCGAAGAGGAGATCGCACGGATGAAGGTTGCGGTTCTCGGTGGCGGACCAGCCGGCCTCTACTTTGCCATTTCAATGAAGCTGCGGGACGCCGCCCACGAGATCACGGTGTTCGAGCGCAATCGCGCCGACGATACGTTCGGCTGGGGCGTCGTGCTGTCGGCCGAAACACTCGACAACCTTGCCAAAAACGACCCGGTCAGCGCTGTCTGGATCAAGAAGCATTTCGCCTATTGGGACGACATCGCCGTCATCCATGACGGCGTGCGCACGGTCTCGTCGGGCCACGGTTTCTGTGGCATCGGCCGCAAGCGGCTTCTGGTCCTGCTGCAGCGACGCGCGCGCGAACTTGGCGTGAGGCTGATGTTCGAGAGCGATATCGCCGACCCTCAGCCCTATATGGCGACGCATGATCTGGTCGTCGCCGCCGATGGGCTGAACTCAAGGGCGCGCAACGCCTTCGTCGAAGTCTTCAAGCCCGACATCGACACCCGCAAATGCAAATTCGTCTGGCTCGGCACCAACCAGAAATTCGACGACGCCTTCACCTTCATCTTCGAGAAGACCGAGCATGGCTGGGTGTGGGCGCACGCCTATCAATTCGACAGCGAGACAGCGACCTTCATTGTCGAGTGCAGCGAACAGACCTGGGCTGCCTTCGGCTTCGGCGCCATGTCGCAGCAGGAATCCATCGCCGTCTGCGAGCGCATCTTTGAGAAACATCTCGGCGGCCACGCGCTGATGACCAATGCCAATCACATCAGAGGTTCGGCCTGGATCAATTTCCCGCGCGTGCTGTGCGAACGCTGGTCCTACAAGAACCTGGCTCTGATGGGCGACGCGGCGGCCTCGGCACATTTCTCGATCGGCTCCGGGACCAAGCTCGCATTGGAAAGCGCGGTGGCGCTGGCCGAATATGTCAAAACCGAACCGGACCTCGACGCCGCCTTCCGCAAGTATGAGGATGCGCGCCGCACCGAGGTGCTGAAGCTGCAGTCGGCGGCGCGCAATTCGCTGGAGTGGTTCGAGGAGGTCGAGCGCTATCTCGGCCTCGATCCGGTGCAGTTCAATTATTCGCTGCTGACCCGCTCGCAACGCATCAGCCACGAGAATTTGCGGCTGCGCGATGCCAAATGGCTTGAAAGCGCCGAGGAATGGTTCCAGCGCCAGGCAGGGGCAGGCGGCAACAGGCAGCGCCGGGCACCGATGTTCGCGCCGTTCAAACTGCGCGACATGCAGCTCAACAACCGCATCGTCGTTTCGCCGATGGCGCAGTACAAGGCAGTCGATGGCTGCCCGACCGACTGGCATTTCGCCCACTATGCCGAGCGTGCCAAGGGCGGCGCCGGGCTTGTCTATATCGAGATGACCTGCGTCAGCCCGGAAGGACGCATCACGCCCGGTTGTCCCGGCTTCTATGCGTCCGAACATGAGGTGGCGTGGAAGCGGCTGGTCGATTTCGTCCACACCGAGACCGAGGCGAAAATCTGCGCCCAGATTGGCCATTCCGGGGCCAAGGGCTCGACCCGTGTCGGGTGGGAAGGCACCGACGTGCCGCTCGCCTCGGGCAATTGGCCGGTCATGGCGGCCTCGGCGATTGCATGGTCGCCTGAGAATCAGGTGCCGAAAGCCATGGACCGCGCCGACATGGACGAGGTGCGTGACCAGTTCGTCGCGTCCACCGAGATGGCAGATCGCTGCGGTTTCGACATGCTCGAGATCCATGCCGCGCATGGCTATTTGCTGTCGTCCTTCATCACGCCGGTCACCAACCAGCGCACGGATGAGTATGGCGGTTCGCGGGAAAATCGCATGCGCTATCCCCTGGAAATCTTCCATGCGGTGCGCGCCGCCTGGCCGACGCGAAAGCCGATCTCGGTGCGCATTTCGGCCAATGATTGGGTCGGCATCGAAGGTGTGACGCCGGCCGATGCGGTGGAGATCGCGCGGATGCTGCACGAAGCCGGCGTCGACATATGCGACGTCTCGGCAGGCCAGACCTCGATTGCCGCCAAGCCTGTCTATGGCCGAATGTTCCAGACGCCGTTCTCGGACCGCATCCGCAACGAGGTCGGCATGGCGACGATGGCGGTCGGCAACATCTACGAGCCGGATCATGTCAATTCGATCCTGATGGCCGGCCGCGCCGACCTGGTGGCCCTGGCACGGCCGCATCTCGCCGATCCCTACTGGACGCTGCATGCAGCCGTGACGCTCGGTGATCGTGGTGTCAAATGGCCGGATCCCTATCTGCCCGGACGCGACCAGATCTACCGGCTGGCCGAGCGCGATGCGGCGGCGGGGCTGAAAGTATGACGACGGCCTTGGCGATTTCAGGCAAACATGCGCTGGTCACTGGCGGCGGCTCCGGCGTCGGCCGGGCCATCGCGCTCGTGCTGGCCGAGGCCGGCATAGAGGTGACCATATGCGGGAGGCGCGACGCCGAGCTTGCCAAGTTGGCCGGCGAGAACGACCGCATCCACGCCATGTCAGCCGATGTCACCGACGAGGCGGCGATGATTTCGCTCTACGCGCAAGCGGAAGCCGTGCGCGGCCCGTTCGACATCGTCGTCGCCAATGCCGGCATGGCCGGCAGCACGCCGGCGCACAGGACCTCGCTTGCCGACTGGCAGCGGACGCTCGACGTCAATCTGACCGGCGCCTTCCTGACGGTGAAGCCGGCGCTGGCCGGCATGGCCGCGCGCAAGGCGGGCCGGATCGTCTTCGTCGCCTCGACCGCAGGGCTGAAAGGCTACGCCTATGTCGCGCCCTACGTGGCGGCCAAGCATGGGGTGGTCGGGCTGATGCGGGCACTGGCGGCCGAGACGGCGAAATCCGGCGTGACCGTCAACGCCGTTTGCCCGGGCTTCGTAGAGACCGACATGCTGGCGGACTCCATTCAGCGCGTCGTCGAAAAGACCGGCCGCTCAGTCGAGCAGGCGCGGGCGAGCCTTGCCTCGACCAACCCGCAAGGCCGTTTCATCCAGCCGCAGGAAGTTGCCGCGACGGTGCTCTGGCTGTGCGGCGATGCGGCTGCGTCGATTACCGGACAAGCGATTTCGATCTCAGGAGGCGAAACATGGTAGCCGGCCCATTGCCCGCGCCGTCGGGACCCGGCAAGGACCGGCTGCGTCTCTGGATCAGGCTGCTGCGCGCCTCGCGCACGATCGAAGCGGAACTGCGCGAGCGGCTGAAGAAAGAATTCGATACGACACTGCCGCGTTTCGACGTCATGGCCGCCCTCTACCGCGCGCCGGAAGGCATGCTGATGAGCGATCTGTCGCGCTTCCTGCTGGTCTCCAACGGCAATGTCACCGGCATTGTCGACCGGCTGGTTTCGGAAGGCCTGGTCGCGCGCGCGCGCCGCAATGGCGATCGCCGCACATCCATGGTGCGACTGACCGATGAGGGTTCCAGATCCTTTGCCACAATGGCCGCGGCGCATGAGGGTTGGATCGGCGAATTGCTGGGCAAGGTCAGCGAGGAGGATGCGCGCCGGCTGACCGGCATGCTGACCTCGTTCCGCAGCAACTGGGAGGGACGCGAATGAGTTCGATGGCCGGCCTCAAGCCGAAGCACTTCCTGTGGGAGGTCGAAGGCAGGATCGCCAGGGTGCGGTTAGACCGGCCGGAGCGCAAGAATCCACTGACCTTCGACAGCTATGCCGAACTGCGCGACACATTCCGCGACCTCGTCTATGCCGACGACGTCGACGCCGTGGTGTTTCTGTCCAATGGCGGCAATTTCTGCTCGGGCGGCGATGTCCACGACATTATCGGCCCATTGGTCAAGATGGACATGAAGGAGTTGCTTGCCTTCACCCGCATGACCGGCGATTTCGTCAAGGCGATGCTCAATTGCGGCAAGCCGATCATCGCGGCGGTCGACGGTGTCGCGGTCGGCGCCGGCGCCATCATCGCCATGAGCGCCGACATCCGCATCGCCACGCCGGAGGCCAAGACCGCTTTCCTGTTCACCCGCGTCGGGCTTGCCGGTTGCGATATGGGCGCGTGCGCGATCCTGCCGCGCATCATCGGCCAGGGCCGTGCCGCCGAATTGCTCTACACCGGCCGCACGATGACGGCAGCGGAAGGCGAGCGCTGGGGCTTCTACAACAGGCTTGTCGATGCCGCAGTGCTCGAGGCCGACGCGCTCGAGATGGCGGCGCGCATCGTCTCGGGCCCGACCTTCGCGCACGGCATCACCAAGACACAGCTCAACCAGGAGTGGTCGATGGGGCTCGACCAGGCGATCGAAGCAGAAGCGCAGGCGCAGGCGATCTGCATGCAGACGCGTGACTTCGAGCGCGCCTACAAGGCCTTCGTCGCCAAGAAAAAACCGGTGTTCGAGGGCAATTGATGGCTGACAGGAGTTTCCTCAACTGGCCGTTCTTTGAAGATCGCCACCGCGAATTGGCCGAAAGGCTGGAAGCATGGTGCGCCAGGAACCTGCCGGTCGATCACCATGACGTCGATGCCGCCTGCCGCGAGCTGGTGGCGAAACTTGGCCGCGACGGCTGGCTGAAGCCGACGGCGCTCGATACCGACAATCCGGGACCGCTCGATGTCCGCACCTTGTGCATCACGCGCGAGACGCTGGCGCGCCATGACGGGTTGGCCGACTTCGCCTTCGCCATGCAGGGGCTCGGCACCGGCGCGCTCAGCCTGTTCGGCACACCCGACCAGCAGCAATGGCTGGCAAAGACCAGGGCCGGCAAGACGATTTCCGCCTTCGCGCTGTCGGAGCCACGCTCCGGGTCGGATGTCGCCAACACCGAAATGACCGCGATCCGCAATGACGACTTCTATATCCTCACCGGCGAGAAGACCTGGATTTCCAATGGCGGCATCGCCGATCTCTACGTCGTCTTTGCCCGTACCGGCGAGGCGCCGGGTGCTAAGGGACTTTCCGCCTTTCTCGTACCCACCGACACCAAGGGGCTTGGCATCGCCGAGCGCCTTGAAGTGATCGCGCCGCATCCGCTGGCGCGGCTTTCCTTCGATCAGGTCCGGGTGCCGGCCTCGGCGCTGATCGGCAAACCGGGAGACGGCTTCCGCATCGCCATGTCGGTGCTTGACGTGTTCCGCTCCACGGTCGGCGCGGCGGCACTCGGCTTTGCCCGCCGGGCGCTGGACGAAAGCATCAGCAGGGTGGCCGAGCGCAAACTTTTCGGCGCTCCGATGGCAGAGCTGCAGATGGTGCAAGGCCATATCGCCGACATGGCGCTGGACATCGATGCCGCAGCGCTGCTGGTCTACCGCGCTGCCTGGACCAAGGACATGGGCGCGGCGCGTGTCACCCGCGAGGCGGCGATGGCCAAGCTGTTCGCCACCGACAAGGCGCAAGAGGTGATCGACAAGGCTGTGCAGCTGCATGGGGGGGACGGCGTCCGCAAGGGCCATATCGTCGAGAGCCTCTATCGCGAGATCCGCGCGCTGCGCATCTACGAGGGCGCATCCGATGTGCAGAAGGTGGTGATCGCACGGCAGGTGATGGGCGCGGCCTGACAGCGACGTATTTGATTTTGAGATTTGGTTTTTAAGAATACCGGGGAGGCTTGAAAAATGCACGAGATCCTGCAGCCGGAGGGCTGGGCGAAACCGGTCGGCTACGCCAACGGCATTGCCGCGCGCGGCAGGCTCGTCTTCGTCGGCGGACAGGTCGGCTGGAACGGGCAGTGCCAGTTCGAGACCGACGATTTCGCCGGCCAGGTGCGGCAGACGCTGCAGAACATCGTCGCCGTGCTGGCGGAGGCCGGCGCGGAGCCACGGCACATCACCGCGATGACCTGGTATTTCACCGACAAGGCCGAATATCTCGGCAATCTCAAGGGTATAGGCGAGGCCTATCGCGAGGTGATCGGCCGGCATTTTCCGGCCATGGCCGCCATGCAGGTGGTGGCGCTGGTGGAAGATCGCGCCAAGATCGAAATTCAGGCAACCGCCGTCATTCCGGATTAACGAATTCGTTATTCCCGGATTGATCAGCCGCGCAGCCCCGCCTGCCTGAGCAGCGGCAGCACATGGTCGCAGAAATAGGGCAGTTCCCTGGTGTAGTTGACGAAGGATAGCGCGATGCCCTGGTAGCCATGCCCGGCTATTGCCGCCATCTCGGCGGCAATCGTTTCCGGCGTTCCAACCAGCGGGTAGGTGCCGGCGCCGCCGGCGAAACGCTGCCGGTAGCGGTCATAGGCATGCGGGTCATGCGACTGCGAGAACTCCTTCTTGCCTGCCATATGAGCATCGACCGCATCGTGGTCGACCAGATCGACGGCATAGCGCGTGTAGTAGGCCTGCGCCTCTTCCATGGTTGGACGGCAGACGACATGCGCCACCGTGTAGACGCCGACGTTGCGGCCAACCTTGTCGGCCCGCTCGCTGATGTCGGCGACATGCTTGCCGGCATCGCTCATTTCCGAAAAGGTCGTGAACAGATAATCGCATCGGGCGGCGGCGAAATCCCGGCCCGGGCCACCGAAAGCAGCGTTCATGGTCACCGGGCGTGGAACCTGCAGGCTCGCCGGCCGGCTCACCGCCTCCTTGAGGCGATAGTAGGTGCCTTCATAGTCCAGAGGCTGGTCCGAGGCGTAGAGCTTTTCCAGGATTTCGATCCATTCGGCGGCCTGGTCGTAGCCCTTCTCGACCAAAGGCGTGCCGAACATGCCGAATTCCTTCGGGTTCCAGCCGCAGACGATGTTCAAGCCGGCGCGGCCCTGGCTGATATGGTCGACAGTTGCCAGCGCCTTGGCGGCATAGAGCGGATGCACCAGCGGCACATGCACGGTCATGAACAGGCCGATCTGCTCGGTGGCCACCGCCAGAGCTGCTGCCCAGGTGAAGGTCTCGAACGACCATTCGCGCACCTTGTTGCGGCCGCCAAAGCCACGCCAGCGCGCGATCGGAAGCATAAATTCCAGCCCGGCGCGGTCGGCGATCTGCGCCGCCGTCAGATTGTCCTGCCAGCTTGCCGTCCAGCGTTCCGGCACATCGGTGATGGCCAGACCGCCATCGGCATTGGTCGAAAAGACGCCGAGCTTCAGTTTGTTCGAGCCGTGCAGGGGATGCGTTTTGATCATCATGGGAACTCGTGGCGGGAGACCGACACGCTAGGCCCGCGCAAAAATATTTCAAGCCTGAAATAGCTTCGCCTCGCCGCCGATTGCGGATATGAATTTGGAGGGGAAAAGGGGATGGATATGAGCGCGTTCCGTCAGAAGTGCATCGGCAAGACCAATCTCGTCGGCTCCTTCGCCGCTATTCCCCATCCCGTCGCCGTCGAAGTGATGGCGCTCGCCGGCCTCGACTTCCTCTGCATCGACTGGGAACATGCTCAGATCGCGCGGGACACGATCGAAACCATGGTGCGGGCGGCCGACGTGCATCGCGTGCCGGCCATGGTGCGTGTTCCCGGTCATGCGCCGGAAGCTATCCAGGCGGCGCTCGACAGCGGCGCACAAGGCGTGCTCGTGCCGCGCGTCTCGACCGCTGCTCAGGCCGAGGCGGCGGTGAAAGCCTCGCGCTATCCGCCGCTGGGCGAGCGGGGCGTCGGGCCTGGCCGGGCGGCCGGCTATGGCTATCGCATCCCCGAATATCTAGCCGCGGCCAACGACAGGATCGTCGTCGCGGTCCAGGTCGAGACATCGGAGGGGCTGGCCAACATCGAGGCGATCGCGGCCATAGACGGCATCGATGTGGTCTTCGTCGGCCCCGGCGATCTCTCCGTGTCGATCGATGCGATCGGGCCGAAAGGCGTGGACAAGCTCAATGAGGCAATCACAAGGATCATCCGCGCGACCGTCGCGCACGGCAGGACATCGGGCTTATATTGCGCCAGCCCACAGACGATCAGCCAGTGGGCCGCTATCGGCGCGAGCTTCTTCGTGCTGGCCAGCGACACCATGTTTCTTGGCGCCGGCGCTGCGGCCAACTGCACCGCTGCGCGCGCCGAACTGGGGTGAGACGGGGCGGGATCAGGCAAAAACTTTTTAAGCTTAAAACTTTTTCCTTGAAAAGCGCCGCACATTGGATAGCATCCAAACTCGATGGCGACTGTCGTGCCGGTGGGGCTTGCCGGGCAGTCCGTCGCGGTGCTCCGGGTGGGAGGGGTTTCAGTCCTTGTCGTTCATACTGCCCCAGTCATCGTCCAGCGCGCGTTATGCTTTCGACGGCGTACGTGCCCAGATCCGTGACCTGCACACCGAAAACATTGCCAACCTTGCCGTGCGCGCCCGAGAACTGGGCGACGTGATCGCGCTCTGGTACGGCGAAGGCGACATGGTGACGCCCGCTTTCATCCGCGACGCGGCGAAGGCCGCCTTCGATGAAGGCCAGACGTTCTACGTCCCTAACATGCGTGGGCACCCCCTACTGAACGAGGCGCTGTCGGAATACCAAACGCGCATTCACGGCCGGACGATCCCGATTGCGCGCACCACGGTCACGCCCGGCGGCATGCAGGCGCTGTACCTGGCGCTGGAACTGCTGGTCGATACCGGCAGCAACGTCGTCTATGTCGCGCCGCAATGGCCCAACATCCACAACGCCATCCATCTGATCGGCGGCGAGCCAAGGCCGTTTTCGCTCGACTTCAAGGGCGACTGGCATCTCGATCTCGACCGGCTGTTCGCCACTTGCGATGCGCGCACACGCGCGATCTTCCTGTCGACGCCGTCCAACCCGACCGGCTGGACCGCGTCGCGCGAGGAGATGCAGGCGCTGCTCGACTTCAGCCGGCGCACCGGCATCTGGATCATCTCCGACGAGGTCTATGGCCGGCTCTATTTCGACGGCAATGTTGCTCCTTCCATCCTGCAGATCGCCGAGGATGGCGACCGGGTGCTGTCGGTCAACAGTTTTTCGAAGGCGTGGGCGATGACCGGCTGGCGCATCGGCTGGCTGACGCATCCGTCGGGGGTGGCCGACCAGCTTGGCGCCATGACGCAGTACATCAACAGCGGCACCGCCGCGCCTATCCAGGCAGGCGCTGTCGCCGCCATCCGCCAAGGCGAGCCGCTGGTCGAGGAGATCAGGCAGCGGATCAAAACCGGCCTCGACCTTGCCTATGACAGGCTGGCCCAGATTCCCGGCATCATCCTGCCGACGAAACCGCGCGGAGGCATGTATGCCTTCTTTGCCATGGACGGCGAAAGCGACGCCCGGCAGGCCTGCGCCAGGATACTGGAGACGGCGCGCGTCGGGCTGGCTCCCGGCCACCTCTTTGGAAATTCGGCAGCGGCCTTCCTGCGGATGTGCGTGTGCCGTGAACGCGACCAGATGGCGACCGCGCTCGAGCGCATGGTCGCCGCCATGAATTGACGCCCCGCTGGGAGGTGGGACGGCAACAAACCGTGCGGGAGCAAACCCGCCCGATCACAACCAGAGGGAACACAAAATGAGCTTCACTCGTCGCAACCTGCTTCTTCTCGCCGCCACGATCGGCATCGCTGCCGGCCCGGCCACCGCCTTTGCCGCCGATGTGCTCAATGTCGGCGCCTACCCGACCAATCCGCCCTTCGAATACAAGAACGAGAGCGGCACTTTCGAGGGCTTTGAAGTCGACATCGTCAACGAAGCGGCCAAGCGTGCCGGCATGACCACCGACATTGCCGACCTCGGCTTCCAGGCGCTGTTCGCGGCTGTCAGTTCCAACCGCATCGATGTCGCGATCTCCTCGATCACCATCACGCCGGAGCGACTGAAAACGCTGTCCTTCACCCAGCCCTATTATGACTCCGACATGGGCATTGCGACGAAGACCGATAGCGCTGTTAACACCGAGGCCGACCTCAAGGGCAAGATCGTCGGCGTGCTTTCAGGCTCGACCGGCGAGACCTGGGTCAAGGCGCATCAGGAGGCTGACGGCTACAGCGACGTGAAGGGCTATGACACGCAGCAGAATCTTCTGCTCGACCTCAGCGCGGGCCGCGTGGACGCCGCCGTCAGCGATATTCCGGGCATGGAATACTCCTTCACCAAGATGAAGGACCTGAAGGTCAAGCAGCGCATCAAGACCGGCGAACAGTACGGCCTGATGATGAGCAAGGACCATCCGCTGCTCGGCAAGCTGAACGACGCGCTGACCGCGATGAAGAAGGACGGAACGCTGGCCGCGATCCACAAGAAGTGGTTCGGCAGCGACGCGCCAGCCGATTCCTCGACGGTCAAGGAAAGGCCGCTGCCCAAGGGCTGACCGGCAATGCACTTAAATCGTGCCGGCTCCCAGGCCGGCACGATTCATTTCACGCTCCGGCGCCTGCTGCCACACGGATAGCCTCATCGGAGGCAAGGTCGATTGGTTTTAACTTGAGCATCCTTTGCTCTGGGGTTCGGGAACGCTCCCATGTCGCTGATCGACACCTTCTTCAATCCTGACGTGATCATGTCCAGCCTGCCGGCGCTGTTGCGTGGCTTCCTGAACACGCTGCTGCTCGGCATTTTGAGTATCGGCATCGGCATTCCCATCGGCCTGGGGATCAGCCTGTTGCGGCTCTATGCGCCGAAGCCGCTGCGCTGGCTGGCGGTCGGCTACACCGACATCTTCCGGGCCCTGCCGGTGCTGGTGGTGCTGATCCTGATCTACTATGCGCTGCCCTTCCTCGGCATCCGTCTGTCGTCCTGGGCCTCCGCCGTGACGGCGTTCGCCATCATCATGTCGGCCTATTCAGCAGAAGTGTTCCGCTCCGGCATTGAGAGCATTCCGAAAGGCCAATTCGAGGCAGCACAGGCGCTCGGCCTGCCTTTCCTTTTGACCTTGCGCAAGGTGGTGCTGCCGCAGGCGATCCGCGTGGTCATCCCGCCGATGACCAGCAATTGCGTTTCGATGTTCAAGGACACGTCGCTCGCTTCCACCGTTGCGCTGCCTGAACTGTTGAAGGAAGCGACCAACGCGCAATCGCTCTATGCCAATCCCTCGCCGCTGATCGGCGCCGCTTTGGTCTATCTCATCTTCCTCTGGCCCATGGTCCGCCTCGTCAGCCTGCTCGAAGACCGCTTCAAGACCGAGAAGACGCGCTGACCTCATCAACCGTCCCGCTTCCCAAGCCATTCGCAGGAGATACAGTTGAGCAATTCCCAAGCCGCCGGCGGCTTTCCGGTCGACACCATCCGCGCCATGTTTCCGGCCTTGCAGCGCGCCGGTGATTTCATCTTCATGGACAACGCCGCCGGCGCGCAGATCCCGCAGAGCGTGCTCGATGCGGTGACCAACCACCTGGTCTCGCACAATGTGCAGCGCGGCGGACGTTACGGCCGCAGCGTCGCGGTCGACCAATCGGTCGCCAATGCGCGCGAGAGCGTGGCCTTGCTGATCAACGCCTACAGTCCGTCGGAAATCTGCTTCGGCATGAACGCCACCTCATTCATCCGCTTGGTCAGCCTCGGCATCGGCCAGATGCTGGCCAAGGACACAGAGCGCGACGAGATCGTCATCACCGATATGGACCACGACGCCAACATCGCGACGTGGCTGGCGCTGGAATCCGCCGGAGCCAAGTTCAAGTGGTGGCGCATGCGCGAGGACGGCAACCTGCATGTCGACGACCTCAAGCCGCTGGTTTCTGAGCGCACCCGTCTCGTCGCCTGCACGGTGACGGCGCACTCGATCGGTTCGATCGTTGATGTCGCTTCCGTGGCCGCGATCGCGCATGCGGCCGGCGCCGAAGTGTTCCTTGACTGCGTGCATTACGGACCGCACGGGCTGATCGACGTGCAGGCCTGGGACTGCGATTATCTCGTCTGCTCCGGCTACAAGAATTTCTCGCCGCATATGGGCTTTCTGTGGGGCCGCTTCGAAACGCTGAAGCGGCTGCCGACCTTCCGCGAGGATTTCATCCCCGACGAGCCGCCTTACAAGGTCGAGGCCGGCACCTTCATCTACGAGAACGTCTCAGGCATGGATGCCGCGGTGCAGTACCTGGAACTGATCGGCCGCAATCTGGCGCCCTCCAACAACCGCTCGCGGCGCGACAACATCGTTGCCGGCATGGGCGCCATCCGCGACTATGAAATGCTCCTGGCGCGCGAGATGCTCGCCGTGCTCAAGGGATGCAATGCCACGATCTACGGCGTCGCCGAGGAAGCCCGCATCAACGAACGCGTGCCGACATTCTGCTTCAACATCGGCAAGCTGTCGCCGCAGCGGATCGTCGAGGAAATGGCTGACATGCAGATCGGCATCCGCGACGGCCATATGTATGCGCCCCGGCTGATGAAGCGTCTCAACCTGTCGATGGACAGCGGCGCCATCCGCGCCTCGCTGGTCCATTACAACACGGTCGACGAGGTCAGGCGTTTCGGCGAGGCACTGCGCGCCGTCATCGCAAGGCTGTCGTAGCTGGTCCTTAAACCTCTCCGGCGCGGAACATCGGCCCGCCCTTGTGGGCCGGGAAGCCATAGCCGTTGATCATCACCAGATCGATGTCGGAGGCACGCGCCGCGATGCCTTCGGCGAGTAATGCCTTGCCCTCTTCGGCCATTGCCGCCAGTAAGCGCGTGACGATCTCATCGGACGAAAAGCGGCGCGGCACGATGCCGTTGGCCGCTCGCACGGCCTCGATCAGCGCCGTTACTTGCGGGTCGCTCCTGCGTTCGCCGTCCGAATAATCGTACCAGCCGCGCCCGGTCTTGCGGCCGAAGCGGCCGGCCTCGCACAGCCGGTCGGCGATTTCGACATAACGTGCTTGCGGATCGCGCATCGCCGCCTGTCGCTTGCGCCGCGCCCAGGCTATCTCCAGCCCAGCCATATCGTTGACCGCGAAGATCCCCATCGGGAAGCCCCAGGCCTCCAGCGCGGCATCCACCTCATCGGGTGCTGCGCCATCCTCCACCATGAACTCCGCCTCGCGGCGGTAGGCGGAATAGATGCGGTTGCCGATGAAACCCTCGGTAACGCCGCACACGACAGGCAGCTTGCCGAGCTTTCTGACGAAGGCGATAGCCGAGGCGAGCACGTCGGGCGCCGTCGCCGCGCAATCCACCACTTCGGTGAGCCGCATGACGTTGGCCGGCGAGAAAAAATGCAGGCCGACGATCCGCTCGGGCCTGGCGGTTGCCGAGGCGATCTCGTTGGGGTTGAGGTAGCTGGTGTTGGTCGCAAGGATGGCGTCCGGGCGGACGATGCGATCAAGCGTCCGGAAGAGGTCGGTTTTTACCGCGAGATCGTCGAACACCGCCTCGATGACCAGATCGGCCTGCGCCAGCCTGTCGGCTTCGCTGGCCGCTTCAAACCGGCTCAGCGCCTCCCTGCGCGCATGATCGGTGAGACGGCCGGATTGGACTGACTTGTCGAGAAGGCCGGCGATACGCGCGTATCCTTTTGCCGCGGCGTCGTCCGTCTGCTCGACGCCGATTACGCCATAGCCGGCATTCAAGGCCGAGACCGCGATGCCTGCACCCATCAGGCCGGTTCCGACGATACCGACGGTCTCGACCTTGCGAGGCGTGACACCCTCCAGCCTGTCGACTTTGCTGGCTTGCCTCTCGGCAAAGAAGACGTGGCGCAACGCTGCCGCTTCGCGAGAATCCCGGAGGCGCAGGAAGGTCGCGCGTTCGTCCGCAAGACCGTCCTCAAGTTTGGCCGTGGACGCAGCCCGGACCAGTCTCACGGCTTCTGCAGGCGCGATCTGTCCACGGCTGCGGGAAAGCACCTTCTTTGCGGCTGCCGCGTCGGCCTCAGGTTGCGAGCGCGGGACGGAAAGCGCGCCCGTGGGCCGCAGCGGTTGGCCGACGAGATGGCGGGCGACGTCGAGCGCGCCTTCGGGAAGATCGTCGGCAATGGTATCGATCAGACCGAGAGCGAGCGCTTCGTCGGCATTTGCGGGCCGACCCGTGCCGATCAGGTCAATTGCGGCGACCGTGCCGATGAGGCGGGGCAGGCGTTGGGTTCCGCCGGCCCCAGGCACTAACCCGAGCTTGACCTCGGGCAGGCTGAAGCTGGCCGCCTTGCTGGCCACCCGGTAGTGGCAGGCCAGCGCAATCTCGCAGCCGCCGCCGAGCGCCGCGCCGCCTGCTGCCGCCACGATCGGTTTGGCGAAGCTCTCGATCGCTTCGATCACGTCAGGCAGTCTGGGCGAGACAGCGGGCTTGCCGAATTCCTTGATATCGGCGCCACCGATGAAGGTGCGCCCAATGGCGGTCAGCACCACGGCAGACACTTCATCCGACGCCGCACGCCCAAGCGCAGCCATCAGTCCGGCCCTGACATGGAAGGACAGCGCGTTGACCGGCGGATTTTCGATCGTGACGACGAGAACGCCATCGACGATCTTGCCTGTGACACTCTCGGAAAATCGTGCTGTGTTCATGGAGTTTTATCCCGGAACGACGGCAAATCTTCCTCCTCCTTCTGCTCTCCGCCAAATGCCGGTGTCCCGGCTCGGACGGATGAAGCGCCATGGTTCTTCAAATAATTTCAAGCTTAAAATAATTAGAATTCAAAAAACTTCAAGCCTACCGGAGTCGACTGCAAAAGGCGTCGCTACCACGACGGTGATCGGTCAGACTTGACGGTTGCACTGCGGTGCCGGGTCAAGGCGAGTTTGTGGAAACCTTCGGCAGCAGGGCTTTGAAATAGTCGATCGTCTGTTGCAGCCCGGCTTCCAAAGTCACCGTCGGCTCCCAGCCGACAAGCCTTTTGGCAAGGGTGATATCGGGCTGGCGGTGCCGCGGATCGTCTTGCGGAAGATCGCGGTAAATTATATCCGAACCTGATCCGGTCATCTGCGTCGTCAGTTCGGCCAAGCGCCTGATCGTTACTTCCCTTGGATTGCCGATGTTTACTGGACCGGTCACCTCCGGCCCCGTATCCATGAGGCGCAGCATGCCGCTCACCAGGTCGTCGACGTAGCAAAACGACCTTGTCTGTGAGCCGTCGCCGAAAATGGTTATCGGTTCACCACGAAGCGCCTGCACGATGAAATTTGAGACAACCCTGCCGTCTGCCGGGTGCATGCGCGGCCCGAACGTATTGAAAATCCGCGCGACCTTGACCCACAAGCCATGTTGTCGGTGATAGTCGAAGAACAGCGTTTCGGCGCAGCGTTTGCCTTCATCGTAGCATGAGCGCGGCCCGATCGGGTTTACATTGCCCCAGTAACTCTCCGGCTGCGGATGCACAGACGCGTCACCATAGACCTCGCTGGTGGAGGCCTGAAAGACTTTGCATTTCAGCCGCTTTGCCAGTCCAAGAACATTGATGGCGCCGTGCACGGCGGTCTTGATCGTCTGAACCGGGTCGTACTGGTAGTGAACAGGCGAGGCCGGACACGCCAGGTTGTAAATCTCATCGACTTCGACGTAGAGCGGAAAGGTCACGTCATGGCGCATGAATTCGAAGCGGGGATGCTTGGCCAAATGGTCGATATTGCGCTTTGATCCGGTGAAAAGGTTGTCGACACACAAGATTTCGTCGCCTCGTTCCAACAGGCGGTCAATAAGATGCGAGCCGATAAACCCTGCGCCCCCGGTAACGAGAATGCGTCTGCGGCTGTCATAGAGTCTGGCCAATTTCTGCTCCCAGGCAAATGCTGATCGACCAGATATGGGTCGCCACACGCAGGATACGACGTGTCCGCAGCCAATGCACAAGGACCAAACTGAAATTTCGCAGATCCGCTCGGTGCCGATGCGAATTCCGATCCGGGCATTTGGTTTGATCAGAAGGCACGATTGAGGCCGATAGTGGCCTATGGATTGGCAGCAGAGAATATCAGCCCTGTCGTCAGGGCCGCCGCTGCGTAGATGGCCGGCAGAACCTGACGGTTCACCCCAATCCGCAGCAGAGAGTGGCTCGAAACCCGGTCCTGCTGGATTTATCCACAACATCGATGGCATCGGCGGATGGCAACATGAAACATGGCAACGACCATTTTTCATGAGACATTCCTCTTCGCGATAGAGCATCGTTGAATTGGCCAACAGGCTGCCATACAAGCACGTCGGCTCAACAGGTGGCTCGAGGAACCCCACGGATGTCCGAACGCATTGCAGTTATCGGCCTGGGTTATGTCGGCCTGCCGGTAGCCATTGCCTTTGGGAAGGTTTTCCCCGGCACCATAGCTTTTGACATCAGCGAGCGTCGGATCGGGGAATTGCGTGGCGGCGTCGATCGTACGGGGGAAGTTGACGCAACGGCGCTCAAGGAGACCTCGATAGGGCTGACCACCGATCGGGAGATGTTGAAAGGCGCTACTTTCTTCATCGTTGCCGTGCCAACCCCTATCGACGCAAATCGCGCTCCCGATCTAGCTTCTTTGAAACTGGCGTCCGAACTCGTCGGCGAGGCGGTGAGCAAAGGCGCCGTCGTCGTTTTTGAGTCGACAGTCTATCCAGGTGTGACCGAAGATTTCTGTGGGCCGATCATCGAGCAGGTTTCCGGCCTGCGACATCCCCGCGACTTTGCCCTCGGCTATTCGCCCGAACGCGCCAACCCCGGCGATCGAGAACACTCGCTGCAAAAGATCGTCAAAGTCGTCTCCGGCGAGAATAACGAGACGCTGGAGCGCATCGCGAACGTTTATGGCCGTATCATCGATGCCGGCGTCTACCGCGCCCCGTCGATCAAGGTGGCCGAGGCAGCGAAGGTTATCGAGAACACCCAGCGCGATCTGAACATCGCGCTGATGAACGAACTGGCAATGATCTTCGAGCGGCTCGATATCCGGACGCAGGATGTTCTTGATGCTGCGTCGACGAAATGGAACTTCCTTCCCTTCAAACCGGGGTTCGTCGGCGGCCACTGCATCAGCGTCGATCCATATTATTTGACCGCCAAGGCCGAGGCCGAAGGTTACCATCCGCAGATCATCCTCGCCGGACGTCGCATCAATGACGGCATGGGGGCCTTCGTCGCCCAGCAGGTTGTCAAACGGCTGATTGGTTCTGACACGCCCGTCAAAGGGGCTTCTGTCGGCATTCTCGGGCTGACATTCAAGGAGGACGTGCCGGATTTGCGCAACAGCCGCGTTTTCGACATGGTCAAGGAACTAAGGCAGTTCGGAATTGTCCCCAAAGTCCATGATCCCCTTGCCGATGTCGAAACCGCTCGGCGTGATCACGGCGAAACAATCCTGCCGCTCGATGAGATAAACGATTTGCAGGCGCTTGTTCTGGCGGTGCCTCACAGGCAATATCTCACCAACGAAAGAGCGCGTCTTTTTCAAATGATCAGGCCGGGGGGGACACTGTTCGATGTCAAGTCGGCCATCAAGCCCAATGAAGTTCCCGACAACATAAAATACTGGAGCTTGTAAAGCTCGCCTGAAATTAACGCTAGGATATGCAGTGACATCAAGCAGGCCGATACTGATCACCGGCGCAGCCGGGTTCATAGGGTTTCATCTTTGCCTGAGGCTGCTTGCCGAAGGAGGCCAGGTTATCGGCCTCGACTCCATGAACGAGTACTATGACGTCAGCCTGAAGCAGGCTCGTCTCGAGCGGCTGAAAGCGTTTTCGAATTTTTGTTTCGAGCATGCCGATCTCACGGAGCGGGACCGTATTTCGGAGCTCTTCCTCTCGGCCGCGCCGGAGGTTGTCGTCAATCTCGCGGCGCAAGCCGGCGTACGCTATTCGATCAGCAATCCGCACGCCTATGTGGAAAGCAACCTCAGCGGCTTTGTCAACATCCTGGAAGGATGCCGGCAGGCCTCCGTCGGCCATCTGGTCTATGCATCGTCGAGTTCGATTTATGGCGGCAGCACCCGCATGCCGTTTTCCGTGCACGATCCGGCGGACCATCCGCTCAGCCTTTACGCCGCAAGCAAGAAGGCGAACGAGCTGATGGCGCACACATACAGCCATCTGTTTCGACTGCCGACCACCGGGCTGCGTTTTTTCACCGTCTATGGTCCGTGGGGGCGGCCGGACATGGCGCTGTTCATCTTCGCCAAGGCTATCCTCGCCGGCGAGCCGATCGAGGTCTTCAACTATGGCAACATGCAGCGGGATTTCACCTATATCGACGACATTGTCGAAGGTATTATCCGCGTCATGCAGCAACCCGCGACACCCAATCCTGAGTGGAAAAGTGTCGCGCCAGACCCAGCGACCAGCAACGCCCCGTTCAGGATTCACAACATCGGCGGCAATTCGCCCGTTCAACTGAACCGATTGATCGAGGTGCTCGAAGACGCGCTGGGACGCAAGGCAAACCGCAACCTCAGGCCACTTCAGCCAGGCGACGTTCCGGCAACTTTCGCCAATGTCAGCTCGCTCGAGGAGGCGACCGGCTTCAAGCCCAAAATCCCGATCGAAATAGGGGTTCCGCGCTTTGTCGAATGGTACCGGGAGTTCTACCGAGCATGATCGGACGCTTCGCCACCTGGAGGCGGCTGGCTCCTGACCAGCCATGGCTGGCGCATGCCGCTCGGAAAACTCAATAAGCCGCAGCCGAACTGGGTGTCGCCTGAAGGCGGTCAATATCTTTCCGGGGCGGCGCACCGAACAGGCGACGATATTCTCGGCTGAACTGCGAAGGGCTGTCATAGCCCACCGCGAACCCGGCCGTGCCTGCGTTTGCGCCGCCGGCAAGCATAATCCTTCGCGCCTCCTGCAGGCGCAGCTGCTTCTGGTATTCGAGCGGGGTCATGCGCGTCATCGCCTTGAAATGGGCATGAAGGGACGACGCGCTCATGCCCGATGCCGCCGCAATCTCTTCGATGCGCAGTTGTGCCTGGAAATGATTGCGGATCGTGGCGATGGCGCGGCTGACCTGGTTCAGGTGGCTGTCCACCGACGCCATCTGGCGAAGCGTGTCACCGTGCGGTCCGGTGAGGAGCCGGTAAAGGATTTCGCGTTCGATCAGCGGCGCCAGCACGGTGATGCTCTCGGGGCGATCGAGCAGCCTGACAAGCCGACAGGCGGCATCAATCAGGTCGGGGTCACTTGGATAGGCAGCTAACACCGGCAGATCCCTGCTGGGGGATGCACGTCCTTCTTTCACAAGCAGTTCGGCCAGCGCGGTGGAATCAAAATCTATCTTGCAACAGAGGTAGGGCGCCGCCGGACTCGCCTCCAACACATGCCCGACCAGCGGCAGGTCGACCGAGACGAGCAGGTAGCTCGATGCGTCATAGACCACGCTCTGGTCGGCCAGCGAGACGCGCTTCGATCCTTGGGCGATTATGCAAAGCGACGCCTCGTAGACCGCAGGCACGGGTGCACTGGGCTGGTTGGCGCGAATGAGCGACAGCCGCGGCACCGCAGTGCCGGCCATGCCAGACTTCGGCGCAAAGCGGGTGATCAGCTCGGCGAGTTCATTGATTTTTTCCATGCCGCATAAATCTTCATGGCGCGAAATGTTGCAAGGCATTTCGAGTTCATTTGGAGGATCGTGCAAACTCTTTGGACGATCACGCTACCGGCCTTTGCCGGTTCGCGCCATCTATCTCCCCGTCACCGCAGCGAAAAAGGAACGATCATGACGGGACTTAAAGACAAGGTTGTACTCATCACCGGCGCCTCCAGCGGCATCGGCGAAGCGACGGTTCGGGAACTTGCCGGTGCCGGCGCCAGACTGTTCATCGGGGCCCGCCGCACCGAGCGGCTCAAGGCGCTGGCCGCAGAAATAGGCAAAGGCGTCGCGTGGCGCGAACTCGACGTGACTAACGCGGCGAATTTCGACGCCTTTGCCGATGCCGCTCATGCCGAATTCGGGCAGATCGATGTGCTGGTCAACAATGCCGGCGTCATGCCGCTGTCGCCGCTTGCCGCGCTGAAGCGCGATGAGTGGTCTCGCATGATCAATGTCAACATCGGCGGCGTGCTGAACGGGATCGCCGCGGTGCTGCCGCGCTTCGTCGCCCAGAAGAATGGGCATATCGTCAATGTCGCCTCGGTCGGTGCGCATATCGTGCTGCCCACCGCGGCGGTCTATTGCGGCACGAAATATGCCGTCTGGGCAATCACCGAGGGGCTGCGGCAGGAGCATGACGACATCCGCGCCACGATCATCTCCCCCGGAGTGACCGCAACCGAACTAGGCGACGATATCAGCGATCCTCAGGTCGCCACGGCTCTGAAAGAATGGCGGCAGAAGTCGCTCACACCGGACGCCATTGCACGGGCGATCCGTTTTGCGCTTGATCAACCCGATGGCGTCGACGTCAACGAAGTGATCGTGCGGCCAACCGCTGCCAATATGTAGAACTTGCTGCCGGATGCCGGCTTTCGGCGAGCTAGGGCGCTCTCCGAGATCGGCAAACGGCCCACCCCTTAATGCACCCGCCCTCAGCCTCTGGCGCAACTCCCGCGGGCCACATCATACCGGCTCTCGAACGCGCGCGAAAAATGCGCACTCGAATTGAACCCGCAAGCAAAGGCGATTTCCGAGATCGTGGGCGACGCTCGGGCGGGCGACAACAATTCTTCCTTGCTGCGCTCCAGCCGCCTGTCCCAGACGAAGCATTCCGGTCTCGCGGCAAGGCCGGTGCGCCGCTGGGAACTTAACCCGCTAATCATCTCCCCTGCGACGGTAGAGATGTCAGGCTTCGCCGGCCAGGCGCGCTGAAATCAGCCGCGCCGCCTGGATCACCGCTTCGCCCTGGCTGGCCGCCATGCTGTCATCGGCGCGTGACACAGGCGAGGCCACCGCGAGCGCACCGAGAGGACGCCCATCGGAGCCGAGGATTGCCGCGGCTATGCTGTGCACGCCTTCTTCATAGCCTTGGGAGCTCGAGGAATAGCCGCGCTTGGCGGCAAGCCGGATCGCCTTCATCAGCCTGTCGGGCTGGGTCACCGTGTGTGGCGTGAAGGTCGGCAACGGCTTGTCGACATAGGCCTCGGCCGCTTCCCGAGGCGAAGCGGCGAGAAAGGCGATGCCGGAGGCGGTGCCGTGCAAGGGCAGCACCTGGCCGACATCGACATTGACCCGGTTGGCCTTTGCCGACAGCTCGACATGGACCGTCAGCAGTGCGCCGGCGCTGAATTCCGACAGATGCACCGTTTCGCCGGTTTCCAGCGCCAGCTCGCGAACCACAGGTGCTGCCACGCGCACGAAGGGAAAATGCGCGTCGCGAAACCGGGCCAGCCGCGACAGGCCGGCGCCGAGCCGGTAGCGGCGGCTTGCCGGCTCTTGTTCGATCAGGCGGTGGTCGGCCAGCGCCATCAGCAGGCGCCGCGCCGTCGCCTTGTCAAGGCCAGTTTTGCGGGCGAGCTCGGACAGGCCGATCTCCGGTTCGCCGAGCGTGAACTGCTCCAACAGCGATATCGCTTTGCCTACTGTGCTCATCGTGCATCCTCAAGATACTTCGCATGGGACGGAAGCCAATCCACCTTGCAGTCCGCTCATAGCACATAAAATGGTGGTTCAAATAACGAACCGTTTGAAAGCGACAAAAAACACTAGCAAGTTTCGCGGCGACATCAATCTCGATGCGCCGCGCCGTGCGCGGGGTGATGCTGCGCGGCAACACCTATCAACAGGTGGATCAACTCGGCGGCGCCGTGCCTGGCCGGCGTGTCGGCCCAAACGCCTGATCCTGGCCGGCGCGGAAGCTTCAACTCTGCCCCAGGTGCGCGCGGCGCCAGGCGGCGGGCGCCCGGCCAACCCGCTCCCGGAAGAAGCGTGAGAAATAGGCCGGATCTTCGAAGCCGATTTCGTAGGCGATGTCCTCGACGGTGCGCACGGTGAACAGCAGCAAGCGCTTGGCCTCCAGCAACCGTCGCTCGCCGATGAGTCGCTTGACGCCGCTGCCAAGCACCATATGGGCGGCCTTGTCGAGAAGATGCGCTGTCGTGGCCAGCGCCTCGACGTAGCGGTCGACGGGCCAGTTGTCGCGGAAATGCGCATCGACCAGACGGCGCAAGCCGCGCGCCAATGCAGCATCGGAAGAGCCAGTGGCATCCATTACCTCGGGACCAAGACGCGCGATGTGGGAGAGCGCGACGGCAATCAGCGCCGACAGGGTCTTGTCACTCCCGGCCTGCGCCTCGGCATATTCGGTGGCGATCATCTCCAGCACCGCCGCAAGCCTTTTCCACGCGACGTGCTGAGGAAGGCTATCGGCAAAGACCGGCCGGTCCAATGGCAGCAGGCTGTGAGCGGCTATTGCCGCAAGCGCATCATCGGCGACCGAAACCACGATGGCGTCGGTGCCGGGCCCGATCGAGAAGCCATGCACGATGGTGCTCGGCACGAAGCTGACGGCCGGTGCCGAAAAGTCCCAGGATTGGTCTTCAATGCGGTAGGTGCCGGAGCCGCTGGTCCAGTAGGTGATCTGGCCCATTTGCGGATGCTTGTGCGCGGCAACCTGGCCGAGATGAATGTTGCTGCGCGCAAGCACCGTCTCGACATGCAGGAAGCCGACATCAAGCGGCCGCACCGGCTCGCCATAGACAAAGAAATCAGGAATGGAATTGAGGCTCATGGCGCCGGAAAAAGTCCAATCGGTTTTGCCGTTACGTCCTAACCGATCCTTGCCAGGAGCGCTAGAGTTGATGCCATAAGTGGAGGAACATCATGCGATCGGAAGACTTTCGTGCCGACAATGGGCGCCCGTTCACCGGGGCCGAGTATCTGGAGAGCTTGCGCGACGGCCGCGAGGTCTACATCAACGGCGAGCGCATCGCCGATGTCACCACCCATCCGGCGATGCGCAATTCGGCGCGGTCGCTGGCGCGCCTCTATGATGCGCTGCACGATCCCAAGCGGCAGGGCACGCTGACCTCGCCTACCGATACCGGTTCGGGCGGCTACACCCACAAATATTTCCGCGTCGCCAAATCATCCGGCGAACTCGCGGCCCAGCAGACCGCGATCGCCGAGTGGTCACGCATGTCCTATGGCTGGATGGGCCGCACGCCCGATTACAAGGCGGCACTGATGAACACGCTCGGCGCCAATGCCGACTGGTACGGCCCGTTCAAGGACAATGCGCTCGCCTGGCACAAGCGTGCGCAGGAAGCCGTGCTGTTCATGAACCACGCCATCGTCAACCCGCCGATCGACCGCCACAAGCCGGCCGAACAGGTGAAGGATGTCTTCGTCCACATCACCAAGGAGACCGACGCCGGCATCTATGTCTCCGGCGCCAAGGTGGTGGCGACGTCCTCGGCGCTGACCCACTACAATTTCCTGGCGCAGAGTTCGGCGACGGTCACCGAAGATCCGTCGCTGTCGGTCATGTTCATCGTGCCGATGAATGCGCCGGGGGTAAAGATGTTCTGCCGCGTCTCCTATGAGCAGACGGCCAACACGGCGGCGGCTCCGTTCGACTATCCGTTGTCGTCGCGCTTCGACGAGAACGATGCCATCCTGGTGCTCGACAATGTCTTCATCCCCTGGGAGGACGTGCTGGTGCTGCGCGAGGCGCAGAAAATCCTGTCCTTCCATCCGGCTTCGGGCTTCATGCATGGCTATTGCTTCCAGGGCTGCACACGCTTTGCCGTCAAGCTCGACTTCCTCGCCGGCCTGCTGGCAAAGGCGCTGCGCGCCACCGGCGGCGATGCCTTCCGCGGCAACCAGGCGGCGCTGGGCGAGGTCATCGCGCTCAGGCACATGTTCTGGAGCTTTTCCAACGCCATGGCCTACAATCCGATCCCCTGGGCGAATGGCGCTGTCCTGCCCAACCTGGAAGCAGCCCTTGCCTACCGGACTTTCATGTCGGAAGCCTATCCGCGCGTCATCGACACGGTGCGCCGGGTGATCGCCTCCGGCTTGATCTACCTGCCGTCATCGGTGCGCGACTTCAACAATCCCGAGATCGACAAATACCTCGCGCAGTATGTGCGCGGTTCCAACGACATGGGCCATGTCGAGCGCATCAAGATCATGAAACTGTTGTGGGACGCGACCGGCACCGAGTTCGGCGGCCGCCACGCGCTCTACGAACTCAACTATGCCGGTGCGCCGGAAGAGGTGCGGCTGCAGGTGCTGAAGGGCGCCGAACGCGGCGGCCGGCTGAAGGCCATGGAAGAACTGGTCGACACCTGCATGGCCGACTATGACGAGAACGGCTGGACGGGAGATACCTGGCTCAATCCGCTCGCTTCTACGGCCGGGTGATGTCAGATGGCCACGCAGATTTCGAAGGCCGATTTCCGCGACGCCATGGCAAGGGTCTGCGCGCCGGTCAACATCGTCACGACAGATGGTCCGGCCGGGCGCGGCGGCTTCACCGCCACCGCCATGTGCAGTGTGTCGGACGAACCGCCGACACTGCTGGTGTGCATGAACGGCCGCTCGACGCAGGCCGCCATGTTCCTCGCCAACCGGCGCTTCTGCGTCAACGTGCTGACGCATGACCATATGCACCTAGCCGGCAAGTTCGCCGGCGCGACCAGGGACATGGAGGCACGCTATTCGGCGGCGCGCTGGCAAACGCTGGCCTCAGGCACGCCGGCGCTGTCCGATGCGATCGTCAATTTCGATTGCGAGATCGAGGATGTGCACATCGTCGGCACGCATAATGTCATGATCGGCCGCGTTATCGACGTCAGGCACGGCAGCGGCGGCTCGGCCTTGCTGTATGTCGACCGCAATTACACGCAGCCGACGCGGCTTGGCAGTTTTGGCGGCTGAGCGGGAGCAGTCAGTTCTCGCCGGCGATCAGGCTCTCCAGCAGATCGAGCAATTGCTCGAGCCTCTCATGTCCGAAGCGCTGTTCGATGTCGCGGTAGATGACGAGGCGTTCCGGCGACAAGGCATCGATAAGGGCGGAGCCCGCCGGGGCGATCGTCAGCACGACACGGCGGCCATCGCCTTCCGCCTTGTTGCGGGTGATGAATTTTCGGCCCTCGAGCGTCTTGATGATGCGTGTCAGGCTGGGCGGCAGCACCGAAGCGCGATCGGCAAGTTCCGTCGCCTCGACAGGGCCGGCCTCGCTCAGAACGCGCAGCACACGCCATTGCTGTTCGGTCACGTCATGCGCCGCCAGCATAGGGCGAAACCGCGCCATCACCACTTCGCGGGCATGGAGCAGCGCCATCGGCAGAGAACGACGGGTGTTTTCAGGCAGCAAGAAGCAGCGTCCCCAATGATGCGGGCGGTCGGCGGGACCGCACGCCAAAACCTGACCTTTCCATCCCGTATCGTCGCCTCAACTTGGATGCAAGTCTTGACTTCAGGGATGCTGCATGTAATTAACGCGTTAATTACAACAGTGGAACAATCCGGGGAACGAGACGCGGTGCCTCACTTTTCCATCGAGTATTCGGCCAACCTCGATGCCAAGGTCGACATGAGCGAATTGTGCGCGCTGGTGTTGCGCACCGTGCTCGGCACCGGGCTGTTTGAAACCGGCGCGGTGCGGGTGCGGGCCTTCCGTGCGGAAGCCTATGCCATCGCCGACAGCCTGCCGGAAAACGCTTTCCTCGACATGTCGTTTCGCATTGGAACCGGGCGCAGCGCCCAGGACAAGAAACGAACCGGGGAGGCGGTCTTCGCCGCGGTGAGCGAATACCTTGGCCCCCTGTTCGAGACCCCGCACTTCGCTCTTTCCCTGGAGATCAGGGAGATCGACCCGGTACTGAGCTGGAAGAAAAACGCAATCCATCCGCGACTGCGCGGCAAGTGACGGAAGCTGATATGTCCGACCTCGAAGGCAATCTGAAAAAGGCCGAGGCCTATCTGGCCCGTTTCAAGCGCGACGGCGTGCTGAACCAGATCGGCGGCGAAGCGGTGCCGGCGGTGGATGGCTCGACCTTCGAGAGCATGTCGCCGGTCGATCTCAAGCCGCTGGCCAAGGTCGCGCGTGGCAGTGCCGCCGATATCGACCGCGCCGCCAAGGCGGCAAAGGCGGCGTTCCCGGCCTGGGCCGCCATGCCGGGCGACGGGCGCAAGAAGCTGCTGCACAAGATAGCCGATGCGATCGAAGCGCGCGCCGAGGAGATCGCCTTCGTCGAGTGCATGGACACCGGCCAGGCGCTGAAATTCATGGCCAAGGCCGCGCTGCGCGGCGCCGAGAATTTCCGCTTCTTCGCCGACCGCGCGCCGGAAGCGCGCGACGGCGAGACGCTGCGCACGACAGGCCAGGTCAACATCACCACGCGCGTGCCGATCGGCCCGGTCGGCATCATCACGCCGTGGAACACGCCGTTCATGCTGTCGACATGGAAGATCGCGCCGGCGCTGGCGGCAGGCTGCACCGTCGTCCACAAGCCGGCCGAATTTTCGCCGCTGACCGCTCGCCTGCTGGTCGAGACCGCGGAGGAGGCCGGCCTGCCGAAAGGCGTGTGGAACCTGGTCAACGGCCTCGGCGAGCACGCCGGCAAGGCGCTGACCGAGCACCCTGACATCAAGGCGATCGGTTTTGTCGGTGAGAGCCGCACCGGCTCGATGATCATGAAACAAGGCGCCGATACGCTGAAGCGCGTGCATTTCGAACTGGGCGGGAAGAACCCGGTGATCGTCTTCGCCGACGCCGATCTCGAACGTGCGGCGGATGCGGCCGTGTTCATGATCTACTCGCTCAACGGCGAACGCTGCACCTCATCGTCGCGGCTTCTGGTCGAAGCCTCGGTCTACGACACATTCACGGATCTGGTTGCGGAGAAGGCAAAGCGCATCAAGGTTGGCCATCCGCTCGATCCCAAAACGGTTGTTGGTCCGCTGATCCATCCGGTGCACGAGGAAAAGGTGCTTTCCTATATCGAGATCGGCAAATCGGAAGGCGCGGTGGTAGCCGCCGGCGGCGACAAGTTCGCCGGTCCGGGCGGTGGCTGCTATGTCAGCCCGACGCTGTTTACCGGCGCCACCAACAGGATGCGCATTGCCCAGGAAGAGATTTTCGGGCCGGTGCTGACCGCCATTTCCTTCAAGGACGAGGCCGAAGCGCTGGCGCTGGCCAACGACACCCAATACGGCCTGACCGGCTATCTCTGGACGTCGGATGTCACCCGCGCCTTCCGCTTCACCGATGCGCTGGACGCCGGCATGATCTGGGTCAATTCGGAGAATGTGCGGCATTTGCCGACGCCGTTCGGCGGCGTCAAGAATTCCGGCATCGGCCGCGACGGCGGCGACCATTCCTTCGATTTCTACATGGAGACGAAGAACATCGCCTTCGCCACTTCAGCGCACACGATCCAGAAACTCGGCGGCTGACCGGAGGACATCGCATGCCACTGCCCAAACCAAACCTCTATCCCGCCTTCAACATCGTGCGCCTCAGCCATGTCGAACTGGCGGTCACCGACCTTGCGAAATCCCGCGCCTTCTATGTCGACACGCTTGGCCTGCAGGTTACCGACGAGACATCGGAAGCCATCTATCTAAGGGCGTTGGAAGAGCGCGGACACCACTGCATCGTGCTGAAGAAGGCCGGCAGCGCCGAAGCCCGCGATCTCGGCTTCAAGGTTTTTTCGGATGAGGATCTCGACAAGGCCGAGCATTTCTTCAAGGCAAAAGGCCTGCCGGTCGAGTGGGTCGAGCGACAGTACCAGTCGCGCACCTTCCGCACCCGCGACCCGCACGGCATTCCGCTCGAGTTCTTTGCCCAAATGGAAAGGCTGCCGCCGATTCATCAGAAATATGCGCTCTACAAGGGCGTGAAGCCGCTGCGCATCGACCACTTCAACTGCTTCTCGCCCAATGTCGACGAGTCCGTCGCCTTCTACAACGAGCTTGGCTTCCGCGTCACCGAATACACCGAGGATGCGAGTAGCGGAAAGCTGTGGGCGGCCTGGACGCACCGCAAGGGCGGCGTCCACGACATCGCCTTCACCAACGGTGTGGGTCCGCGCCTGCATCACGTCGCCTTTTGGGTGCCGACACCGCTCAACATCATCGACCTGCTCGACCTGATGGCGACGACGGGTTACCTCGCAAATATCGAGCGCGGCCCAGGCCGGCATGGCATTTCCAACGCCTTCTTCCTTTATGTCCGCGACCCGGACAATCACCGCATCGAGATCTATTGCTCGGACTACCAGACGGTCGATCCGGATCTGGAGCCGATCAAATGGGACCTCAAGGACCCGCAGCGCCAGACGCTATGGGGCGCGCCGGCGCCGAAAAGCTGGTTCGAGGAGGGCAGCACCTTTGCCGGCGCGGCCGCACGCCAACCGGATTTGACGGCGTCGCCGATCATCGCACCGTGACCACAGACGCGAACCTGACGGAGACCGGGATGACTGCACATGGGCGGCTCGCCACCTTCACCGTCGGCGGCAAGACGCGCTATGGCGTGGTCACAGATAAGGGCGTCGTCGACCTGTCGGCGCGGCACAGCCAGTGGCCGACGCTGCGCGAAGTGATCGAGGCCGGCGTGCTACGGCGGCTGGCGGAAGAGGCCGAAGCCCACGCCGTCGATTTTCCAGTCGGCGCCATCGCTTATGAAATCCCTGTGCCGTCGCCGGAAAAGATCATCTGCGTCGGCGTCAACTACCCGGACCGCAACGAAGAGTACAAGGACGGCCAGGCCGCGCCTTCCAACCCGTCGCTGTTCATCCGCTTCCCCCGCTCCTTCGTCGGCCACGACGCGCCGCTGGTGCGGCCGCCGGAATCGCCGCAGCTGGACTATGAGGGCGAGATCGTCATCGTCATCGGCAAGGGTGGACGACGCATCGCCGAGAGGGATGCGCTTGACCATATCGCGGCACTATCCCTGTGCAACGAAGGCACCATTCGCGATTGGGTACGGCACGCCAAGTTCAACGTCACGCAGGGCAAGAATTTCGACCGCACCGGCTCGCTCGGTCCGTGGCTGGTGCCGTTCACCGACGAGGCGCAGATTGCCGACATCGCGCTGACCACCCGCGTCAATGGCGAATTGCGCCAGCAGGACCGCACCAGCCGGATGATCTTCTCGTTCCGCAAGATCATCGCCTATGTCTCCACCTTCACCACGCTGGTGCCAGGCGATATCATCGTCACCGGTACGCCGACCGGCGCCGGCGCCCGCTTCGACCCGCCGATCTGGCTGAAGCCGGGCGACGTGATCGAAGTCGAAGCCGACGGCATCGGCGTGCTCCGCAACGGCGTCGTCGACGAGGCAGCATCGTGACCCCCGAGCAAGTTGAAGATGCCGCGGCAAGGCTGTTCGAAGCCGAGCGTTCGCGCCGCCAGATCCGTCTGTTCAGCCTCGACTTTCCCGACGCGACGATGGAGGATGCCTATCGCGTCCAGGCAGCGCTGGTGAAACGCAAGACCGATGCCGGGCTGACCCCGAAGGGCTGGAAGATCGGCCTGACATCGAAGGCGATGCAATATGCGCTCGCCATCGACACGCCGGATTCGGGCGTGCTGTTCGACGACATGTTCTTCAACGACGGCGCGACGATACCCGTCGGCCGCTTCATCCAGCCGCGCGTCGAGGCCGAGATAGCCTTCGTCATGAAGGCGCCGCTGAGGGGCCCAGGCGTGACCATCTTCGACGTGCTCAACGCCACCGATTATATCACGCCGGCGCTCGAAATCCTCGACACGCGCATCGAACGCGTCAATGCCGAGACAAAGAAGGCGCGCACTTTCTTCGATACGATTTCCGACAACGCCGCCAATGCCGGCATTGTCATCGGCGGCCGGCCGCAACGACCCGATGAAGCCGATATGCGCTGGATCGGCGCCATCGTCTCGCGCAATGCGGAGGTCGAGGAGACCGGGCTTGGCGCCGGCGTGCTCAACCATCCGGCGATGGGCATTGCCTGGCTGGCGGACAGGCTCGCCCGCTACGGCATGTCCATCGCGGCCGGCGAGGTGGTGCTGTCCGGATCGTTTGTGCGCCCGGTCGAGGCGCGGCCCGGCGATACCATCGTCGCCGACTTCGGCAGCTCGGGAACGGTCAGTATCCATTTCGCCAAGAGCTGACGGCTCTCATCGGCTCGTCAGTTGGGCTGTTCGCCGCGCAGGTAGTCAATCACCACATCGGCTGCGATGGTCGACATCCGCAAGCCGACATCCCTGGTGATGTCGCCTTCGACGCGGCTTTGCACCCAGCCAAGAAACGCGAAGGCACGCAAGGCGGCGAATAGAGGCAATGCGGCGATGTCCTGCGGGATCAGCGCACGCTCTTCCTGGTAGCCGTCAAGCAAAGCGGTTTCGATCAGCGGGTAGATCGCCTCCTCGCGGTTCTGGTAGAGGGCGACGGCAAGGTCGTACATGTGCCAGCCATGGCCGCAATCGTCGAAATCGATGATGCGCACCGCGCTGTCATGGATGAGCACATTTTCGCGCACCAGATCGGCGTGGATGATGCCGAAATTGCGCGCGCTGCGCTCATGTTCCGACAGCGCCTTCACTGCCTTGTCGCGCGCCTGCAAGACCAGCGCGCGGCGAGGACCATCGAGAAAGGGCGAGGTCTCGAACCGGCCCCAGACCGGGTTCGCACCGAAGAAGCCGTCGAAGTCCCAGGCATGGCGGACGAAGCCCGCGGGCGGCGTCCACGAGGCAGTGACATTGTGCATATGGGCGATGGTCCGCCCGATCGCCGTGAAGATCTGGACCGACTGGTCGGGCGTGTAGACCAGTGGCACGCCGCGTGCGCCCACGGCGCGCCCCTCCAGCCAACTCAGGCAATCGGCCTGCCGGGGCTGCGCCGAGGTGGCCGTGCTGACAAGCACGAACGGATCGCCGGCCTGTGTTGCGACGCAAGACGGCGTGGCGACGCCGGCGGATTGCAGGAAGCCCATCCATTGCAGTTCCGAACGCAGCGCGGCGTCCGTGTGGTAGCCGAGCCGGTGGATGCGCATGGCTGCCGGCTGGCCGTCCGGCAGCCGCACGCGGAAGACGGCGTTCTCGCGGTGCTTCAGAAGTTCCGGCTCAGAATTGCGGGCGCCCCAATGTTCGAGCGCACGCTTGGCGAGCTCCGTGACATCGGCTGCCGTTTCGGGCTCGGATTGGGTGCAAACAGAATTCACGCCGGCACTCCGCCGACTTCACCCAGCACCTCGTCCAGCAGGCCGATCAGGAAATCGGCATTGTCGCGCGAGAACGGCATGGGCGGGCGGATCTTGAGCACATTGCCGTGGATGCCGGTCTTGCCCATCAGCACGCCGCGATGACGCATGCGGTTGGCGACCTGCTCGGCAATGTCGGGCGCCGGTTCGCGCGTGTCGCGGTCGTGGACCAGTTCGGCGCCGAAGAACAGTCCGGCGCCCCTGACCTCGCCGATGCACTCATGCCGGTCGGCCAGCGGGCGCAGCAGGCCGAGCGCATAGGCGCCGACGTCTTGCGCGTTGGCGACAAGGTTTTCCTGTTCGATGACGTCGAGGACGGCATTGGCGACCGCGCAGGAGACCGGGTTGCCGCCAAAGGTGTTGAAGTAGCGGAAAGCGTCGCGGAAGGTCGCCAGTATCTCCTTGGTGGTGACCACGGCCGCGATCGGATGGCCATTGCCCATCGGCTTGCCCATGGTGACGATGTCGGGGACGAAGCCGGCGCGCTGATGGCCCCAGAAATGGCTGCCGGTGCGGCCGAAGCCGGGCTGCACTTCGTCGGCGATGACCAGACCACCGGCTTCGCGCACGGCCCCCAAGGCGTCGTCGAAAAATCCGGTGGGCAGAGCCGGGAAACCTTCATTGGCGAGCAGCGGACACAAGATGATGCCAGACAGGCCAATGCCATCCTGTGCGAGCGAGGCGATCGCTTGACGCACGGCGTCGCCAAAGGCCTTGCCATTGGCCATCGCATCGGGATGGCGATAGCTGTCGGGGGCCGGCACCAGCCTGACATGGGGGGCGCGGCCGCGGATCGGAGGCATGCGCGTGCTCAGCTGCGAAACCGCCGTCGTGTTGCCATGATAGGTGGCGTCGGTGGCGATGATGCCCATATTGCCGGAGGCGGCCTGCGCCATGCGCAGCGCGATGTCGTTGGCCTCGCTGCCGGTGCAGGTCAGGATTGCGGTGGCGAGGCTTGCATTGAAGGTCGCCGTCAGCCGCTCGACATAGTCGAGAATTGCGGTGTGCAGATAGCGTGTGTGGGTGTTGAGCAGGCTTGCCTGACGGCACAAGGCCTCGACCACATGCGGGTGGCAATGGCCGACATGGGCGACGTTGTTGTAGGCATCGAGATACTTGCGGCCGTCGGCATCGTAGAGCCAGACGCCTTCGCCGCGCACCAGGTGCACGGGCTCGTCGTAGAACAATTGCGATTTCGCGCCGAGCAGGCGGGCACGCCGCTTGACGAGCGCTTCCTCGCTCGGGTTCTTCTCAGATTGGGTCATTGCGTACCAAACTCCATTGCGTCAGCGGGTCCATCAGGCCCTCGACAGACCTGCATCGATGGCCTCGCCGATCTTTGCCACGTCGGCGGCGCCGATGATCAGCGGCGGCGACAGGATGATGTTGTTGCCGGACACGCGCAGCATGACGCCGGCGTCATAAGTGGCTTCCGAAACCACGGCCATGGTCTTCTTGTCCACCGGCTTTTTCGTCGTGCGATCGGAGACCAGCTCTAGCGCAGCCATCAGGCCCTTGTACCTGATGTCGCCGACGATCGCGTGCTTGGCTTTTAGCCCCTCCAGCATCGCCGCCAGCTCGATGCCGCGCGCGGCTGCGTTCTCGTCCAGGCGAAGCCGTTTGGTCTCGGCAAGTGCAGCCACCCCTGCCGCGCAGCCGACAGGATGGCCGGAATAGGTATAGCCATGACCGATCGCCCCGAAGCTGGTCTTGTCGGCCTCGAAGACGTCGGCGACCTTGGCGCCGATCAAGGTGGCGCCGAGCGGGAAATAGCCCGAGGTGATCGCCTTGGCGATGGTCATGAAATCCGGCTTCACGCCGGATAGCCGCGAACCCGACCAGGCGCCGGTGCGACCGAAGCCCGTGACCACCTCGTCGGCGATCAGCAGGATTTCGTGGCGGTCGCATATCTCGCGCACCAGCGGCATGAAGCTGTCATGCGGAACGATGACGCCGCCGGCGCCGAGAACCGGCTCCATGATGAAGGCGGCAATGGTGTCGCCGCCCTGGAAGGCGATCTCATCCTCCAGCGCTTTGGCGCACAGTTTGGCCAGCCGCGCCGGATCGGTCTCATCGAACGGATTGCGGAAGGTCCAGGGTGCGGGAATGTGGAAGACGCCGGGCATAAGCGGCTCATAGTTGCGGCGGAAATTGGCGTTGCCGTTGACTGACGCGCCACCGAAATGGGTGCCGTGATAGCCCTTCTTCAGCGCGAGGAATTTTGTCCGGTCGCCCTGGCCGCGGATCTTCCAGTATTGGCGGGCGAGCCGCAGTGCGGTTTCGACCGAATCCGAGCCGCCCGAGGTGAAGAAGGTCCGCACCATGCCTTCCGGTTCGAACCATTCGCTGAGTTCGTAAGCGAGCTCGATCGACGGGCCGGTCGACGTGCCGCGAAACCCGGAATAGTAGGGCAGGGCGCTGAGCTGGTCGGCGATGGCCTTCTTGATCGGGTCGCAGGAGTAGCCGAGATTGACGTTCCACAGTCCGCCAACCGCATCGAGCACGGTGTTGCCGTCGATGTCGGTGACCATCACGCCTTCGCCTTTCATGATCACCTTTGGCGGGTTGGCCCGCATCTCGGCCGGGTGTGCCATCGGATGCCAGATCGGCTTGGCGTTTTTCTCGGTGAGGAAATTGATGTCGCGCATCGCAAGGCTCCGCAAATGTCTCAGGAGATGAGGTCGAAATGGCCGAGGGCCTCGGCATAGGAAAGTGCCGGCCGCGCGACGTCGAAATGAACGGTGCGCATGCCGGCGGCACGGCCGCCATCGACATTGCGCTGCTGGTCGTCAACGAACACACAGGCGCCGGCAGGCAGGCCGAGCGCCTCGGTCACCAAGGCATAGGCGCGCGGATCGGGCTTGAGGATGCGGGTATAGGTGGCGTCGACGATGGTGTCGAACAGCTCGAGCAGCGGCAGCCGCTGACGGAAGCCGGCGCCATAGAACAGATCTAGCTCGTTGGACAGGATCGCCAGGCGAAATCCCGCCGCATGCACGGTCCGGATGGCGCGGACGGCTTCGGGCCGCACGATCTTTTCCGGCTCGGCTCCGCGTGCGCGCTGGACGAATGTCTCCATCGCCTGCCAGTCCTCGCCGACGAGCCGGCCGACTTCGCTGGTGCGGGTGCGCCAATAATCGCGCTCGCTGATCTCGTCGGCCTGCATGGAGCGCCACAGCGGATCTGAATCCGGGTCGAAAGGCCCGTGCCATTGCAGCGTTCCCGGCGCGAGGCCGAGCGCCTGTTCGGTCAAGGCATGGGTCTCGAAAAGGGTCCGGGTGACGACGCCGCCGAAATCGAGGACGAGCGCCTGGGCAGGAACAGCGCTCACGCAGCCACTCCCTTGGCCGGCATGCCGCGCGGGATGATGCCTTCCTCGACCCAGCGGTCGAAGATTTCGAGCGCCTTGCCGACGAACTCGTCGCTGTTGATGTGGGCGTCGATCTCGTGGAACTCGACGCCGGCGGGAATGGCCTTGCGCATCTCATCGGTGAACGCCGCGAGGGCTTCGGGTTCGTACAGCGGCTCGCCCTGCGCATCCCATTCCTGGATGCCGCCGGAGGGCAGGATGAAAGCGGAGCGCCCCTTCGACGCACCGAGCTTGGCGGCGATGGTCCTGGCGACTTCACGGCGGTCGGCGGCATCGACGGTGATCGAGCCGATCAACCTGTTATGAGCATGGAATGGCCGCTGCGCGAACTTTGTCGGCAGCGCCTGCCAGGTCGGCAAGTCGACCATGTCCACGGCGCCAGGGGCTGCGATCTGCGGAATGCCGCGGGCGCCGGCATTCTCCAGCCGGTCGGCGCCGGAGCTGACGACCGAACCGGCAAGATGATTGGTGATCTCCTGCAGGCTGAAGTCGAACACCGCGCAGAAATGGTCCTGGCTGGCGATCGATTCGAAGGCCCGGCCGCCCATCCCGGTGGTGTGAAAGACTGCGACGTCATAGCCGCGCCGCTCCAGCGCCGGCTTCAGCGTCTTCATATAGCGCAGGCAACTGCTGCCCAGCGAAGTCATGCCGATGGTCGGCCCGACCGCCGTGGCGGAAGCACGGGATGCAAGCACGATCTTCGCCGCACCGACGACCGCGCCGCAGGCCTGGGAAAGGACCAGCTTGCAGATGGTGTTGAGGCCGTAGAGCCCGCCTGCCCACAGGATCATCATCAGGTCGGGCGCGACACGCTCGGGCGGAATGAGGTGCGAGTAGGCGATGGTCGAGACGACGAATTTCGGCACGCCGAGCGGCAGGCACAGCGCGACATCGAGCGCCAAATCGGTTCCCATCGAACCACCGATGGCGATGAAGGCGTCGATCTCGCCGCGCTGGTGAAGCTGGCGCACCAGCTGAACGGCGCCGACGGCCATCAATGTCATGGCGGTGTTTTCGTCGCCGCTCGAGACGATTTCGGCCATCGTCACGCCAGCGGCCCGCGCAACGGCATGCTTGTCGTGATCGGGACTATAGGCGGGGGCGCCTAGCACGCTGACATCCATCATCACGGCGCGGCCACCGGATACCTCGATACACGCTTTCATGAACAGCAGTTCGTCGGTCTTGGTGTCGCCCGTGCCGATGACCAGGATTCGGGGCGTCGCCATATCTGCAGACATCAGGCCTGCCTCCTCAGGGTTTGCAGGTTTTCGCCATTGAGGCGCATCGAAATCTCCCGTGCCGCGGTCACAACCGCAAGCCCTCGTTCCACGATCGTAGCCGGTGTCGTCCTGGCCTTCGGGGCTGCCACCGCAATTGTCCCCAGCGCAAGACCATCGGCGGCCCGGATTGCAGCCGCGACGCCGATCACGCCGTCCTCATGGCCCTGGTCGCAGATCGAATAGCCGCGGTCGCGCGCCTCGCCGATCGACTTTGAAATGGCGGCCGGCTCGACGAGGGTATGATCGGTGAAGGCCTCAAGCGAACCTGTCAGGCATGCTTTCACGGTCGCGTTGTCGGCGAAAGCCAGATAGGCGATGCCGGAGGCGGTGGAATGCAGCGGCAGAAGCTGGCCGATATCGATGTTCACCCTGTTTGCCCAGCTTGAATGCTCGACATGGACGGTGATCAGTCTGTCGACGCCGAATTCCGACAGATGCACCGTCTCGGTTGTCGAACCCGCCAGATCCTGCGCCACGGGAATTGCCGTTTGCAGGAACGGGAAGCAGGCTTCGCGGATACGCGCCAGCCGCGACAGGCCGGCGCCGAGGCGATAGTGCCGCGTGCCGGCATCCTGCTCGACGAAACCATGGCCGCCAAGCGCCACCAGCCGCCGCCGCGTCGTCGCCTTGTCGAACGCACACCGCCGCGCGAGATCGGAAAGTCCGAACTCGGGCTCGTCCACCGTGAACAGCTCCAGAAGTGAAATCGCCTTGCCGACCGTACCCATCCAGCCTCCCGCTCGGATAGAAACTTAATGTGTGAATTAACTTGACAGGCATCGGCATTCTTTGCAAGTCTATATTCAAAATAAGGGTTCAAATAATGAACCGATGGCATTCAGGGAACAGGCCGAGCGGCCGCGAACCCAGGGGTTCGTAAAACTGGAGGGACAAATGTCAGCAGTTTCGGAACAGGCGCCCGTCAACAGGCTGCGCAAGAACAGTCTTGGCGTCGGCGCTATTACCTTCATGGTGATTTCGGCGGCGGCGCCGCTCACCGCGGTTGCCGGCGGCACGCCGCTCGGCATGCTTATGGGCAATGGGGCGGGCTTTGCCGGAACCTATCTTATCGTGACCGTGTTGCTGCTGCTGTTTGCGGTCGGCTACGTCGCCATGTCGCGCCATGTCGGCAATGCCGGCGCCTTCTATGCCTATGCCGCGCGCGGGCTCGGCGGTTTGCCGGCGGCGCAACCGCAATCATCGCGATCCTGTCCTACAACGCCATGCAGATCGGGGTCATGGGCCTGCTGGGGGCCGCGACCGCCGGCCTGTTCGCCGGCTGGGGCATCGACCTGCCCTGGTGGGTGTGGAGCTTCATCGCCGTCGCCATCGTCGCGGTGTTGGGCTACCGCCAGGTCGACCTGTCGGCCAAGATCCTGACGGTGCTGGTGCTGTGCGAATACATCGTGGTGCTGGTGCTAGACCTCGCCATCCTCAAGACCGGTGGCGACAGTGGTCTCTCGGCGGCGCCGTTCAGCTGGAGCCAGATCGTCAGCGGCTCGCCCGCCATCGCCATCCTGTTCTGTTTCGCCGCCTTCATTGGTTTCGAGGCGACGACGATCTACGCCGAGGAAGCCCGCGACCCCAAGGTGACGATTCCGCGCGCCACCTATTTCTCAGTGTTGCTGATCGGCGTCTTCTACATGGTCACGGCCTGGCTGATGGCGGTCGGCGCCGGCGTCGACAAATTGTTGCCCGCACTGCAGGCGCTTCAGGATCCGACGACTTTCCTGTTCGGCCTGTCCGACCGCTACGCCGGAACCATGCTGTCGCACGCCATGGGCATCCTGTTCGTGTCGAGCCTGTTTGCCGGCGTGCTGGCGTTCCACAACGCGGTTGCCCGCTACATCTACGTCTCGGGCCGCGAGAAGCTGTTGCCTGAAGCGATCGGCGTGACGCATTCAGTGCACCAGAGCCCGCATGTTGCTTCCGTCATCCAGAGCGTGTTGGCAGCGATCGTCATCGGACTGTTCGCGGTGCTCGGCCTCGATCCGGTTCTGGCGCTGTTTTCCTGGCTGACCAATGTCGCGACGCTGGGAGTCATCGTCATGATGGCGGTGGCCTCGCTCGCCGTGGTGATGTACTTCCGCGCCAACCCGTCGACGCAGGAGAATGCGCTGAAGACCACCATCCTGCCTGGGCTGGCCTTCATCGCTTTCGTCGTCATCATCTACCTGATCGTCATTAATTTCGGTGGCCTGTCGGGCGCCAGCGGCTCCCTCGGCGTGTTCCTGCCGGGGCTGGTGCTGATTGCCGCGGTGGTCGGCCTGCTGCTTGCCGGTGCGTTGAAGAGCCGGGATCCGGTTGCCTTCGAAAATCTCGGCGTGCCGCTGAAGGACTAGGACAAAGGACAAGGGGGTAGCGCGTTCGGCGCCGCCCCTTTCCATCGCAAAGGGAGTACCGGCGTTGAGCTTTGCCGAGAGCATCACCGTTGAGGCGTTGGAAGCCGATCCGTATCCGATCTATGCGGAACTGCGGCGCAGCGCGTCTGTCGCTTTCGTGCCGGCGGTCAATCTCTGGTTCGTCACCCGCTGGAAGGACGTCGAGACCGTCGCAAAGTCACCCGACATCTTCTCCGCCGTCGTCGGTACGTCTCCGGTCGAACGCTCGTTCGGCAAGCCGACCATCCTGACCACCGACGGCGAAACGCACAGACAGCTGCGCCAAGGCGTCGATCCGAAATACCGGCCGCGCACCGTCGCCGCCTATGCCGGCGATCTCGTACGGTCGATTGCCGAACCTTTTCTCGACCGGATCGCCGAACAAGGCTCCGCCGAGCTGATGGCGGATTATTTCGAGCCGGTGTCGACGCTCAGCCTGGCGCGCTCGCTTGGCCTTGCCGACATCGACATGCCGACGCTGCGCCGCTGGTTCTATGGCCTTGCGCAGGGCGCCATCAATTTCGAGAACGACCCGAAGCGGCAAGAGATCGCCGACGCGATCAGCGCCGAGGTCGGCGCAGCCATCCGGCCGACTCTGGATAGACTGGCGCGCGCACCCGACGACTCGGCGCTGTCGCATATGCTGCATGACGGCATGCCGGAAGGCACGACGCGGCCGATCGATTTCTTGATGCCAAGCATCAAGGTCATCCTGCTTGGCGGCATGCAGGAGCCCGGACATGGTGCCGGTTCGATCCTCGCCGGCCTGCTTGCGCATCCCGAACAATTGCGGCAGGTGCTCGCCGATCCCGAGACCTTTGTGCCCAGGGCTGTCGATGAAGGCTTGCGCTGGGTGGCGCCGATCGGCACCCAGACGCGGCAGACGACGCGGGCGGTCGAGCTTGGCGGCGTAACGATCCCTGCCGGCGCCGCGGTCGCTGCACTTGTCTCCTCGGCAAGCCGCGACGAGAGCCGCTTTGCCGATCCAGACCGCTTCGACATCAACCGCAGGGAAGGCAATCATGCCGCCTTCGGCTTTGGTCATCATTTCTGTTCGGGCCGGTTTTTCGCGCGCGAGCAGATGTGCCTTGCATTAAGGCTGCTGCTCCTGCGCTTCCCCGATCTCAGCCTGGTGCCGGGCAAGGTGCCGGTGTTTCGCGGCTGGGAATTCCGAGCGCCAACCACGTTGTATGTTTCCCTGGGAGTCCGCCACCAATGATCAGCCAGAATGCCATCGACGCTCTGCGCAAGACGGAGATCGGCGATCGGGGCTTGTTTATCGATGGCGTACAGGCCGCAGCGACGAGCGGCGCGACGCTGGCGGTGATTTCGCCGATCGACGGCCGCCCTTTTGCCAGCATCGCCGACGGCAATGCCGCCGACATCGATCGCGCGGTCCGATCGGCGCGAAAAGCATTCGAGAAGGGTTCATGGTCGCGCGCCGCCCCTGCCTTTCGCAAGAAGGTGCTGACGAAATTTGCCGAGCTGATCGAAGAACATGTCGACGAGCTGGTCGTGCTTGGCGTGCGCGACAACGGCACCGAGATCGGCATGGCCTACAAGGCCGAGCCACTGTCGGCGGCCGGCACCATCCGCTACTACGCCGAGGCGATCGACAAGGTCTATGGCGAGATCGCGCCGACGGCCGACAATGTGCTCGGGCTGATCCACAGGGAGCCACTCGGTGTCGTCGGCGTCATCGTGCCGTGGAACTTCCCGCTGATGATCGGTGCCTGGAAGATTGCGCCCGCACTGGCCACCGGCAACAGCGTCGTCGTCAAGCCGCCGGAGATCGCCTCGCTGACCTTGCTGCGGCTGGCCGAACTCGCAAGCGAGGCTGGACTTCCCGAAGGCGTGTTCAACGTCGTTACCGGTCATGGTGCTGTCGCCGGCGAAGCGATTGGCCTCCATATGGATGTCGACGCCATCGCCTTTACCGGATCGGGGCCGGTCGGCCGGCGGCTGCTCGAATACTCCGCCCGTTCCAATTTGAAGCGGGTCTTCCTCGAGCTTGGCGGCAAGTCGCCCAACATCGTCTTTGCCGACGCTCCGGACCTGAAGCAGGCGGCGGTCGTCTCGGCCAACGGCATCTTTCGCAATTCAGGCCAGGTCTGCGTTGCCGGCTCGCGTCTGCTCGTTCAGTCGTCGGTCTATGATCTTTTCATGGACGAACTTGTCTCGGCAACCACGCGGCTCAAGGTCGGCGACCCGCTCGATCTCGCCAGCGATATCGGTGCGGTATCGAGCGCCGAACAGCTGGACAAGAATCTCGGCTTCGTCGCCATGGCGCAAGCCGAAGGCGCCCGTCTCGTCGCCGGCGGCGAACGGATACTGACCGAGACCGGCGGCAGCTACATGGCGCCGACGATCTTCGAGAACGTGACGCAAGAGATGCAGTTGGCGCGCGAGGAGGTGTTCGGACCGGTGCTCGGCGTGATGCGCTTCGAGACCGAGGAGGAGGCGGTGCATCTCGCCAACTCCACTGTCTACGGGCTTGCCTCGGCGGTGTGGACCGCCAATCTTTCCACGGCCCATCGCATGGTGCGCGCCATCAACGCCGGTGTCGTCCACGTCAACACCTATGGCGGAGCCGATATCACCGTGCCGCTTGGCGGCGTCAAACAGTCCGGTTTCGGCCGTGACAAGTCGCTGCATGCGCTGGAGAAATTTGTCGACCTCAAGACCGCCTGGATTGCGCTCTGAGCCTCGCGGAAAGGCCAGCATATCTGCTCTTTTCGTCAAGCTTGGCCTCAGAACGCCACGCTGGTGCTGGTTGGCGGCGATCAGGTCGTCGCTATCGGCAAGCTCGACTAGCGTGGTGTCGCGGGTCCAGGCTTTGCGCGGAAAGCCGTGTTGCGACCGGCGGGTATCACAGCGTCCTACTCCGTTGTGCCGGCTTTTTTTCTGCGCCGATTGGTGTGCGACTGGGCGACGGCCATTCGTAATTCAGGTGTGACCTCCAAACGCGCATTCTCTGTCCCATGCGGGTCTTGCAGCCCCTGGACGTGGACGGTCGGGAATGGGAGCTCGATGCCCTGCTCCTTGAAGGCCTGGCGGAGGCGCAAAAAGAACCTGCCTTTCATGCTGAAGGCGCCTCCAGGTCTGGTCGTGACCTTGACCCTCAAGACGATGCCGTACTCGCCGAACTCCTGCACCCCCTGCATCTTGATCGGTTCGATCACCCAGTGTTTGAACTCCGGATCTTCCGCCAGTTCCAGGCCAATTCGCTTGATCAGTTTGCGAGCAAAGTCGATATCGGTGTCATAGCCAACGGTGATGTTGAATTTGTCGGTGACCCAGTCACGGCTCTGGTTCTGCACGGCGCCGAGTTCGCCGAAAGGTATCGTGAACAGCGGACCACGATGGTGGCGCAGCTTCACCGAGCGCAGCGAAAAGCTCTCCACCGTACCCCTGTAGCTGCCCGATGAAATGTATTCGCCGACACGGAAAGCATCGTCGAGCAGATAAAACACGCCAGAGATCACGTCCTTGACGATGGTTTGCGCGCCAAAACCCACGGCGACGCCGACGACGCCGGCGCCGGCGATCAGCGGGCCGATCTGGATGCCGATCGAAGCGAGCATCATCAGCACCGCCATCACGATGATCACTGCTAGCAGAATGTTCTGGATGATCGGCAACAGCGTGTGCAGCCGCGCCTGATGCGGATCGAGGGTGAGGATGTCTTCTTCGCTCACCACCGCTTGCGGTATCGCGACGCCCAGCTTTCGTTCGATCAAGGCTTTGATGATCGACCAGCCGAAATCGGCAGCAAGGGCAATGACCACGACGTTGATCAAGCCGCGCAATATGAGCATGGTGGTCGTATCGCTGCCGCGCATGGATTGCATGTCCAGGCCCAGTACGCGTGCGAGAAGGTAAGCCGCCGCGAGGATGAAAATCATCCGGATACCGCGATCGATGACAGCGATCGTCACCGCCGGGATCGTCGGCCGGCCGGCATCTTCCGAACCGGGCCGCAGGACGAAATTAACCCCGCGCTCTGTCAGCACAATTGCCAAAGGCAGGAAGAATGCGGTGAAGGTAAACCAGAAGAATGTGTAGAGGCCGGCAATGCGTTCGAGGAACAGAACGACGAAGTAAGCCGTCAACAACCATGTCACTGCCGTGTGACCGCTGTGGCGCGCGCCGTCTCGCTGCGTTCTTGGCCGACGCCAAATGGCCAGCAGGAAGAGCAACAGCAGGATGAAATCGGCGCCCACCGACAGGACCATCATTCCGTCCTGGTCTATGCCGAGACCCGGCAAGAGGACAAACGCGGCGGCGAAGAAGGCGAAAACGCCGACGATCCGGGGCAGCCAATAAGCCCAATGGTCAGCAGCTCCGTTGGTGATCGGCAGGGCACGAACCTCGATGGCGTGCTCGACCTCCATGAAAGAAGGGACGAGCGTGGCCATCACGTATAGGCGCACAGCCCACGTAAAGACCGCAGCCATCAGAAATGTCAGCACAATCTCGCGGATGAGCGCTGGCCAGTCGAACAGCATGAACGCACCGGCGCTGCCCAGCGCGAACGAGCCGATCATCATGCTGGAATAAAGCGTGCGGCCGCCGATCTTCTTGGCCCGCCCGATGGGCGTATCTCTGGGTTGCGCGATGATCCAAAGACGAAATGGACGGGTGAGCTTGTATATTGCCCAGGTGAGCGCCAGGCCGGCAGCGATAAAGATCGCAATCAGCACCAATATGCTGACGGGGCCCTTGCTGGACATATCGTCCATTGTCTGGGCCCGGACGCGCGCGAACTGGCCTGGCAGTGTGGGCACGGTTCGCACGATTTTCTCGATGTGATGCTTGATCCGATCGAGCGTCGAGGATGCCATTGTATTCATCTGGCCCGGTGCGGCCACGGCGTCGGCCGGCGGAGCGCCAGCCGCAGCAGGCGCTTCCGTTGATCCAGCGGCCGGATTTCGTTGCTCGGCCACCCAGGCCTTCACCGACGGATCGTCGAGAAGCTCGAACAGCTGTTTGACCTTGTCGGGCGCGACGGCGGCCGGTGACTGCGCCTGTGCCGGGCCAGCCAGCAGGAGGGCGATCCCAAGGACGAACGGCCCGGCAATCAGGGCAAACTTCGTCGTCAGGCCTCCGAGACGCCGTGCCGGGCGCGCCAGCTTGCTGGCTCCCAATCGTCGATTCATGAGCAGCATCGTGCGGTAACCTTCCGGTCAGATCGGCGAGCAAGGACAGCTATGTCCGTCGTTGCCCCCACCTTTAACAAGCCGATGTTGCGGTGCAAGTCTCATCGCACCTAGACCGTTGGGTAGGGCACCAGGCGACCGGCAAGGCTGTCATCACCAGTGCCAGCGTTGCGCTGCATTCCTTGTCCCGACCACCTAGACCGGGTCGTTGTCGGTCGGGGGTTGCTCCGCGGCGGGAGCCTGTGACCATGCCGCATTGCACAATTTTGCGACCTTGCCCACAATGCACGCATGGTCCGCAGCTCACTCGCCGTCCTGGTCATCGACGAAAACCGTATCCGCGCCGCGATCATCGAGGCAGGTTTGCGCGAGGCCGGCCATGAGCGGGTCACCGTCATCCACGACGTGACCGGCATTGCGCGGCGCATCGCCGAGATCGAGCCGGACGTCATCGTCATCGATCTGGAAAACCCGAACCGCGACATGCTGGAAAACATGTTCCAGCTGTCGCGTGCGGTGAAGCGGCCGATCGCCATGTTCGTCGACCGATCGGACCAGGCATCGATCGAAGCGGCGGTCGATGCCGGCGTTTCGGCCTATGTGGTCGACGGCCTCAGGCAAGAGCGCGTCAAGCCGATCCTGGACATGGCGGTCAGCCGCTTCAACGCTTTCTCGCGCATGGCGCGCGAGCTGGAAGAGGTTCGAGGGGAGCTTGAGAGCCGCAAGGTGATCGACCGTGCCAAGGGCATCCTGATGAAGTCGCGCGGCCTGACCGAAGAGGCCGCCTACACGCTGCTGCGCAAGACGGCGATGAACCAGAACCGCAAGATCGGCGACATTGCCCAGAGCCTGGTGACTGCCGCCGGGCTGCTCGGGCCGTCGGAGGACGAATGAGCATGAGCGCCGAGCACCAGATCACCGCCGGCTTCATGCCGCTCTTCGACAGTGCCGTGCTGGTTGCGGCGGGTGAGCTTGGATTTGCCGCACGCGAGGGCATTGATCTCACACTGCACCGCGAGACCTCCTGGGCCAACATCCGCGACCGCATCGCCATCGGCCATTTCCACCTGGCGCACATGCTGGGGCCGATGCCGCTCGCCTGCAATCTCGGGCTGACGCCGCTTGCTTCCGAGACCATCGTGCCGTTTTCGCTCGGGCTTGGCGGCAATTGCGTCACCATCTCCAACGCTGTCTGGGAAGGCATGGCGGCACACGGCGCCATACCCGATCTCGAGCCCGCGCGCGCGGGCGCAGCCCTCGGTGCCTTCATTCGCGACCGCGCCGGGGCTGGCGGCGATCCGCTGCGCTTTGCCGTGGTGCACCCGCATTCGGGGCATAATTACGAACTGCGCTACTGGCTTGCCGGGTGCGGCATCGATCCGGAGCGCGAGATCGAGATCGTCATCGTGCCACCGCCCTTCATGGCCGATGCGCTGGTCGCCGGGCGGATCGACGGCTACTGCGTCGGCGAGCCCTGGAACAGCGCCTCGGTCGCCGCCGGCACCGGCCATATCGTCACCATCAAGGCGCTGCTGTGGCGCAACAGTCCGGAGAAGGTGATCGGCGTGCGCAAGGCCTGGTCGCAGGAGAACCCGGTCGCGCTGGCAGCATTGCTGCGCGCGCTGCATCATTCGGCGCGCTGGTGCCAGGATCCGGGCAACCACGCCGAACTGGCTGGTGTGATGGCTCAAGCTGGCTTCCTCGGCCTGCCACCAGCTGTCCAGATGCCGATCCTGACCGGCCATCTTGAACTGGGCGGCGGCGCCGAACTGGATGTCGACGACTTCTTCCTGCCCTTCGACAAGGCGGCGAACTTTCCGTGGAAGAGCCATGCGCTGTGGTTCTATACGCAGATGGTGCGCTGGGGGCATGTCGAGCACACGCCGGAAAACCTTGCTATCGCCCGTGACTGCTACCGTCCGGACCTCTACCGCTCGGCGCTAAAGCCGCTTGGCGTTGCACTTCCCGGCGCCAATGCGAAGGTCGAGGGCGCGCTTAAGGTCGCCACGGCTGTCGGTGCGACTGGGGCAGGCTTGGTGCTTGGGCCGGACGGCTTCTTCGACGGTCAGACCTTCGACCCCGACGAGATCGACGGCTATATAGCGCGCCAGAAAGTCGCTCGCGCGGAAGCCTGATCATTCTCGCGCCATTCTTGTGCGTTGCACAAAAAATGTGCGTGCGATTGCTGTAATGAACAATCTTTGACCTGCTTGCGATGTCGCCTCGCGTGCCGGCGTCTGGCGCGTAATGTTGATTTCATTTAGGTTTTTCGTTTCACTCAGAACTGGCACGGTTCCTGCTTTGAATTAGCCAGACCCTTCGCGGGTCACGGAACAGGCGTCCAATGGCGGGCGCCACAGGCAAAGCTGCCGCTCAGGTCAACGACGCGATCCCGGATGTACGGACGCGCGAGGCCTGGACGGCGGCTTTTTTGTTTTGGGCCACTCGACGAAGCGTTCAACCGGAGATCACGATGAAAGAAAAAATAGGGAAATGGATCGGGACGGGAACATCGCTCAAGGATGTGACGCGCCGCGATTTTCTTGTCAGCAGCGCCATGACGGCCGGCCTGTTCGTGGCGGCCCGCAAGCTCTTCCCCTCGGGCGCCTATGCCGCCACGACCGCTCCGGAGGTCACCGGCGCCAAGCTCGGCTTCATCGCGCTGACCGACGCGGCGCCGCTGATGATCGCCAAGGAGAAGGGGCTGTTCGCCAAGTTCGGCATGCCCGACGTCGAGGTGATCAAGCAGGCCTCCTGGGGCGCGACGCGCGACAATCTGATGCTCGGCGGCGAAGCCAACGGCATCGACGGCGCTCACATCCTGACGCCGCTGCCCTATCTCATGCACACCGGCAAGGTGACGCAGAACAACCAGCCGATGCCGATGGCTATCGTGGCGCGGCTCAACTACGACTGCCAGGGCATTTCGGTTGCGCAGGAATACGCCGGCACCGGTGTCGGCCTCGACGCCTCCAAGCTGAAGGACGCCTTCGCCGCCAAGAAGGCGGCCGGCAAGGAAATCAAGGCCGCCATGACGTTCCCGGGCGGCACGCATGATTTGTGGCTGCGCTATTGGCTGGCCGCCGGCGGCATCGATCCCGACAAGGACGTCTCGACCATCGTCGTGCCGCCGCCGCAGATGGTCGCCAACATGAAAGTCGGCAACATGGACGTGTTCTGCGTTGGCGAACCGTGGAACGAACAGCTCGTCCACCAGGGCGTTGGTTTCACCGCCGCCACCACCGGCGAACTGTGGAAGGGTCATCCCGAAAAGGCGCTCGGCCTCCGCGCCGAATTCATCGACAAATACCCGAACGCCACCAAGGCGATCGTGATGGCCGTCATGGAGGCCCAGCAATGGTGTGAGGCCACGGAGAACAAGGACGAGATGGCCGCCATCATCGGCAAGCGGCAATGGATGAACGTGCCTGTCGCCGACATTATCGGCCGCCTCAAGGGCGACATCAACTACGGCAATGGCCGCGTGGCCACCGGCACTGACCTCTACATGAAATTCTGGAAGGGTGGCGTCTCCTATCCCTACAAGAGCCACGACAGCTGGTTCCTCGCCGAAAACATCCGTTGGGGAAAATTCGCGCCGACCACCGACATCAAGACGCTGGTCGATCAGGTCAATCGCGAGGATATCTGGCGCGAGGCGGCGAAGGATCTCGGCGTTGCCGCAGCCGATATTCCGGCCTCGTCGTCGCGCGGCGTCGAGACCTTCTTCGACGGCAAGATTTTCGACCCGGCCAACCCGTCGGCCTATCTCGACAGCCTGAAGATCAAGGCATCGGCTTGACCAGCGCAAACGGCGCGTTCCGCCGTTTGTCGCCCCAGCGCAACGGCGCTTCGCCGTTGTCGACCGCATCGACCCCGGAGTTATTGTCAGACATGTCCATCCAAGCCATTGAGGAAACCACGGTGAAGGCGTTCCCCGCGAAGCCTGCCGCGGTCATCGCTTTCACCGCCAGGGCGCGGCGCCGCTTCGACCCGATCGCGATCGCCGGCAGGCTGGCCACCGCCCTGGTGCCGCCGGTCATCGTTATCGCCTTCATGCTGGTCGTGTGGCAGATCGCCTGCTCGTCGCCGACCGCCAGCCTGCCGCCGCCCAGCCAGGTGTGGAACGAGGCCTATGACCTGATCGCGCATCCGTTCTTCAACAACGGCCCGCAGGATATCGGCCTTGCGTGGCGGGTGCTGATCTCTCTGCAGCGCGTCGCCATCGGCTTCGGCCTGGCGGCGATCGTCGGCGTCGCGCTCGGCGCCCTGGTCGGCCAGTCGATCTGGGCCATGCGTGGCCTCGATCCAGTGTTCCAGATACTGCGCACCGTGCCGCCGCTGGCCTGGTTGCCGCTGTCGCTGGCTGCTTTCCGCGATTCCAGCCCGTCGGCGCTGTTCGTTATCTTCATCACCTCGATCTGGCCGATCATCATCAACACCGCCGTCGGCGTGCGAAACATTCCGGAAGACTACCGCAACGTCTCGCGCATCCTGCGGCTCAACCAGTTCGAATTTTTCGTCAAGATCATGGTTCCGGCAGCTGCACCTTACATCTTCACCGGCCTCAGAATCGGCATCGGCCTGTCCTGGCTCGCCATCGTCGCCGCCGAAATGCTGACCGGCGGCGTCGGCATCGGCTTCTTCATCTGGGACGCCTGGAACTCGTCGCGGCTGCCCGACATCATCGTCGCGCTCGCCTATATCGGCGTCACCGGCTTCTGCCTCGACCGCCTGGTCGCTGCGGTCGGCGCTTTCGTCACCCGCGGCACAACGGCAAAGTGAGGAGAGGGCGATGACGGCCTATCTGAAGCTCGACCATATCGACAAATCCTTTGCCCGCGGCAGTCAGGTCAGCGAGGTGCTCAAGGACATCAGGCTGACCATCGACAAGGGCGAATTCGTCTCCATCATCGGCCATTCCGGCTGTGGCAAGTCGACCTTGCTCAATCTGATCGCCGGGCTGACCAAGGTTTCCGCCGGCGCCGTGCTGCTTGAAAACAAGGAGGTCGACAGCCCCGGACCCGAGCGCGCCGTGGTGTTCCAGAACCACAGCCTGCTGCCATGGCTCACCGTCTACGAAAACATCAGCCTGGCGGTGTCGAAAGTCTTTGGCCGTTCCAAGAGCAGGACCGAGCGACATGACTGGATCATGCGCAATCTCGATCTCGTGCAGATGGCCCATGCCAAGGACAAGCGGCCGGCCGAAATATCGGGCGGCATGAAGCAGCGCGTCGGCATTGCCCGGGCGCTTGCCATGGAGCCGAAGATCCTTTTGCTCGACGAGCCGTTCGGGGCACTCGACGCGCTGACGCGCGCCCATCTGCAGGATGCGGTTATGGACATCCATTCCAGGCTCGGCTCGACGACGATCATGATCACCCACGATGTCGACGAGGCGGTGCTGTTGTCCGACCGCATCGTCATGATGACCAACGGTCCGGCGGCGACAATCGGCGAGGTGCTTGCGGTGCCGCTGCTGCGGCCGCGTCGACGCGTCGAACTCTCTTCCGACCGCACCTTCCTGCGCTGCCGCGAAGCGGTGCTGAAGTTCCTCTATGAACGCCACCGCTTCGTCGAAGCCGCGGAGTAACGCCATGACCGAAAAACTCGTCATCATCGGCAACGGCATGGCCCCCGGGCGCATGCTGGAGCATCTGCTCGAACAGGCGCCGGGCCGCTACACCGTGACCATTTTCAACGCCGAGCCGCGGGTGAACTACGACCGCATCATGCTGTCGCCGGTTCTCTCCGGCGAAAAGGCCTATGAGGAAATCATCATCCACGGCGACGGCTGGTACATCGCCAACAACATCACCCTCTACAAAGGTCACAAGATCGTCGCCATCGACCGGGCGGCCAAGACAGTCACCTCCGATCACGGCGTCACCGAGCCTTACGACAAGCTCGTCATCGCCACCGGATCGGTGCCCTTTATCATTCCGGTGCCCGGCCATGATCTGCCGGGGGTGCTGACCTATCGCGACCTCGACGATGTTCAGGCCATGATGCTTGCCGCCCAGTCGCGCGCCAAGGCCGTGGTCATCGGCGGCGGCCTGCTCGGGCTGGAGGCGGCAGCAGGTTTGAACGCCCAAGGCATGGACGTCACCGTGCTGCATGTCATGCCGACATTGATGGAGCGTCAGCTCGATCCAGCCGCCGGCTATCTCCTGCAGCGCGCGGTGGAACAGCGCGGCATCAAGGTCATCACCAAGGCCAACACCCAGGCGATCACCGGCAACGGCAAGGTCGGGCAGGTGGAGCTTGCCGACGGCACTATTATCCCGGCAACGCTGGTGGTGATGGCGGTCGGCATCCGGCCGAATGCGGCGCTGGCCAGGGAGGCCGGCATAGCCGTCAATCGTGGTATTGTCGTCGATGCCGGCATGCGCAGCAACGACCCCGACATCTACGCGCTCGGCGAATGCGCCGAGGTCTACGGCCAGGTCTACGGGCTGGTCGCGCCGCTCTATGAGATGGCGCGCGTTGCCGCGAACCAGTTGGCCGGCAACGAGGCAGCGGCCTTCGTCCACATGGACACGCCGACCAAGCTCAAGGTCACCGGCATCGACCTGTTCTCGCTTGGCGACTTCGCCGAAGGCGAGGACCGCCAGGAGATCGTGCTGCGCGATGCCGCCGCCGGCGTCTACAAGCGCCTTGTGCTCAAGGACGACCGCATCATCGGCACCGTGCTTTATGGCGAGACGGCGGATGGGGCCTGGTTCAACGATCTCAAGAAGAAGCAGACCGACATATCGGAGATGCGCGACACGCTCATCTTCGGCCAGTCCTACCAGGGAGGTGCCCCGCTGGACCCTATGGCGGCCGTTGCAGCCTTGCCGGATGATGCGGAAATCTGCGGCTGCAACGGCGTTTGCAAGGGAAAGATCACCGGCGCGATCACGGCCAAGGGCCTGGCTTCGCTCGACGACGTGCGCGCCCACACCAAGGCATCGGCTTCCTGCGGTTCGTGCACCGGGCTGGTCGAGAAGCTGATGGTGCTGACCATCGGCGACAAATACAACCCGGCCGCCGTGCAACCGATGTGCGGCTGCACCACGCTCGGCCATGACGAGGTGCGCCGGCTGATCATCGCCAAGAGCCTGAAGACCATTCCCGCCGTCATGCAGGAGCTGGAATGGACGACCTCCTGCGGCTGCGCAAAATGTCGGCCGGCGCTCAACTACTACCTCGTCTGCGACTGGCCGAACGATTACGCCGACGACTATCAGTCGCGCTTCATCAACGAACGCGTCCACGCCAACATCCAGAAGGACGGCACCTATTCGGTGGTGCCGCGCATGTGGGGCGGCGTCACCAACGCCGCCGAACTGCGCGCCATCGCCGACGTCGTCGACAAGTTCGAGATACCGATGGTCAAGGTCACCGGCGGCCAGCGCATCGACATGCTGGGCATCCGCAAGGAGGATCTGCCGGCGGTGTGGGCCGATCTCGGCCAGGCCGGCTTCGTCTCAGGCCATGCTTACGCCAAGGGCCTGCGCACGGTGAAGACCTGTGTCGGCTCCGACTGGTGCCGCTTCGGCACGCAGGATTCGACCGGCCTCGGCATTCGCATCGAGAAATTCATGTGGGGCTCGTGGACCCCGGCCAAGGTCAAAATGGCGGTGTCGGGCTGTCCGCGCAACTGCGCCGAGGCGACCTGCAAGGATGTCGGCGTGATCTGTGTCGACAGTGGCTACGAGATCCATTTCGCCGGCGCCGCCGGCCTCGACATCAAGGGCACCGAAGTGCTTGGCCTGGTCAAGACCGAGGACGAGGCGCTGGAGCATATCGTGGCGCTGACGCAGATGTACCGCGAGCAGGGCCGCTATCTCGAGCGCATCTACAAATGGGCCAAGCGCATCGGCATCCCCGAGATCAAGCGCCAGATCATGGACGACGGTGCCAAGCGCAAGGCCTATTACGAACGCTTCGTCTTCAGCCAGAAATTCGCCCAAGTCGACCCGTGGTCGGAACGCGTCTCCGGCAAGGACAAGCACGAGTTCCGGCCAATGGCTTCTGTCGGGTTTGCGCAGGCTGCGGAGTGATTAAAATGGACTGGATCGCAATCGGCTCGCTCTCCGACATCCCCCGCCGCGGCGCGCGCTGCGTCGACACACCCGAGGGTAAGATCGCCGTCTTCCGCACGCAGGACGATCAGGTCTATGCCATCGACGACCATTGCCCGCACAAGGGTGGGCCGCTGAGCCAAGGCATCGTCCACGGCACCGCCGTCACCTGCCCCTTGCACAATTGGGTCATTTCGCTGGAGACGGGCAAGGCGCTCGGCGCCGACGAGGGCGTGGTGCGCACCATTCCTGTGCGGATCGAGGGCGAGCACCTGTTCATTGCGCTGAAAGCGCTGGCCAGCCGCGCGGCCTGAAGCATGGAACCTGGCGAAGCGCGCGAGGTGAGGACCACCTGCCCCTATTGCGGGGTAGGTTGCGGCGTGCTGGCGAAGGTAGCCCCCGGGCGGGGAGTGACAGGTCCCGGGGGCCCCCCCCCCCACCCCCAATTTGGGGTGCGGGGGGGGGGGGCGGGGCGGGGCGGGGGGGCGCGCGGGTCCTCTCCCCCCCCCCCCCCCCCCCCCCCCCCGACCATCCAGCCAATTTCGGTAGGCTCTGCTCGAAGGGTTCCGCGCTTGCCGAGACCATCGACCTCGACGGCAGGCTGCTCTACCCCGAAATCCACGGCCGCCATGCCGGCTGGGACGAGGCGCTCGATCTCGTCGCTTCGACCCTCTCGCAAACCATCGCCGAGCATGGTCCGGACTCCGTCGCCTTCTATGTCTCGGGCCAGTTGCTGACCGAAGACTATTATGTCGCCAACAAGCTGATGAAGGGCTTCATCGGCTCGGCCAACATCGACACCAATTCCCGCCTGTGCATGGCCTCGTCGGTTGCCGGCCACCGCCGCGCCTTCGGCTCCGACACCGTGCCGGGGACTTACGAGGATCTCGAGCTCGCCGACCTGATCGTGCTGGTCGGCTCCAATCTCGCCTGGTGCCATCCCGTGCTCTTCCAGCGCATCGCGACGGCCCGGGAAAAACGACCGGAGATGAAGGTCGTGCTGGTCGATCCTCGCCGCACCATGACCGCTGATATCGCCGACATGCACCTGGCGATCGCACCGGATGGCGACGTTGCTTTGTTCACCGGACTGCTCGCCTGGCTCGGCCGGCACAACGCGCTCGAGCGCGGCTATGTGACCGCACACACGACCGGCTTCGGCCAAGCTCTCTTCGCCGCATCGGCGCTCGACCTTGCCGGCATTGCCGCCGCCACCGGCCTGAGCGAGGACGAGCTCACCCGCTTCTACAACCTGTTCGCCGCGACTGCGAAAACCGTCACTGTCTACAGCCAGGGAGTGAACCAGTCGTCTTCGGGCACCGACAAGGTCAACGCCATCATCAACTGCCACCTCGCCACCGGCCGCATCGGCAAACCTGGGGCAGGGCCGTTTTCGGTGACCGGCCAGCCCAACGCCATGGGCGGCCGCGAGGTCGGCGGCATGGCCAACATGCTGGCTGCCCATATGGAGATCGATAACCCCGAGCACCGCGACCGCGTGCAGCGTTTCTGGAATGCGCCGGCCGTCGCCCAAAAGCCCGGTCTGAAGGCGGTCGAGATGTTTCAGGCGATCGCCGCCGGCCGCATCAAGGCACTGTGGATCATGGCCACCAACCCGGTCGATTCGATGCCGGATGCCGATGCCGTCGAGGCAGCGATCAAGGCCTGCCCGTTTGTCGTGGTTTCGGATGTGCTGGCGAGCACGGACACCGTGCGTCACGCCCATGTGCGGCTACCCGCCGCCGCCTGGGGCGAGAAGGACGGCACCGTGACCAATTCAGAGCGCCGCATCTCGCGCCAGCGCAGCTTTCTTGCGGTGCCCGGCGAGGCGCGGCCGGATTGGCAGATCATTGCCGAGGTGGGCAAGCGGATGGGGTTTGGCGAGGCGTTTGCGCATGTGACGCCGGCGGAGGTTTTCGCCGAACACGCCGCGCTGTCGGGTTTCGAGAATGACGGCGCGCGGGATTTCGATATCGGCGCTTATGGTGCGATCGATGCCGACGCCTATGAAGAATTGGCTCCGTTCCAATGGCCGGCGCCGAGCCCAGCCACCCCCCTCTGGCCTGCCGGCCATCTCCCCCGCAAGGGGGGAGATCAGCCGTCGCCTCGGCCTTCGCCAATTACCAACGATGCAGAAGATATGCCGGCGTCAAAGCTGCCAATCTCCCCCCTTGCGGGGGAGATGTCCGGCAGGACAGAGGGGGGTGTTCAAGCGGGACTTGACCCTTCCAGCACCCGCTTCTTCGCCAACGGCAATTTCTACAATCCCGACCGCAAGGCGCGCTTCATCGCCATTCGTCCCATCGTCGAGACACGCACCAGCCCGGACTATCCGCTGATCCTCAACACCGGCCGTGTTCGCGACCATTGGCACACGATGACCCGCACTGGCAAAAGCCCACGTCTCTCCCAGCACATGGCCGAGCCCTTCGTCGAGATCCACCCGGCGGATGCCACGCATCACGGCATTGGCGACGCCGACATCGTGCGCGTCTCCAGCCTGCGCGGGGATGTGCTGGTGCGCGCGCTGGTGACGGCACGCCAGCGCCGGGGGAGCGTGTTTGCGCCGATGCACTGGACCGATCAGTTTTCGGCAAAGGGCCGCCTCGACACGCTGACCGCGCCTCTGACCGATCCGGTTTCCGGCCAACCTGCGCTGAAACATGTCGGCGCCCGTATCGAGAAATTCGCCGCGAGAGCCTTCGGCTTCGCTGTGGTGCGCCGCAAGCCGGTGGCGCTCGCAGCAGATTACTGGGCCGTGGCCAAATGCAAGGGCGGCTGGCGGGTGGAGCTTGCCTTTGCCGGCGATGACATCGACTGGGCTGGTTTTGCTGGTTCGCTTTTCGATGTTCCCGTAGCCGACATGCTCGCCTATCACGACCGCGATACCGGCCAGCATCGCATTGCTGCCTTTGACGACCAGCACCTCGCCGGGGCTTTGTTTATCGCGTCGGGACCGGTGGCGGTTTCGCGGGGTTGGGCGGCACAGCAACTCCAGGAGGTTCACACCAGCCAGCGCGAACGCTTCAGGATCGTCGCCGGTCGCGCCGGCGCCGATCGGCCCGATGCGGGCGCGACCGTCTGCTCCTGTTTCAGCGTCGGGGTCAACCAGATCGTGGCGGCAGTGGCGGCCGGGTGCACGACAGTCGAAGCCGTAGGCGGCGCCCTGAAGGCCGGCACAAATTGCGGCTCCTGCCGGTCCGAGATCCGGGCGGTCATCCAGGCCAATCGGGTTCAGGCTGCGGAGTAGGTGCGGCTGGATCTGACGATATCCTCTTGGGCCACCATGGTCATCGATTGCGGAAGGTGGTGGCTGTCTAATCCAGCCGGTCGCGCAGGATGCTCCAGGGGAGCAGCATATTCGGTGCATAGCGCACGAGCTTGTGCAGCGGGATCGGCGCTGGCGGCGCGAAGGGGAGCGGCAGATCGCGGGCGTCCGTTCCGCTCGCCCAGTTGGCCAGCACCTTGCCCATTGCCGTGGTCATGGCGATGCCGCGGCCGTTGCAGGCGAAGCCTGCGATCAGGCCTGGGCCGAGGTCGATGAGACGCGGCAGGAAATCCGGCCCCACCGCCGCCACGCCTGTCCAGCTGTAGGCAAGCGGCGGCAGGTCAGGCAAATCGAGATGCCTGGCGAGCCGTCGCCAGATTGTTTGCGGCACCCGCGTCTCGGCGCCGGCTCCGACGACATGCATGCCGCCGCTGATCAGCCGGTTCTGGCCATCGCAGCGGCACGTGAACAGGTTGCGCCTGGTGTCGCCAACGCCCTGGCCGCCGGGCATCAGGCGCGCGCGTATGGCGCGCGACAGCGGCGCAGTGGCGATCTGGAAGACTTTCAGCGGGATATACGTCCGTGCCAGTGTCGGGTTCAGCTCTCCACCATAGGCGTTGGTGGCGACCAAGACCTTGCCCGCTCGCACAGTGCCGGACGCAGTCTTCAAGGCCCAGCCATCCGGCGTGCGGTCGATGGAAGTGACACGCGTCTGCTCGAAGATGCGTGCGCCAACCTTTTCCGCGGCGTCGGCCAGGCCGCGCGCATACTCGACCGGATTGAGGACGCCGCCCGAGTTGTCCATCCAACCGCCGGCGTAGCCGCCGATACCGGTGAGCGTCGTGACCGCCTTGGCATCGAGCGTTACGGTCGGCCTGCCCCGCGCCGCCCATTGCTCGGCGCGCGATCGCGTCTTTTCCAGCGCGGCGGACGAATGCGCCGGCTGGATCCAACCGTTCTGCACAGCGTCGCATTCGATGCCATGCCGCTTGATCAGGCCGAAGACGAGGTCAGCGCTTCCCGCGGCGAAATCGATCAGCCTCCCGCCGCGCTCGGGTCCGAGTTCGGCGATGATGTCGTCTGGATCCCGCTTGGCGAAGTTCGGAACGACGAAGCCGGCATTCCGGCCGGTCGCACCCCAAGCGATGAATTCGGCTTCGAGGACCGCGACCGAAAGCCCTTTCTCAGAGGCATGCAATGCCGTCGACAGGCCGGAAAAGCCGCCGCCCACAATCGCGAGATCGACGTCGAGTCCGCCTTGCAGCGCGCCCCGGTCGCGGCGGTTGCGGCTGACGGCATGCCAGAGCGAAACGCCATACGCTTGCTGCCGGATCATGGCATTCATGATCCGGCCTCGTTCTCGTTGGCCGCCGCCTTTGTCTGTGTGCCGGGCTTCGGTCGGCGCGGCCGGTCGCCGAACAATCCGTTAGGCCGGATCAGCAGGATGACGCAGAGCATGACGCCGATGGCGACGATCTGCAGTGAGGCCGCGCGTGCTTGCTGCTCGGGCGCAAACAGCACGCTGGTCAGCGTGCCCGACCCCGCCCATATCGCCCAGACCAGGATGCTGCCGGCAACGGCGCCGGCATTGCTGCCCGAGCCGCCGACGATCAGCATCACCCAGACCTGGAAGGTCAGGATCGGCAGATAGTTATCGGGCGCGATGAAGCCGGTGAAATGCGCCTGCAAAGCGCCGGCCAGCGCCATGATAGCGCCGCCGACGGCGAAGGCCTGGACGCGGTAGAAGCGCGCGCTCTTGCCCAGCGAAATCGCCGCTCGCTCGTCCTCGCGCAGCGCCTTGAGCACGCGGCCCCAGGGGCTGCGCGACAGGTGCTCCAGAGCGAGATAGGCGATCAGCGTCACAGCCGAAACGACGGCGAGGTTCGACAGGTTGAACAGCAGCGGCGTTTCGGCAAGGCCGCCGAACGGGCGCGGGATGAAACCGATGCCGAACGGGCCGCCGGTGAGTTTCTGCGCGTTGAGCGCGACCAGCTGCACGACGACGGCGACGCCGAAGGTGGTGATCGCCAGGTAGTCGGATCGCAGACGCAGCGTGGCCATGCCGGTAAGTGCTGCGGCGATACCGCCGACGACCATGGCGCCCGCCCAGCCGACCAGGATCGGCAGACCGAAGCCGCCGAAGCGCGCGGCATCGTCCGGGGTCGTCAGCAGCGCCGATGTATAGGCGCCGATGGCGACGAATCCGGCAAGGCCGACATTGAAAAGGCCAGTCAGCCCCCACTGCAGATTGAGCCCCAGTGTGACCAGCGAAAAGATCAGTGCGGTGGTCAGGAAGAAGGCGCCGTAGCCGAGCAGGTCCATCAGCGTTCCCTCACACCAAACAGGCCGATCGGCCGAACGAACAGCACCGCCATCAGGATGATGAAGGAGATTGCGGCGCGCCATTCGGCGCCGATCAGCTGCACCGCACCGGCTTCGGCAAGACCGATGATCAAGCCGCCGAGCACAGCGCCCGGAATGCTGCCGATGCCGCCGAGGATGGCTGCTGCAAACATCGGCAGCAGCATGTCGAAGCCCATGAACGGGCGGATCTGCACCAGAATGCCGATCATCACGCCGGCCACGCAGGCCAGCGCCCCGCCGATGATCCAGGTGACACGCACAACGGAGGCAACATCGATACCGACGATGCGGGCCAGCGCTGCATTCTGGCTCAGCGCCTGCATGGAGCGGCCGGTCTGCGTGCGTGTCATCAACAGATGCACGCCGAGCACCAGCACGGCGGTCAGCAGCAGAAGCGCGATCTGATCGGGCGTGATGCGGATGCCGAAGCCGACCGGCATGGCGATCTGGATCGCGCGGCTGAAATAGGTCGGCCGTGAGCTGAAGGTGAATTCGAGCAGGCTGCGCAGCGCCATCGAGGCGCCGAAGCTCGCCATCACCACGATGATGGCTTGCCCCTGCGAGCGAAGCCGCGAAAACAGCACCTTGTCGAGCAACAGCGCCAGCAGGGCGGTGAAAGTCATGCCGACAACCAGCGCAACCAGCAGCGGCCAGCCGAAAGACAGCGGTCCAATGGGCGCCACCTTGCCGAACATCGCGCCGATGGCGCTGACGACGGCGAGCGTCGCATAGGTGCCCCAGGCCATGAAGTCGCCATGGGCAAAATTCGAGAAGCGCAGGATCGAATAGGTCAGCGTCACGCCGATGGCGCCAAGTCCGATCATCGAGCCGGTCAGCAACCCATCGACGACAAATTGCAGGCTCATGCCGCGCCTTCCTTGCCGGCGTGAGACGGGCGTTGGCCGAGATAGAGTTCGGCGACGACAGGATCGTTCCACAATTCGGACGCCACACCCTCGTGCCGGTCCTTGCCTTCGACCAGCACATAGGCGCGGTCGCCGATGGCCAGCGCTGCCTTGGCGTTCTGTTCGACCAGCAGGATGGTGACGCCGGACCTGCGGATGCCGGCCAGCATCTCGAACACCATCGATACGAATTTCGGCGACAGGCCGGCCGACGGCTCGTCGAGCAGCAGCACCTTAGGATGGACGATCAGCGCACGTGCGACGGCGAGCATCTGCCGCTGTCCGCCCGACAGATTGCCGGCGGCGGTGCGGCGCTGGCGGACGAGGTCGGGGAAGGCCGCATACATTTCCTCGATGCGGGCAGGGATTTCGCGTCGCTCGAGGATGCCGCAGGCGACCTTCAGATTGTCCTCGACCGACATCAGCGGGAAGATGTTCTCCGTCTGCGGTACGAAGGCCAGGCCGAGCCGAACCATGGTGTGCGCGGGAGCGGCGGTGATGTCCTTGCCGTCCAGAAATACGGTGCCGCCGGTGATCGGGACAAGGCCGGCGATCGCCTTGATGAAGCTCGACTTGCCGGCGCCGTTGGGACCGAGCACGACGACGATCTCGCCCTTGCCGACGGTGATCGAGGCGCCGCGCACGATCGGCACGCCAAGCTCATAGCCGGCTTCGAGGTTGCGCACGTCGAGGACGGTCTCGTTCATGTGGCGCCCCCGAGATAAGCCTCGATGACGCGCGGGTCGCGGGCGACTTCCTCTGCCGTGCCTTCGCTGAGCAACTGGCCGCTCGCCATGACCAGCACGCGGTGGCAGAGCCGCGTCACCATGTCGATATTGTGCTCGATCAGCAGAAAGGTGATGCCGTGCGCGTTGATGTCGCGGATGCGGTCGATGATGATCTCGAGCAGCGTCGCGTTGACGCCGGCGGCCGGTTCGTCGAGCAGGATGATCGCCGGATCGGCCATCATGACGCGGGCGAGTTCGAGCAGCTTGCGCTGGCCGCCGGAAAGCACGCGTGCCGGCTCGTGCGCGAGATGGGTGAGAGTGACCAAATCCAGCAGCTCGAGTGCCTTTGCCCTGGCTGCTCTTTCCTGTGCCGCCACTCGCCACGGCGTGACGAAGTTGGCGAGCAATTTTTCGCCGGCTTGGCCCTGCGCCGCCAGCATGATGTTTTCGATCAGCGTCAGATTGGGCAGGGGGCGCGGGATCTGGAAGGTGCGGCCAAGACCACGGCCGATACGCAGATGAGCGGCTTCGCCGGAGACGCGCGTGCCATTGAGCAGGATATCGCCGCTGGTTGGCAATATGCTGCCCGCCAACAGATCGAACATCGTCGTCTTGCCGGCGCCATTCGGCCCGATCAGGCCGAGGATTTCGCCCGCTTTGACATCAAACGAGACATCGTTGACGGCGACAAGGCCGCCAAAACGCCTGACGACGTTTCGTGCCGTCAGAACTGGCGCACGGGTCTCCTGCCCTTGGCGCTCCGCTGCATCGCTCATCAAACCCTCTGGCCGAAGACGATCGTTGTCGCCTCCTGATTTTTGATTTGTGATCACACTTGCTTTGATCACGCTATTCGGCTTTAATTTCATTCGCAAGCCGAAAACGGGGCAAATGCCGGTAATGCAGAAGGCTGCCATCGAAAAGAACAACGAGACGATCGCAGCCCAGCTTACGCCGGTCGGCCGCGAGACGGTGCAGGATCGCGTCTATTCCGAGTTGCGCCGTGCTCTGATCGGTGGCCTTTTCGAGCCAAACCAGGTGCTGACCATCCGTGGTCTTGCCGATGCGCTGGTCACCTCGACCATGCCGGTACGCGAAGCGCTCGGCCGGCTGATCACGGAAAAGGCGCTGGAGGCGCTGCCCAACCGTTCCGTGCGCGTGCCGCCGATCACGCTGGAGCGCATCGACGACCTCCTGCGTGCCCGCTCCCTCATCGAAGGCGAAGCGATAGCGCTTGCCGCCAGGCGCATGAGCCCGCGCCAGATCGCATCGATCGAAGCCATGCTGGGCGAGTGGGACGAGATGCGGGCCCTGAAGCACAAGAAGGATATCGATCGCGAAGCGACGCTCAACCAGAGCTTCCATTTTGAGATCTACCGCTGCTGCGGCTCGGCTGTGCTGATCCCGATGATCGAAAGCCTCTGGCTTCAATCGGGTCCCTGCATCCGCGTCGCCATCTATGCCTTCTCCGAGGCAGGCGAGGTTGATACCGCCCACTATCATCGTCGAATTGTCGCGGCACTTGCCAAACAGGATGCGCAAGCGGCGCGCGAGGCGCTGGTAGCCGACATCAGCCGCCCCTTCGCCTTCCTGCGCGACAAACTTCAATCGGCGAAGGACTGACATGCCCAAGCCCGCCATCGGCATCACAGAACCACGCTCGAAGCTTTCCGTGACGGCGCTGCTATTGCCCGAAAAGGCGCCGGAGAATGCCGCCTTCCTGCTGGCGTATCTGGCGCAGCCACGCATCATCCCAGGCATCCATGCGATGTGGACAGGACCGGAAATCTCGTGCCCGGTTCCGTCAGCCGATCTCCACGGCCAGGCCTATGCCCAGTCTTTGCCACCGGAGAATGCAACGGTGACGCCGCAGCCCGGCGATATCGTGCTGTCCTATGTGCCGCCACGCGTGTGGGGCGGCAATCCCAATGCCATCTTCGATATCGGCCTGTACTACGGGCAGGGGGCGCGGCTGCTGTTCCCGATCGGCTGGCTGGCCGGCAGCGTGGTCGCGCAAGTGCTTGCCGGAGAGCGCGATCAGTTTGCCGCCGCCTGCGGCGTCATCCGCCGCAACGGCGCCTGTGACATCACCTTCAGCCTGGTGGAGGCCTGAATGGCCGACGACAGTTTCGAACTCTTCGATCTGCGCGTCGAAGCGGTCATCCCCGAGGGCAAGCCGGTCTATTGCGGCGCCAGGGCCGGCGACTATTTCGAACTCAAGGGCGAAATGCTCTCGCTGCCGGCAGGGCAGGGTTTTTCGATCTATTCGATCTCGGCCGTGTTGCCGCTCCTGGCGGCAAAGCAGCGCCCGACGCATGCAAATGACTGGATGACCTCGGATGCCGAGATCGCCTGTCCCGATCCCAATTGCGCCAGCCGGCTCCGCATCGTCAGGCTTGCCAAGCGGCGGTTCAGCCATGCCGAAACCACGGCCGTGCCGCTGCCGAAGGAGACCGACAAGGGATGACCGCCAGGACCATCGAACTCAGCCCCGGCTATGCGATCTCGCGAGTCATCCGCGGTGGCTGGCAGCTTGCCGGCGGGCATGGCGCCGTCGACCGCAGCCAGGCGGTGACCGACCTCATCGCCACTTTCGATGCCGGCATCTGGACCTATGACTGCGCCGACATCTACACCGGCGTCGAGGAACTGATCGGCGCCGCGCGCCTGCGGCTGGCCGGCGAGCGCGGTCTCGATGTTGCGGCCAGGATGAAGGTGCACACCAAGCTGGTGCCGGACCTCGAACGACTGGCAGGCATCAGCCGCGACTACATCAGGGGCATCGTCGATCAGTCGCTTCGCAGGCTCAAGACCGAGCGGATCGACCTCGTGCAGTTTCACTGGTGGGATTATGACCAGCCTCGTTACGTCGAGGCGATGGGTTGGCTCGACGAGCTTCGGCTGGAAGGCAAGGTGCGCAATCTCGGCACCACCAATTTCGATACGCCGAGGCTAGCCGAAATCCTCTCCGCGGGCATCCCGCTGGTCAGCCAGCAACTGCAATATTCAGTGCTCGACCAGCGGCCGGCAAACAGCCTTGCGGGCCTTGCCGCTAAGAACGGTGTCCGCTTCCTCTGCTACGGCTCGGTGGCGGGCGGCTTCCTCAGCGACAAATGGCTTGGCGTGGCCGAGCCCTCCACGCCGCTCGAAAACCGCTCGCTGGTCAAATACAAGCTGATCATCGACGACTTCGGCGGCTGGGAGCTGTTCCAGTCCCTGCTCAAGGCGCTGAAAGCGGTCGGCGATCGCCACGGCGTCGACATTGCCACCATCGCCTCGGCATGGGTGCTCGAGCAGCCGCAGGTCGCGGCCGTCATTGTCGGTGCGCGCAACCAGGCACATGCGCTGGCCAATACGAAAATCATGGACGTCGCGCTCGACGCCGACGATCGCGCGCGGATTGCTGCCGCCATCGCACAAGGCACCGGCCTCGCGGGCGATGTCTACGCGCTGGAGCGCGACCGTCATGGCCGCCACGGCTCGATCATGCATTACAACCTCAATGCGGGGAAGAAATGAGCGGAGAGCCTTCCCTTTTTTCGCGTGCCAGCGCTGAAATCATCGACCTGCATCGCTTCTTCGTCGACTGGTTTGTCGCCGCGCGAGCCGACGCTGTGGAGTTCGGCCGCTTCGAGGCTGTCATGGGCGAAGGCCTCACCATGGTGGCGCCGAATGGCCAGATCCTCGATCGCGACGCGGTCGTAGATCATGTCCGGACAAGCCGCGCCACTTGCGACGACGGTTTTGCCATATCGATCGAGGACATCAGGCCGGGTTGGCAGGACGCGGACACGATCGTCATCTTCTACATCGAGGCGCAACTGCGCGCCGGCAAACACAGTCGCCGGCAGTCCAGTGCGGTCTTCACCACCAGTTCATCGGCACCAAACGGCGTCGAATGGCGGCATCTGCATGAGACCTGGCTGCAGGCGCCGGAAGGCTGAACAGGCAAAAGTTCAAACAAGAAAAGGGGAACGGCAATGAAGAAGACGATACTTCAAATCACCACAGCACTGGCTCTCGTGACGATGGCCGGCGCCGCACACGCAGCGGACTGCAAGATCACCGTCGGCCTGGTCATGGAGCTCACCGGTCCGGCCGGCGAATACGGCCAGGCCGGCGCGAAGTCCGTCGAAATGGCCTTCCGCGACATCAATGAAGCCGGTGGCGTACGCGGCTGCGATCTCGCAACCGACACGCGCGACAGCCAGAGCCAGGGCAATATCGCGGTCGATGCCGCGACCCAGCTGGTACAGGTCAAGAAGGTGCCGGTGATCATCGGCGGCATCATCTCCTCGGTGTCGATCCCGATTTTGACCTCGGTCACCGGGCCGGCCAAGATCGTGCAGGTGTCGCCGGCTTCGTCCTCGCCGACGCTGACCGCCCTTGGCCGCGACGGCAAGACCAACGGCATCTTCTTCCGCACCATCACGTCGGATGCGCTGCAAGGCGTGGCCGCCGCCAAATACGCCATCGACAAGGGCTTCAAGAAACTGTCGATCATCCATGTCAACAACGACTTCGGCGTCAACATGGTGGCCGAATTCTCGCGTGCCTACAAAGCGCTCGGCGGCACCATCGTCTCCGACACGCCCTATAATGAAAAGCAGTCGAGCTATGCTTCGGAAGTGACGGCGGCGATGGGAGGCGAGCCGGACGGACTTTACCTCGTCAGCACGCCGGTCGACGGCGCAACGGTCGCCCGCACCTGGATATCGCAGGGCGGCGTGCAGAAATTCCTGCTCAATGACGGTATGAACAGCCCGGACTTCATCGAATCCGTCGGCGCCGATTATCTGAAGGATGCCTATGGTACCTCTTCCGGCACCAGCCCGACGGCATCCACCGACTATTTCCTGAAAAACTACAAGGAGTTTTCGGGCATCGAACCGTCGAACCCGGCAGCCGACCGTTCCTATGATGCCGGCGCCATTGTCGGCCTCGCCATTGCCATTGCCGGCTCCGAGGATCCAGCCAAGATCAAGGATGCCATGTACAAGGCGGTCGATCCTGCCGGCACACCGATCTATGCCGGCAAGGACGAGTTCGCCAAGGCGCTCGGCCTGATCAAGGACGGCAAGCCGATCCGCTATGAAGGCGTCATCGGTCCGGTCAGCTTCGACAAATATGGCGACATCACCGGTCCGTTCCGGCTGTGGAAGATCGTCGACGGCAAGGTGACGACCGACGGTGAAATGACAACCGACGACGTCAACGCGCTGCAGGCGAAATTGCAGTAGGCGCCGGTACATTGTCCGGCGCGATCTCCGTTCGATCTCTGGGAGATCGACGCCGGACAAGCAGTCCAACATCGGCGCTAGTTACGCGGTCAAGCGCGAAATCAGCCGGGTCAATATAACGACAGGCGGCTGGCCGGGCATGAAGACCTGCGGATTGGAGAGGGCGCCGACGATATGACCCACATAGTCTGATTTGTCGTAGCCGATTGACGATATCGGGTAGGCGTCGAAATTGGTCAGGGACACATTGTCGAAGCCATAGAGGCGGAAGCGGCTGGGCCGGTTATCGGGGAAATCCGCCCGGCAGACATCCAGAACACCCATGGCCATCGCGTCGGACGTACAAAAGACCGCATCGGGACAGCCGCGTCCCGTCAGGCCGGCGGCTGCCGCATAGCCCGACTCGTAGGAATAGTCTCCCTGGACCGTCTGCAGCAGTTCAATTCCATGATGCCGGAACGCTTCGAGGTAGTGGCCGATGCGCAGCTGTTCGACCCGCGAGGACGAACGGCCGGTCAGCAGGCTGGCCGTGCGCGCGCGCTTGGCCGCCGCATCCGCCACGGCCTCGGCGATGCCGACGCATTCATCGGGAATGACGGTGGGTGACAGATCGTCATGCAGTCCGTTCAGCATGATGACCAGGTCCGAGCGAAACATGCGCCGCACCGTCGCTGCATCGGCAAAGTCGGAGAACACCACGGCGGCATCGACATGATAGGCAACGCCATTGCGCAGAAAATCCTCGACCCCGTCCGCCGAGCCGATGCGGATGAGGATGACCTGCTTGCCGATCGACTGGATTGCGTCGAGCAGCCGGTCGAACAGGTCGAGATCTGAAAGGTCGTGAATGTGGTTGACCACGACGGCAACCAGATTGACGGTCTTGGTGGTCAGGCTTTGCGCCAGGAGATTGGGTTTGTAGCCTAGCTGCGCGGCGGCCTGCACGACACGTTCGCGTTTGTCCGCCGAGACCGGTCGCGGTCCGCTCGACAGCGCACGGCTGGCCGCGGCACGCGACACGCCTGCCAGCCGCGCGACATCGGCGATCGTTGCGACGGCGCCTCGAGTGTGCGCCGATCGGTTACCGGTAGTGGGTGTCACCACAGCGGGTTGAGCGCCGGCGGGTTGGAGTCCGGCCCCCACCACTTCTTGTAGGTCGTCTCATAGGTGCCCGACTGGATGAAGTCGGACACGAACATGTCGAGCCAGCGGACGAATTCGGGATCACCCTTGGCGACCGCGATGCCGATCGGATCGTTGGAATAGAGGCCAGGCAGCGTCACCAGGCTCGGTGTCTTGGTCGCGAGGTAATCGAGCAGCGAGGAATCCTCGATCGCCGCATCGACGCGCTTCTGTTGCAGCTGCAGAACCCCGTCGGGCGCGAACTGGTCGACATAGACGAGCTCTGCTTCCGGCACGGCCGCCTTGAGGAAGGTTTCGCCCGTGGTGCCGCGGCCGACGACAACCTTCTTGCCGGCGAGCCCCTTGAGGTCGGTTATCCCGGCATCCTTCTGGACGATGACGCGCAGCCCGGCCCGGTTGTAGGGGATGGTGAAGTTGACGGTCTTGGCCCGCTCGAGCGTTGCCGAGGTGTTTGCGACCGCGACATCGATCTGTCCCGACACCAGCATGGAAATACGGGCATCGCCCGAGACGTCGACGAACTCGACCGGCACCCCGAGCTTTTGCGCCAGCAGCGTCGCGACATCGACATCGTAGCCGACAGGGTTGTTTTGTGCATCGCGAAAGCCGATCGGCTCGCCGCCGAGCGATACGCCGATGCGAATGGTGCCGCGTGAGCGGATGTCGTCAATCATGCCGGCAAGGGCCGGAAAAGCCGAACCGGCCACGATGGCCAGCGCGGCGAAGGCACGCAGTACGGTTTTCATGGTTCCTCTCCTTATTTTCTAGTGACACGTTTTGCTGCCCGCAATTCGGGTGCGGGCATGGAATCCTTCCAGAGCCAGTAGCGGACCTCGCCCTCGCATCTGAAATTCACCACCTCGTGGTTCTGCTCGGCGTCGACGGCGTGGATGACCACTCCGGCCAGGAAGCCGGTGTCGAGTTCAGCCAGTTCCTCGACCGCCAGCGCGACCGCATCCGACAGGGATCGGCCAAGCTTCATGGCCAGCACGACGGTCCGTGCGGTGGCGCAGCGCATCGTCATCTCGCCGGTATGGGTGCACGCCGCCGCGCCATAGCGGCTGTCGGCGTAAAAGCCTGCGCCGGGAATGGGAGAATCGCCGAGCCGGCCCGGATATTTCCACGCCCAGCCCGAGGTCGAACTCGCGGCATGGACGCCGCGCCGCGCATCCGCCGACAGGAAGACGGTGGTGTCGCGGACCCGCTCGGGATCGGTGATAGTACGGCTGAGCGGCGCCAGATCGATATCGGGGAATTTCGCCAGCTGTTGCGGTGTGAGTTCCTGTTGCAGCCGCTCCCACCAGACGCGCTTGCTGTCCTCGAACAAGACTTCGTCTTCGGCAAAACCGATTTCGCTGGCAAAGCGCCGCGCCCCTTCGCCGGTCAGCATCACATGCGGCAGGCGCTTCATTACCTGCTGCGCCAGGGCAGCGACCGCCAAGGTCCTTGGCACGGCGCCGACTGAACCGACCTCTCTTGTATTGCCGTCCATGACGCCGGCGTCGAACTCCATCTCGCCCAGCATGTTCGGCCAGCCGCCATAACCGACGCTGCGAACCTTGACCTCTTTCTCCACCATGCCGATGCCGGCAACCATCGCGTCCAGGCTGACGGCGCCATCGCGCAGCATTTGCACCGAGGTTTCGAATCCCGGCCATGCTTCGTTGTTGGCTAACAGCAGCATTCCTAGTCCTTGCGCATCTTGGAGAGAAACTGCGCAACCCGCGGCTGCGCCCGGCCGCCGTCCGCGGCGAAGAAACGATCCGTTGGCAGATCGACCACCAGCCTGCCCTTGTCGAGGAAGACGATGCGGTTGGAAATCTCGCGCGCGAATTCGATCTCGTGGGTGACGAACAGCATCGTCGTGCCTTGCGCGGCGAGCTTTGCCAGGATGGCCAGCACCTCGGAAGTCATTTCCGGGTCGAGCGCGCTGGTCACTTCATCGAGCAGCAGATAGCGCGGCTGCATGGCGAGCGCCCGGCAGATGCCGACACGCTGGCGCTGCCCGCCCGACAACTGCGCCGGGTAGGCGTTGGCCCGATCGGCGAGGCCGACGGACTCGAGCAGCTTGCGCGCCAGCGCCTCGGCCTCAGGGCGCGGCATCTTCAGCACCTCGATCGGGGCGAGCGTAATGTTCTGAAGCGCGCTCATATGCGGATAGAGGTTGAACAGCTGGAAGACGGTGCCTGAGCGCTTGCGCGCCTCGGCCAGCTCCTTCGGCTTGCTGACATCGAAATCGTCGACCGTGATGCGGCCCGACTTCAGCTTTTCGAGGCCGTTGATGCAACGGATCAGTGTCGACTTGCCGGACCCCGACGACCCGAGGATCGAGACCACTTCGCCGGGCGCGATCGTCAGGTCGACGCCGTCCAGCACAGTGACCTCGCCGAACGCTTTGTGCACGTTTTCGATCTTGAGCATGTTAAAGCCCCCGCCAGGCGCTGTGCGCCCGCAGGCGGTTTTCAAGACGCTCGCCAAGCAGGGCGACCAGCTTTGCCGCGCCATAGTAGAGCAGCCCGACGACGGTCCAGACCACGAACGGCTTCAAGGTTCGCATGTTGAGGATGTGGCCAATCTTGGTCAGGTCGACGACGCCGATGACAGAAATCAGCGACGTCACCTGAAGCTGGTTGACCAGCAGCGCGACGAGCGGGCCGACCGCGAAGGCGGCAGCCTGGGGCGAAACGATATGGCGCAGGACCTGCCACCGGGTCAGGCCGAAGACACGCGCGGCCTCGACCTGCTCGCGTTCGATCGACTCGATCGCCGAGACCGCGATGACATAGACGAATGCCACGGTGTTCGCCGACAGAGTGATGGTCGCTGCGGTGACCGGCGTCACCCTTATATGCAACAGCGCCGGCAGGCCGAAGAACACCAGGAACAGCTGCACCAACACCGGCGAGTTCTTCAACAGCTCCGACAGGAAGGTGACGACCTGGGCCAGAACCGGCACACGGTAGAACCGCACCAGCGCCCAGCTCAGGCCAATCAGCAGTCCGATCAGAGAGGTGACGAGAAACAGCGCGACGTTGGTGCCGAGACCTTGCGCCAGCAGGATCAGGTCGTAGGAGGTGAAATCGCTGAACCGCATCAGCCGACCGCCTCCATCATGTCCCGATTGAGATGGCGGTGGAGCAGGGTGACGCCCAGCGAAACCAGATAAGTCAGGGCCGCATAGGCACAGAGCAGCACCACATAGACCTCGAAGGGCCGATAGGTCTGCGAGACCACGATCTGGGCTGAGCCGGTGAGATCGTTGAGCGTGATGGTCGAGAGGATCGAGGACGTAAGGATCATGTTGATGAGCACGGATCCGAGCGGTCGCACGGAGGTGCGCAGCGCAATCGGCAGCACGATGCGGGTAAAGATCTTGCGCCTGGACAGGCCGCTCACTTCAGCGGCGTCGATGATGCCCTGGTCGATGGCGAGGATGCCGGCTCGAATGATGTCGGAGGCATAGGCGCCGCCGGCAATGGAAAGCGCCACGACGCCGGTGGTGAAGGCGTCGATGTAAATGCCGAGCTCGGGCAGGCCGTAATAGAAGAAGAACAGCTGGACGATGAACGGCACATTGCGGAAGAGATCGACGTAGACGAAGGCGATCCGTCGAAGCAGTGCCGAGGCGGAGGTGCGTGCGATCGCCACCAACGCGCCCATGACGACGCTTCCCACCAGCGACAGCGCGCAAGCCGCCGCCGTAAGTTCGGCGCCGCGCGCCAGAAAACCCAGATGCGGGAGCAGAATGGACAGATCGAAATGCACCGGCGGTCCCCAGTGAAACCGGTTTCACTCTTTTGGCTTTCGCCTCGTCTGTCAAGATGCAGGGTCTGGTTGCCGGCCTGTGGATTGCATTCGTTGCGATGATTCCGGTTCGCCTCATGCGCGCTATGTCTCAAGCGCCGACAATTCGCCGCCGGCTTTCAACTCGACGACGCCGCCTATGCCAGCCGCGCGTCGCTGCGATGGCGGCTGGGGCGGCGCCCTCGGTTTTGCCGATCCCGGCGCCGGTGTCGGATTCGGCTACGTCACCAACCGCATGCTGGGTTTCGACGACTCCACGCCGCAAGGTGTTGATGATGCCGTTTACGACGAGCTCTGACGTAGGGGCGTTATGTGCGGATATTCGGGTTCCACATGGCGTCCGGCACGATCACCAGCTTGCCGACGAAGTCCTTGGCAATAAAGTCTGCCTGCGCCTTGTGAAAATCGGAGAGCCTGTAGACGCCGCCGACCAGCGGCCGGATTTTCTTCGCTTCGATGTATCCAATGATGCGGCGGAAGTCGGCGCGCGTGCCCTGGCTCGATCCGTGCAGTTGCAGCTGCTTGAGATACATGGTCCTGAGATCGAGCTGCACGACCGGGCCGGCGATGGCGCCGGCGGTGGTGTACCGGCCTTCAGGTCGCAGGATGCGCAGCAGGTCGTTGAAGATCGCGCCGCCGACGAGATCGGCGACCACATCGATCGGCTGGTCGCCAGTGGCTTCATTCACGGCGGCGGGAAGATCGGCAACCCCACGGGTAATGACCGCTTCGGCGCCGATGTCGCGCACCGCCTGCTCCTTGCCCTTGCCGACGACCGCATAGGGAATGGCGCCGCGCGCCCGCGCCAGCTGCACGATGCCGGAACCGACGCCGCCCGAGGCGCCGGTGACCAGCACGCGTTCGCCGGCTTTCAGCCCGGCGCGCTCCAGCATCTGTTCGCCGGTGAGGTAGGCGCAGCAGAAGGTGGCGAGTTCGACGTCGCTCATGTCAGTATCGACGAAATGCGCATTCTCGCCCGGCACCGTCTGGTACTCGGCGTACCCGCCGTCGCGACCGTGGCCCATATAGTCAATGTCGGCGAGGGAATCGTCGTCGCGGTTGTAGATCGAAAAATCGACCATTACCCGTTCGCCGATACGGCCCGGGGAAACGCCTTCGCCGACGGCAGCGATGGTGCCGACCGTGTCGGTGCCCTGGATGCGCGGGAAGGTAAGCGTGTTGCCTTGCCGCCGCCACGTCGACACGGCGGCAGCGTCCTCCTCCGTGCCATAGGCGCCCTGGCGTACCCAGACATCGGTGTTGTTCATACCGCAAGCGCTGACCTTAACCAGCACCTCGCCGGCGGCAGGCACAGGCACTTTCACATCGCTGCGATAGACGAGCTTTTCCGGTCCGCCATGCCCGGTGAGCAGCACGGCGGCCATGGTGGCGGGGAGGGTCTTGGTCATGGCATTCATGGGTCGATCTCAGAGATTGGAAAACACGCTGTTGACGGCATCGGCGGTTTTCGAAACGACGATGTCGGCTTCCTCACGCGTCAGGCAGAGCGGCGGCGCGAAGCCTAGTATGTCGCCCTGCGGCATGGCGCGGCCGATGACGCCGCTGGCGGCAAGTGCTGTCGCCACTTGCGGCCCGATCTTGAGCGAGGCGTCGAAGAACACCCGGTCGTCCTTGTCGGCGACAAATTCGACCGCCGCCAGCATGCCATCGCCGCGCACGTCGCCGACGTGTCTGTGCCCGCCGACAGCCTTGGTCAGTTCGGCGCGGAAATAAGCGCCGGTCTCACCGGCGTTCGTCACCAGGTCCAGTTCGTCGATCAGTTCGAGATTGGCGACACCTGCGGCGACGCAGATCGGATGCGCGGCATAGGTCCAGCCATGGCCGAGCGAACCGAGCTTGTCGGAGCCCTGCACCAGCACCTGCCACATCTTGTCGGCAACGATGACGCCCGACAGCGGCGCGTAGGCCGAGGTCAGCCCCTTGGCGATGGTGATGAGGTCTGGCTTGATGCCGTAATGGTCGGAGCCGAACATGGTGCCCAGACGGCCGAAGCCCGTCACCACCTCGTCGGCGACCAGCAGCACGTCATACTTCTTCAGCACCGCCTGGATCTTCTCCCAGTAGCCGGCCGGCGGCGGCACGATGCCGCCAGTACCGAGGATCGGCTCGCCGATGAAGGCGGCGACGGTTTCGGGACCTTCGGCCAGGATCATCTCTTCCAGTCTGTCGGCGCAATGCTGCGAGAACTGCTCCTCGCTCATCGAGCGGTCGGCGCGGCGGAAATAGTAGGGCGCTTCGGTGTGCAGGACCGGCGCGCGCGGCAGGTCGAAGGCGTTATGGAACAGGTCGAGCCCGGTCAGTGATCCCGTCATCACGCCCGAACCGTGATAGCCGCGCCAGCGCGAGATGATCTTCTTCTTCTCCGGCCGCCCAAGCACGTTGTTGTAGTACCAGATCAGCTTGATGTTGGTCTCGTTGGCATCCGAACCCGAGAGGCCGAAATAGACCCTCGACATGCCCTTCGGCGCGCGGTCGATGATCATCTTGGCCAGCGTGATCGAGGCCTCGGTCCCGTGGCCGACATAGGCGTGGTAGTAGGCGAGGTTCTTCGCCTGGGTGGCGATCGCGTCGGCGATCTTCTGGCGGCCATAGCCGACATTGACGCAATAGAGACCGGCAAAGGCATCGATGCTCTTCCTGCCATTGTTGTCCCAGACGGTGACGCCTTCGCCGCCGGCCATGATGCGGGTCGGCGATTCACCCCGCGCATGCGTGCCCATATGGGTCGAAGGATGGAAGAAGTGGTCGCGATCCCAGGCATTGAGTTCGTTGGATTGGTCGAGCATTTTTTGACTCCTTGAGAGATGGCCGGACGGACTTATGCGACGTCCAGGCAGAGGTACTTCAGATCGGCGAAAGCTTCGAGCCCATGGCGCGAGCCTTCGCGGCCGATGCCGGATTGCTTGACGCCGCCGAATGGGATCGGCGCGCCGGTGATCTTGACGCGGTTGATAGCGACCATGCCGTAGTCGAGCGCGCGGCCCAGGCGCTGCTGGCGGGCGCCGTTCTCGGTAACGACATAGGCAACCAGGCCATATTCTGTGGCGTTGGCACGGGCGATCACTTCGTCCTCACTGTCGAACGGCGTGACGGCGGCGACCGGCCCAAAGGTCTCCTCGCGCATGATCAGCGCTTCGTCGCTGACATCGGCCAGCAGCGTCGGCTGGTAGAACAGCGGCCCGGCCTGATGCCGCTTGCCGCCGGTGAGACAGCGCGCGCCACGAGCGATGGCATGGGCGACCTGCTCTTCGACCCTTGCGACGGCACGCTCATGCATCAGCGGCCCGATGTCGATCTTGTCGGTAAGGCCGTTGCCGGTGCGCAGCGCCTCGATACGCCTGGCAAAAGCGGCGCAGAAGCGATCGTAGATCGGGCGCTGGACATAGATGCGGTTGGCGGCGAGGCAGTCCTGGCCGGAGGTGGCGAATTTGGCATCGATGGCGATGCTCACCGCCTTGTCCAGATCGGTATCGGCAAAGACGATCAGCGGCGCGTGGCCCCCAAGCTCCATCACCAGCCGCTTCATCGTCGGCGCGCTTTGCGCCGCGATCAGCCGGCCGATCTCGGTCGAGCCGGTGAAGCTTATGGCGCGAACGCGCGGGTCTTCGCACATGCGGCCGACGATGGTTGCAGCCTTTCCGGTGATGACGTTGAAGACACCGGCGGGGATGCCGGCGCGCTCGCCAAGTTCCGCCAGCGCCAGCGCCGACAGCGGCGTCTCGGATGAAGGATGCGCGACGATGGTGCAGCCGGCGGCAAGGGCGGCCGCCGCCTTGCGGGTCAGCATCGCCGCCGGAAAATTCCAGGGCGTGACGACGCCGACAACGCCGAGCGGCTCTCGTCGCACCATCATTTCCGCTTTGGGCAGATGGCTGGTGACGCTCTCGGCGTTGAGGCGCTTTGCCTCTTCGGCATACCACTCGACGAAGGAGGCGGCGTAGTCGATTTCGCCAAACGAATCCTGCAGCGGCTTGCCCTGTTCCAGTGTCATCAGCAGGGCCAGATCATCCTTGGCTGCAACGATCAGCTCGAACCATTTTCGCAGAATTCTGGACCGCTCCTGCGGCAGCAGTGACCGCCAAGCCGGGAAGGCACGCGCGGCGGCACCGATTGCCCTTGTCGTTTGCTGCGCATCGAGCGCGGCGACAAACGCGACCGTCGCGCCTGTGGCCGGATCGGTGACTTCAAAGCTTTCGGCCGCTTCGCTCGCGGTCCAATGCCCATCGACATAGGCAAGCTCGCGCAGCAGCCGGCGGTCGGAGAGGCGGTCGAGCGCCTCATGGCGATGCGAGCGGGCAAAATGCGCGGACATGGTCGAGGCCTCCCGGTTCGGACGATGCGGGAAGACTATCCGTCACATGCAGACAGAGAGACTGTTTCGACGCCCTGAAGGAGAGAGACTCTCTCTATTGTGCCGTCCCGACAGACATTCTCTCCGGGCTTATGCCGACGCCGGCAGCAGATCGGCTATCGGCAGCACGATTTCGTCCTTCACCGTCTTGGTGACGATGTAGGTGAAGTAGCGGTCGATGCCGATCTCGCGCTCCAGCAGGTCGTCGACCAGCCGCTGATAGGCGTCGATGTCGCGCGTCATCACCTTGACCACATAGTCGACGCCGCCGCCCACCGACCAGCAGGCGACGATTTCGGGGATGTCGCGGATGACGCGTTCGAAGCGGTCGAAATCGGCCTGGCGATGGCTGGCCAGCGTCACCTCCATCAACACGGTGGCGACCGGCGCCACCACGCGCATGGCGATCCTGGCGTGGTAGCCCGAGACGATGCCTGCCTTCTCCAGCTTGCGCAGCCGCATCCAGCACGGCGTCGGCGACAGCCCGACCTGTTCGGCCAGCGCCAGCTTGGTGATGCGCCCGTCGCGCTGGATGGCGTCGAGTATCCTGAGGTCGACCGCGTCGAGTTTCGATGTCATCGGCGTCCGCTTTTTGTCGGCATCACCATGACGGCGCATTATTTCGATTGTCAATTGCACTGATTTCGATCTCTATTAAGTCATGACATTATGGCAACCCGACCCTGCGCTCATCCGCCGGCCAGCCTATCAAACGCTGGCCGACCAGTTCGCCCGCGCCATTCATGACGGGCGGCTGGCCAACGGCGCGCGGCTTCCAACGCATCGAAGGCTGGCAGACGATTTAAAACTGTCGGTGCAGACGGTCAGCCGCGCCTACGAAGAACTGATCCGGCGCGGCCTGATTTCGGGCGAGATCGGCCGTGGCAGCTTTGTCCAGACGCAGCGCCGCGACCCGGAGCCGCCCTATCTGCCGGAGCGCCTCGGCGAGGTCATCGATCTGTCAATCCTGAAGCCGGTCTGCGAGCCGATGCATTTGGAGCGGCTGAAGCAGGCGCTGGGCTGGCTGGCCGAAAACCTGCCATCCAGTTCGGCGTTGTCGTTCCGGCCCAACATGGTGTTCCCGCGTCACCGCGCGGTGGCTGTCGAATGGCTGAAACTGTGTGGGCTCGACACCTCCGCACAGAATATCAGCCTGACCAATGGCGCGACCGCCGGGATGACCGTGGCGCTGATGAGCGTTGCGCCGCCGGGATCGACTGTCGCCACCGAGGCTATCGGCCACCACACGCTGGTGCCGCTGGCGCGCTATCTCGGCTTCAACCTGGAAGGCCTGCCGATCGACGGCAATGGCCTGATCCCGGAGGCGTTGAACGAGGTCTGCCGGCTCACCGACATTCGCGCGGTATTCGTGCAACCGTCGGTGATCAACCCGACGGCGACGCTGATGGACGCTCGGCGGCGCGAAGAGATCGCCGCGGTCGCGCGCAAGCACGACATCGCCATCATCGAGAACGATGTGCTGGGTCCGCTGGTCGAGGACCGGCCGCCGCCGGTCGCCGCCTTTGCGCCGGAGCGCACGCTCTACGTCACTTCCTTCACCAAGATCACCGTACCTGGCCTGCGCATCGGCTATCTCGCGGCGCCCGACCGCTATGTCGCCGCCGTTGCCAACCGGCATCTGGTGTCGAACTGGATGGCGACGCCGCTGGTGGCCGAGATCGCCACCAAATGGGTGACCGACGGCACGGCGATGGAACTCGTTCGCTGGCAGCGCGCGGCATTGCGCCGCCGCCAGGACATCGCAGCCGAGGTGCTGGGCGGGGTTGGTTATCGCGCCAGGCGCGACGGGCTGCATGTCTGGTTGCAACTGCCCGCGGACCGTGCCGAGGAAAGCTTCGTCGCCCAGGCCCGCCTGCAAGGCGTGGCGATCGCGCCCGGCACCTCCTTCCGCATCTCGGATGCGCCCTGGCATCCGGCGGTGCGCATCTCGCTCGGCTCGACCACCGAGGGGGAACTGCGCGCCGGCCTCGGCGTTGTCACCAAGTTGCTGCTTGGCGATCCGGAGCATCTGCTGCTCGCAATCTAAGCGGGAATTGCTCTGGAATCATGCAGTGCCGGAAATATTGTCATGATTTTATTTTCCCAATTGACATGATTTGGCGCGTTCCGCATCGTTAAGGGCACAGGCTTCTCCAGCAGGGGAAATTCATTTGTCCTCACCCATCATCAAGGTCGACGCCATTTCGAAGAGCTTCGGCTCGTTCAAGGTACTGGACGGCCTGTCGATGCAGGTCATGCCCGGCGAGAAGCTGGCGCTGATCGGCCCGTCCGGCTCGGGCAAGACGACGATCCTGCGCATCCTGATGACGCTGGAGAAGATCGACGGCGGCCATATCCAGATCGATGGCGAGCAGCTCTACCACATGGAGCGCAATGGCCAGCTGCTGCCCGCCGACGAGCGGCACCTGACCAAGATGCGGCAGAAGATCGGCATGGTCTTCCAGCTGTTCAATCTGTTTCCGCACAAATGCGTCATGGATAACGTCACGCTGGCGCCGATGCTGACCAAGGGCACGCCTCGCGCCGCCGCTGAAAAGCGGGCCATGGAACTGCTCGACATGGTCGGCATGGCTGACAAGGCGAAGTCGATGCCGGCGCAGCTGTCCGGCGGCCAGAAGCAGCGCGTGGCGATTGCCCGTGCGCTGGCATTGTCGCCGAAGATCATGCTGTTCGACGAGGTGACGTCGGCCCTCGATCCGGAGCTGGTCGAGGAGGTGATGAATGTCATGCGCAAGCTCGCCGCAGAGACCGACATGACCATGCTGCTGGTCACCCACGAGATGGGCTTTGCCCACGACTTCGCCGACCGCGTGCTGTTCTTCGACCGCGGCAAGATCGTCGAAGAGGGCAAACCAGACGAGATTTTCCGCCATCCAAAGCAGGAGCGCACGCAAGGCTTCCTGAAGAAGATCATCGCGGCCGGACATCGTGTCTGACCGCTTTGCGGGGCGGAAGACCGCCCCAGACAAAACCAAGAAGACAACAAAGGAGTTGGGAACAATGAAGAAACTTGGCATTCTGGCCGGCGTCGCCGGTCTCGCACTGACGGCGGTGCTCGCCGCGTCGAGCACCGGTTCGGCCGATGACAGCAAGCTCGAGCAATTGAAGGCGCAGGGCTTTGCCCGCGTCGCGATCGCCAACGAGCCGCCCTATACGGCGGTCGCCGCCGACGGCAAAGTTTCGGGTGCGGCGCCCGACGTGGCGCGCGAGGTCTTCAAGCGTCTCGGTGTTGCCGACATCGTCGCTTCGATCTCCGAATATGGCGCGATGATCCCCGGCCTGCAGGCCGGCCGCTTCGACGTCGTCACCGCCGGCCTGTTCATGAAGCCGGAGCGTTGCGCGGCGGTCGTCTATTCCGAGCCGGTGCTGTGCGACGCCGAGGCGATGCTGGTGAAGAAGGGCAATCCGAAGGGCTTCAAGAGCTACGAGGACGTCGCCAAGGACACGTCAGCCACCATTGGCGCGCCCGGTGGCGGCACGGAGGAGAAGCTGGCGCTCAACGCCGGCGTGCCGCGCGAGCGCGTCATCGTCGTGCCGGACGGCCAGAGCGGCCTGAAGATGCTGCAGGACGGTCGCATCGATGCCTATTCGCTTCCCGTCCTGTCGATCAACGACCTCGTCAAGAAAGCCAACGATCCGAACCTCGAAGTCATCGCCCCGGTGGTCGGCGCGCCGGTCTATTGCGACGGCGCCGCCTTCAAGAAAGGCGATGAGGCCCTGCGCGACGCCTTCGATGTCGAGCTCGCCAAGCTGAAGAAATCCGGCGAGTTCGCCAAGATCGTCGAGCCCTACGGCTTCTCGGCCGCAGCCGCGATGTCGACCACGCGGGACAAGCTCTGCGCGGCGAAGTGATTTTTCCTTCTCCCCGTTCAACGGGGAGAAGGTGGCCCGAAGGGCCGGATGAGGGGCGGCGCCAAGTTCTGTTATGCTAGCGCTGCCCCTCATCTGCCTGCCCGTCCTCCGCAGCAGCTGCGCTGCAGCTTCGGAGGGTGGACTGGCATCTTCTCTCCGTGAACGGGGAGAAGGAAGCTAACCGCCAACGTTGGAACCCGAATGACCCAGTGGTCCGGCTACCTCGGCCTGATATTGCAGGGAGCGCTTGTCACCATCGAGCTGACGCTGATGGGGTCGGTGCTCGCCCTGATCATGGCCTTCCTCGCCGGCATGGGCCGCGTGTCGCGCTTCTTTGCGCTGCGCTGGCTGGCCACCGCCTATATAGAATTCTTCCGCGGCACCTCGATCTTCGTGCAGCTGTTCTTTGCCTATTTCGTGTTGCCGTTGATCGGCCTCGAACTGACCCCCCTGCAGGCGGGTGTGCTGGCGCTGGGCCTCAATGTCGGCGCCTATGCGGCCGAGGTGGTACGCGGCGCCATCCAGTCGGTCGGCCGCGAACAATATGAGGCCTGCATCGCGCTCAACCTCGGCCGCTGGCAAGGCATGCGCCATGTCATCCTGCCGCAGGCGCTGCTGGTCATGCTGCCGACCTTCGGCAACAATGCCATCGAACTGCTCAAGGCGACCTCCGTGGTGTCGCTGATCTCGCTCGCCGATCTCACCTTTCAGGCGCAGGTCGTGCGCTCGCAGACCGGTAACACGCTGGCGCCGTTCACCACCATCCTGATCATCTATTTCGCCCTGGCGCTGATCATCTCTTGGGGCGTGCGTTCATTGGAACGCCGCATGGCGCGCGGCCTCGACGGGGTGCGCGTCTGATGGATTGGGACTGGAACTTCGTCTGGGAGATCCTGCCGACGCTGATCCAGGGCGTGAAGATCACCATCCTGGCAACGCTGCTCGGCTCCGTGCTGGCCGCTGTCGTGGGTCTGGGCATCGCGCTAGCACGACGCTCGCCCAACAAGGCGCTGTCGCGCACCGTTGGTTGGGCGGCCGAATTCATCCGCGGCACGCCGCTTCTGGTGCAGCTCTATTTCATCTTCTACGTGCTGCCGGATTTCGGCATCCTGTTGCCGCCGCTGGTCGCCGGCGTCATCGGGCTCGGCCTGCACTACGGCACCTACACGGCGGAAGTCTATCGCGCCGGCATCGACAACGTGCCGCGCGGCCAGTGGGAGGCGGCCAAGGCCTGCAATCTGAGCGCCACGCAGACCTGGACCAACATCATCATTCCGCAAGCGATCCCACCGATGATCCCGGCGCTGGCCAATTATTTCATCGCGATGTTCAAGGAGACACCGCTGCTATCGGCAATCACCGTGCTGGAGCTGATGAACCAGGCAAAGAGCGTCGCCAACACCTACTATCGCTACATTGAGCCGATCACGCTGGTCGGCGCTTTCTTCCTCGTCATCAGCCTCTTCTCGGTCGTGCTGCTGCGCTGGCTGGAACATCGCTACGGCAAGATCGAAAGGTAATTCTCAAGATGAAACCGCTGCCCGAAATCAGGCTGATGCCGACAAGGCCGGCGCTCGATGCGCGCCCGCTGGAAAAGTGCGTCGGCCTGATCATCCTTGCCACCGACCACACCAGCGAACCGGATTTCCGCCGCATGGTGGCGAGCGAGCGCATCGGCGTCTATGTCGCGCGCATTCCCTACAAGAATCCGACGACGCCGGAAAACCTTCGCAAGATGCAGCCGGAGCTGGCGGCGGGCGCCGCGCTGATCCTGCCAGACGAGCCGCTCGACGCGATCTGCTACTCCTGCACCTCGGCCTCGGTGGTGATTGGCGACGCCGAGATCGAGGCGGCGATCCAGTCTGCCAAGCCGGGTGTTCCTGTGGTCACGCCGCCCATGGCAGGCGTGCGCGGGCTGAAGGCGCTGGGTGCCAAGAAGATCAGCATCCTCACCCCTTACACCGTAGAAACCTCCAGACCGATGGCGACGTATTTCGCCGAGCGCGGCTTTGAGATCGTCAGCTTCACCTGCCTCGGCTTCGAGGACGATCGCGAGATGGCGCGCATTGCGCCGGCAGCGATCGCCGACCTGGCTCGTGAGGCGACGAATGCGCAGGCCGATGCACTGTTCGTGTCCTGCACCGCATTGCGCGGAGCGCTCGCGGTTCCCGGGATGGAACAGGCGATCGACCGCCCGGTCGTCACCAGCAATCAGGCCAGCGCCTGGAATTGTTTGCGGTTGTGTGGCGACGGGACGTCGCATCCCGAATTTGGCCGTCTGATGACGCTGCCTTTGCCGCGCGATTGACGATCATGACGACAGTCACCCTTAACGATATTCGTGCCGCCCGGGAGCGAATTGCCGGCAAAATCGAACGCACGCCGACAGGGTTATCTCACAGCCTTTCCGAACGACTGGGCATCCCCGTCCACCTCAAGCTTGAACACCGCCAGACCACCGGCAGCTTCAAGCTGCGCGGCGCCTCGAATGCCATTGCTTCGCTGAGCGCCGAGGAGAAGGCGCGCGGCGTGGTCGCGGCGTCGACCGGCAATCATGGCCGTGCGCTGGCCCATGCCGCGAAGCTCGAAGGCATGCGTGCGGTGATCTGCATGTCGCGACTGGTGCCGGGCAACAAGCTCGACGAAATCCGTCGGCTTGGCGCGGATGTCCGCATCATCGGCAACAGTCAGGACGAGGCGCAGCAGGAGGTCGAACGGCTGGTGGCGCAGGAGGGACTGGTGATGCTGCCGCCCTTCGACCACCCGGCCATCATCGCAGGGCAAGGCACGCTCGGACTGGAGATGATCGAGCAGGTCCCGGATGCCGCTCTCGTCCTGGTGCAACTCTCCGGTGGTGGACTCGCCTCGGGCATCGCCGCCGCCGTCAAGGGCGTCAGCCCCGGGACAAAAATCATCGGCGTTTCGATGGCGCGTGGTGCTGCGATGAAGGCGAGCCTGGATGCCGGTCGCCCGGTCGAGGTGGAAGAACTGCCGACGCTGGCGGATTCGCTCGGCGGCGGCATCGGTCTCGGCAACCGGCTGACCTTCGCCATGTGCCGCGATCTGCTCGACGACGTCATCCTGCTCAGCGAGGACGAGATCGCCGCCGGCATCCGCCATGCCTATGAACAGGAGCGCGAGATCGTCGAAGGCGCCGGCGCGGTCGGCATCGCCGCGCTGCTTGCCGGGAAGGTCAAGGCGACCGGGCCGGTGGTCGTTCTTCTCTCGGGCCGCAATATCGACATGAACACGCATCGCAAGATCGTCTGGGGTGACGCAATCGCGGAGCGCGCGGCATGAAAACTCTCCCACGCCGAATTCCCGCCCACCCCCCTCTGTCCTGCCGGACATCTCCCCCGCAAGGGGGGAGATCGGCAGCTTCGATGCGGTCGCTGTTCTTGCTGCGCTGGAGATTGGCGAAGGCAGGAGTGCAGTCCAATCTCCCCCCTTGCGGGGGAGATGGCCGGCAGGCCAGAGGGGGGGGTGACGGAACACTATCCTTCGCAGTGCGCGCCTTCGCGGAGCGCGTCGCATGAGCCGGATGACGATCCTCACCGAGAAGGAACTGCGCACAATCGTGACGCTCGATCTCGACGCGGTCGCCTGCGTCGAAAACGCTTTCCGCGCGCTCGCCACATTGCCGGTGGCGATGCCGCCGATTCTGCGGTTGGACATTCACGAGCAGCGCGGCGAGGTGGATGTGAAGTCCGCCTATGTGCCTGGAATAGACGGTTTCGCCGTCAAGATAAGCTCCGGCTTCTTCGATAATCCGAAGCTCGGTCTGCCCAGCGGGGGCGGCATGATGGTGTTGCTCTCGGCAAGAACCGGTGTGGTCGAGGCGCTGCTGCTGGACAATGGCTATCTCACAGATGTCCGCACCGCTGCTGCCGGCGCCGTCGCGGCGAAGCATCTGTCGCGGCCGGATTCGTCCGTCGCCGCAATCTTCGGCGCCGGCGTGCAAGCCGGGCTGCAACTCGAAGCACTCATGTTGGTGCGGCCGATCGCCGAGGCACGTATCTGGGCGCGCGATGCGGTCAAGGCGCAGACGGCCGCAGGCGCGCTGCGCGAAAAGCTCGGCATTCTCGTGCGCGCCGAGCCGGATGCAGCCAAAGCAACCATCGGCGCCGACATCATCGTCACCACCACGCCGTCGACCGAGCCGCTGATCAAGGCCGGCTTTGTCGTTGCCGGGCAGCACATCACCGCCATGGGCTCGGATGCCGAACACAAGAACGAGATCGCGCCGGCGATCCTGCGCATGGCCGATCTCTATGTCGCCGACAGCGCCAAGCAGACACGGCGTCTGGGAGAACTGCATCACGCCATCGCATCGGGCGTGATGGGAGCCGATGCCGCGGTCACCGAACTCGGCCAGATCATCGCCGGCGAACGGCACGGAAGGCGCTCACCCAGCGATATCACCATTGCCGACCTCACCGGCACCGGCGTGCAGGATACGGCGATCGCCACGCTCGCTCGCGACCGGGCGCGGGCGGCCAATGCCGGAACCATTTTTGAAAGCTGATGCTGGCCGCAAGGCCCAACAAACGAGGACCAAGAACAATGCAACCGAACCTGAAATTCTCGCGCGCCGAATTTGCGGATCGCCTCGCCAAGACGCGGAAAGCCATGGAGGTGAAGGGCGTCGATCTCCTGGTTGTCAGCGACCCCTCCAACATGGCCTGGCTGACCGGCTACGATGGCTGGTCGTTCTATGTGCACCAAGCAGTGATTGTGCCCCCATCGGGCGAGCCGGTCTGGTACGGCCGCGGCCAGGATGCCAATGGCGCCAAGCGCACCGCCTATCTCGCGCATGACAACATCGTCGGCTATGCCGACCACTACGTGCAGTCGACCGAGCGCCACCCGATGGATTTTTTGGCCAGCGTGCTTAGTGATCGCGGCTGGGGCAAGCTGACCATCGGCGTCGAGATGGACAATTACTGGTTCTCGGCTGCCGCCTTCGCCGCGTTGCAGAAGCACCTGCCCAACGCCCGCTTCGTCGACGCGACAGCGCTGGTCAACTGGCAGCGCGCGGTGAAGAGCCCGACTGAAATCGACTATATGCGCAAGGCGGCCCGCATCGTCGAAGCCATGCACCAGCGCATCGTCGACAAGATCCAGGTCGGCATGCGCAAATGCGATCTGGTCGCCGAGATCTACGATGCCGGCACGCGCGGCGTCGACGGCATCGGCGGCGACTATCCGGCGATCGTGCCGCTGCTGCCGTCGGGCGCCGACGCCTCGGCGCCGCATCTCACCTGGGACGACCAGCCGATGAAGTCGGGCGAGGGCACCTTCTTCGAGATCGCCGGCTGCTACAGCCGCTACCATTGCCCGCTGTCGCGCACCGTCTTTCTCGGCAAGCCGACGCAGGAATTCCTAGATGCCGAGAAGGCGACGCTGGAAGGCATGGAGGCGGGGCTTGCGGCGGCAAAGCCCGGCAATGCCTGTGAGGACATCGCCAACGCCTTTTTCGCCGTGTTGAAGAAATACGGCATCGTCAAGGACAACCGCACAGGCTACTCGATCGGCCTGTCCTATCCGCCGGATTGGGGCGAGCGCACCATGAGCCTGCGCCCCGGCGACCGCACCGAACTCAAGCCCGGCATGACCTTCCATTTCATGACCGGCCTGTGGCTGGAGACGATGGGACTGGAAATCACCGAATCCATCCTGATCACCGAAACCGGTGTAGAGTGCCTCGCCAATGTACCGCGCAAACTGGTGGTGAAGAATTGAGCCCGATGCCTAGCCTCCGCCCATCTCCGATCGCGCCGACCGTCGATTTCGACAAGGACGGCGTGCAACATGGTTTCCTGCGCCTGCCCTACAGCCGCGACGACTCGGCCTGGGGTTCGGTGATGATCCCGATCTGCGTCATCCGCAACGGCAAGGGACAGGCCGCGCTGCTCACCGGCGGCAATCATGGCGACGAGTATGAGGGGCCGCTGGCGCTCTACGATCTCGCCCGCACGCTCGATCCCAAACAGGTCAGCGGCACGGTGATCATCGTGCCGGCGATGAACTATCCGGCCTTCCGCGCCGGCACGCGGACGTCGCCGATCGACAAGGGCAATATGAACCGCAGCTTTCCCGGCCGTCCCGACGGCACGGTGACCGAGAAGATCGCCGACTACTTTCAACGCGAACTGCTGCCGCGCGCCGACCTCGTCTTCGATTTCCACTCCGGCGGCAGGACGCTGGATTTCGTGCCCTTCTGTGCAGCCCACACGGTGCCCGACAAGGCGCTGGAGCAGAAAGCCTTCGACGCGGTCGCCGCGTTCTCGGCCCCGTTCTCGATGCGCATGATCGAGATTGACTCCGTCGGCATGTATGACACGGCGGCCGAGGAAATGGGCAAGGTCTTCGTCAGCACCGAGCTTGGCGGCGGCGGCACCTCGCGTGCCCAGACCGTGCGGATCGCGCGGCGCGGCATCAGCAATGTGCTGCGCCATGCCGGTATTGTTGATGGTGCGGTCGAGAAGGGCAGAACTCAGTGGCTCGACATGCCGTCAGGCGATTGTTTCTCCTTCGCCGAGGACGACGGCATGATCGAGACCATGGTCGATCTCGGCGAGCCTGTGAAAGAAGGCTCGGTGCTGGCGCGCATCCATTCCACCGGCCGCACCGGCATCGCTCCGCAGGAGATCAAGGCAAAAATGTCCGGCATTCTGGCGGCGCGGCATTTCCCCGGCCTGGTCAAAGCCGGTGACTGCGCCGCCGTCCTGGCCCTTGTGGTTTCATCGTGATTTCGCAGAGTACGCCGCGCGAATATCAGTCGGTCTGGATCCAGACCGACTTGGTCTCCAGATACTCGTGCAGATGCTCGATGCCGCCCTCGCGGCCATAACCCGACATCTTCGTGCCGCCGAACGGCACCGCCGGGTCGATGGCATGGTACATGTTGACCCAGACCGAGCCGGCCTTGACGCGGCGCGCAAGCTTGTGCGCGGTGCCCAGATGTGTCGTGAAGATGCCGGCGGCCAGGCCATAGGGCGTCGCATTGGCACGCGCCACCGCTTCGTCGAGCGAGTCGAAGGGCATCGCCGAAATGACCGGGCCGAAAATCTCCTCGCGCGCGATGGTCATCTGGTCCGACACGGCGCCGAAGACCGTCGGCGCAATGAAGTTGCCGCCATCGTAGAGCTCGCCGGTCAGCCGCGAGCCGCCGGCGACCAGTTCGGCGCCTTCGTCGCTGCCGGCCCTGATATAGCCCTCCACCTTGGCTGCCTGCTTGGCATTGATGAGCGGTCCGATTTCCGTCTCTGCCTCGATGCCATGGCCGATCCGCAGTCTGCCGGCGAAATCGGCGAGCCGGCGGACGAACTCGTCATGGATTTCGCGCGCCACGAACAGCCGCGAGCCGGCAATGCAGATCTGGCCCGAATGCACGAACACCGCCATCGCCGCGATCGGAACAGCCTTGTCGATGTCGGCGTCGCGGCAGACGATGATCGGCGACTTGCCGCCGAGCTCCAGTGAAACGCGTTTGAGGTTGGCCACGGCTGCCCGCGCGATGGCCTGGCCGGTCAGCGTCGATCCGGTGAAAACGATCTTGTTGACGTCTGGATGTTCGGCGAGCCGCGCACCGGCTTCGGCCCCGGTGCCGGTGACGACGTTGACGACGCCGTCGGGCACGCCGGCTTCCTGCATCAGTTGCGCGATCAGCAGCGGCGTCAGCGACGCATCCTCGGACGGTTTCAGCACGATGGTGCAGCCTGTCGCCAGCGCCGGCGCGATCTTCCAGATCGAGGCGGCGGTCGGCGCGTTCCAGGGAATGATCGCACCAACGACGCCCACCGGCTCGCGCCGGGTGAAGGTGACGATCTCGCCGGGAATCGAATTGTCGATCGCCTCGCCATGCAGCGCCGTCGCCATGCCGGCATAGAAGCGCAGCATGCCGATGACGCGGCGCCGGTTGGAGAGCGTGCGCGTGATCGGCAGTCCCATATCGAGCGTGTCGGAAACGCTGAGCTCTTCCCAATGCGTCTCGAACAGATCGGCGATCCTGAGCAGCACGCACTGCCGCTCGTAGGGCGAGAATTTGGACCATGGGCCTTCGAAGGCCGCGCGCGCGGCGGCCACCGCCGAGTCGATATCGGCAGCCCCGCCGCGCGGCACTGTCGCCAGCACCTCGCCTGTTGCCGGATTGAGTGCCTGCATGCCGTGGCCGGACTGCGCCGCGACCCACTTGCCGCCAATGAACATCGGTCGGAATTCGCCATGGTACAACGCCGTGGCCTTTGCCTTCGGGTCGAAGTTCAGCGTCATCTCTTCCTCCTCGCAATTCCGTGGCGACTATTACTCCCGCTGCCGACCTCAAACAAGGAAAGCCGAAGGGCGCTCGGACAATCAGATTGCGCGGACTTCTCGATCACGCCAGCCGCCAGAGCATGATCCCGAAAAGTGGGAACCGGTTTTCGGAAAAGATCGTGCTTCGATAAATCGCGAGTTGTCGGAGCGCGTCGCTGAAAGCTCAACGAGGCAAGCCGATCATTGCCCACGGCTACCGTGATGCCGGCATTGCAGACGAGAGCGCAACAGGCAGTCGCCAGCCGCCACCCAGCGCTCACCCGTGGCCGGATCGATCGTGGCCGTTCCAGCCGGCTTCATCGTGACAGAGGTTTCGCGCGCCGCTTCGCTGCAATCGCTGTTGGATGACTGCTCGCGGAAGCAAGATCGGTCGAGCGGCCTCGCGACTTGCAAACATTGACAGATTGAGCCGCAACCGACGGTGCCTGGCATCGATCGAGCACGCCGGTCCGTCACTCCGGAAGTCCGGCCTTTCGGAAGCCATCGACGAAATGGTCGAGCGTGGCCGTGTCGCGGAACGGCTCCGTCTCGACCCAGTGGCGGGTGGTGAAATGTGGGTTCGCGACAAGGAACAGGTCGACCTCGGCGCGCGCCTCATCGATCCGGCCGAGTTGCGCAAGGCTTGCCGCAAGGAAACGGCGCGAGCTTGTCCGATACGTCTCGTCCCGGCGCGTCGTCTCGACCGCGGCTTCATAGTCGCGCGCCGCATATTGCGCCTGGCCGAGCGTCAGGTAGTACCAGCTTGCCGGAAACGGGTTCAGCCGGAACGCCTTGCCGATATAGTCGAGGCCGTCCTCGACGCGCCCGGCCAGGACCGCGATGTCGGACAATGTCGCCCAGGCATCGGCCTCGTTCGGGTCGAGCTCGAACGCCTTGGCAAATCCCACATCCGCTTCGTCGAATCTGCGCTCATAGGCAAGCAGGTTAGCAAGCACCCAGTGGCAGCCGGCATCGTTGGGATCGATCGCCACAGCCTTGCGCGCCAGCTCCAGGGCAAGGCCGCGGGCAGGCTCAATGGGCTCTCCCCAATGCACCCATCCCATCCAGTGGTTCATGGCAAGCCAGCGATAGGCTTCGGCATAGTCCGGATCGAGCGCAAGCGCGCGCGTCAGCAACAGATGCGCTTCGCGCGCCGTCTCCGGCGAGACGTCGATCAAGTTGCGGGCTCGCACGCACAGATCGTAGGCCTCGAGATTTCGGGGCCGGTTGCGCGGCAGCGGCGCGCGCAGCCGGCCAAGCAGCGCCTCGACGATCTTGGCCGTCACCTCGTCCTGAACGGCAAAAATATCCTCCAGGCCGCGATCGAAGCGGTCTGCCCACAAATGCTCGCCGCTCAGCGCGTCGACCAGCTGGGCGTTGATGCGCACGCGCCCGGCGGCGCGTCTGGCGCTGCCCTCCAAGAGATAGCGCACGCCAAGTTCTCTGGCGACCTCGCGCACATCCACCGCCTTGCCCTTGTAGGCAAAGGTCGAGTTGCGCGCGATGACGAACAGGCCGCCGATCCTCGACAGGTCGGTGATCAGGTCTTCGCTCAACCCGTCGGCAAAGGCTTCCTGCTCGGGGTCGTTGCTGAAATTGGCAAAGGGCAGCACGGCTATCGACGGTTTGGCGGGCAGCGGCAAAGCCTGTCGCTTCTCGTCGCCGAGCTGTTCGATGGCGCCGGCGAAGCGATAGCCGACGCGCGGAACGGTCGATATCCATTCTCCGCCGTTCGTGGCCGGACCCAGCAGCTTGCGCAATTGCGCAATCTGGACGGTGAGGTTGCCTTCCTCAACGGCGGTGCCTGGCCATGCCGCATCCATCAACTCGGCCTTGGCCACGATCTCGCCGGGCCGGGCGACGAGCGCCGCCAGCAGCTGCAGTCCGCGGTGGCCGGCGGCGACGGGAACTTGGTCCCGAAGGAGCGTTCCCGCACCCGGATCGAGCACGAACGGACCAAAGGCAAAGCGCGATCCCTGCATAACGCGCATCTATAGAGCAATTCCAGGAAAGGTGTGAAGGCGGTTTTCCCACGGGAAAGCGCAGAGCGCTTCACGGACGTATGGCGTCAAAACAAAGAGTTGAGCACCTCGTCGTTTCGATGAATCGGCGAGGTGCTCTAACTGCTTTGGAACTTTTGAGAACTATTTGGCCGCGCTTAATTACGGCGCCGTCCGCATGCGGCAGAATTCAACCTCTTTCAAGCCGAGGGCTGTCGCCCCTCAAACCGAATGGAGGTTGCCATGAACGATACCCTTGCTTCTGCTCGTGCAGCCTTGCCGGAAAAGGCGGTGTCATCGGGCCGGCGTCCGACGGGCCCGCGGGGCATGATCGCGGCCTGGCGCGAGCGGATACGCTTTCGCTGGGACCTCAAGCAGATGGCGGAGGCCAATCCGCACCTGATCGACGATATCGGTCTGACCAGACGCCAGGTCGAGGCCGAAATCGTCAAACGCTTCTGGCAAGTGTGAGCTGATGTCGCGGATAAGACCCGCCCGCCTGTTTGGGCGTACCGCGGCGTTTTGCCGGCATTTGCACTTGCCGGAACGTGCCGATCCTGCTTCGAAGTCGGCATGAGCGCCGAAGACGCGACGTCACCGCCGGAGAACCACATCGCATGGGCCGCGATGGCCGGCATCATCGCGACAGTTACGGTGTTCGCCATAGCACAGGGGCTGACGTATCCGCTGCTCAGCTTCATCCTGGAACGGCAAGGGACGACACCGGGCCTTATCGGCCTCTCGGCCGCGATGACGCCTCTGGGTTTCATTATATCGTCGCTCTTCACGCCGGCGCTGGTCCGACGGGTGGGCGCGGCGCGCTTTGCGGTTGTGTGTTCGATCCTGGCAGCAACCGTCCTGATCGCGATTGCCTGGACGCAGGATGTATGGGCCTGGATGCCGTTGCGCTTCCTGCTCGGCTTCTTTGCCAATCCGCTTTACGTGATCAGTGAAACCTGGCTGGTCTCGATCACACCCGCCGCACGCCGAGGCCGCATCATGGGCCTATACTCCTCCATCGTTTCCGCCGGCTTTGGCCTCGGCCCGCTGTCGCTAGGCTTGGTCGGCACGCAAGGATGGCCACCCTTCATCATCGGCAGCGCGGCCTTCCTTGTCTGCGGCCTGATCGTGCTTGCCGTCGCGCCACGCCTGCCCGACATGCCGCGTGAGGGCGAAGCGGTGTCAGTCGGCGGCTTCTTCGCGCTGGCGCCGCTGCTCTTGTTCGCAGTCTTCACGGCTGCCGCCTTCGAGCAAGTCCTGCTTTCGCTGTTCGCGGTCTATGGTGCCGCGCTCGGCAGCACTGAGCAGCGCATCGCTTCGCTCATCACCTGTTTCATCGCCGGCAATGCCGTGCTGCAGGTCGTGCTTGGGCGCGCCGCCGAACGGTTTGGCTCGAAGCCGATGATGCTGTTCTGTGTCCTGGCTTGCCTGGCCGGTTGTTTGCTGTTGCCGTTGCTCTTCGCTACATGGCTTGTCTGGCCGCTCTTCTTCGTCTGGGGCGGGGTCTCGTTCGGGATCTACACGCTGTCGCTGATCCAGCTCGGCGAGCGTTTCACCGGTCAAGCCTTGATCGCCGGCAATGCCGCCTTCGCGTTCGTATGGGGGGTAGGCGGCATCGTCGGCTCACCCGTGGCCGGGCTGGCGATGCAACTGACCGGACATCAGGGACTGCCATTGTCGCTTGGCCTGCTGTGCTGCGTGCTGGTGGTGTTTCTGCTGGCGGAGTTACGGCGGGTTGACCGCGTTCAGGCGTAAGGCGTGCCTGCCATTGCGGCCTTCAGGCCGATGCTGCCCTTGTCGACAATAGCGAGAAAGGCCGGACCCGCCTCGTCGCCGTCCTGGGTTTCTCGAAGCGTCCGATCCGCCTCGATGAACGCCACGGCCGCCAGGCGGGTCGGGGTCTGCAGCTTACGCCCGCCGCCTTCGGATAGTGCCACCATTAGGATATCCCAGCTCGTCGCGTTCGCTCTCGCTCGCGCCGACGCCGGCCCAGTCCGGACCAGCAATGTCTTCAGCTGCCATGTCTTCAAACCTCGATGTCAGGCGAAAACGCGGCCGCCGTAGAAACTCGGCGGCCGCCAATGGCGACGCTATATTCGCCCGAGAACAACCAGAATGATCACGATGATCAGCACCAGCCCGAGGCCACCGCCGCCATAGTAACCAGTGCCGTAGAACGGGCCGCCGCCGAGGCCGCTGAAGCCGCCGAGCAACGCGATGATCAGGATGATAATAAGAATGGTACCCAGGCCCATATGCCGTCTCCTTCGCTGCCGCGCCGTTCACGGCGCGGCTCGAAGAACTAAACTCCCAGCAAGCCTTCCTGTTCCCCGGCGATTTTCATCCGACGGCTAAGGAACGAAAGCCATCATGACGGCGTTTGCTGAGGTTCAGGCGCAAGCTGCGCGTGCATCGCGCGCCACGCGGGATTGCCCTTTAGGCGGCCGGCCGCTCCTCCACCTGAACGCGCGGCAGGCGTGACGCCGGGCTTACGCTGGAAGGCGAGCTGAAACGTGTCGTCATCTGAAGCCGAATTGGTCGACGACGAGTTTTGGCCCCGCACCATTCCCAGTCGAGCTGAACCGGCAGCAGCTCACGTCGCCTTGCCGGCCGGCGCGCCTATGTCTTCCTCGGCAATATCGTCGAACGATGCGTAGTTCATGTTGTAGAGCCTGGCATAGAGGCCCTTGGCCGCCATCAGCTGCTCGTGATTTCCGCTCTCGACGATCTCGCCGTTCTGTAAGACGATGATGCGGTCGGCGCCGCGTATGGTCGCCAGCCGGTGCGCGATGACCAGCCCGGTGCGGCCTTCCAGCAGCGTGACCAGTGCCTTCTGGATCAGCATCTCGGTGTAGGAATCGATGCTCGCCGTCGCCTCGTCCAGCACCAGGATTTTCGCATCCGCCACCAGTGCGCGTGCAAAGCTGATCAGCTGGCGCTGGCCGAGGGACAGATTGCCGCCGCGCTGTTCGAGCTCGGTGTCGTAGCCGTCAGGCAAATGCTCGATAAAGTCGTGCGCGCCAACGGCTTGCGCGGCGCGCACAACCTCTTCGCTGGTAGCCGATGTCTTGTGGTAGCGGATGTTCTCCAGCACCGTGCCGGAAAACAGGAACGGCTCCTGCAGCACCATCGCCACCTGATCGCCGAGCGAATCCTGCGTCACGTCGCGCACATCGTGGCCGCCGACCCGCACCTCGCCCGACCAGACATCATAGAAGCGGTGCACCAGCGCCATGCAGCTCGACTTGCCCGAACCGGTGGGGCCGACAAGCGCAACCGTCTCGCCCGGATTGACGCGGAAGGAGATGTTTTTCAGCACCGGCTGGTTCTGCCGGTAGCCGAAGGTGACGTTCCTGAACTCGACCGAACCGTCCATGTCGCGCGTCAGCGTCACCGCGCCCTGTCTGTCGCTGACGTCGACCGGTACGTCGAGCACTTCGGAGATGCGTTGGCCCGACGCCATGGCGCGCTGCATGACCGAGTACTGCATGGTGAGCGAGCGGATCGGGTCGAAGAAGCGCTGGATATAGAACAGGAACGCCACCATGACGCCGATGTCGAGGCTGTGCGACAGCACCATCGAGCCGCCGACGACGATCACGGTTGCCATCGCAATGCCGGTCAGCGTGTCGACGATCGGCACCATCACCTGCGCATATTTGGCCGAGGTCAGGTGAGCCCTGAGATTGGCCAGCACCTTCTCGTCATAAAGGTCGAAATTGACGTGCTGGCGCTCCAGGCTCTGCACCGTGCGAACGCCATGGATGCCTTCGGCCAGCGCGCCATTGGCGATCGAGTTGGTCTCATGCGCGGCCATGAAGGCGACCTTGGCGCGCGGCAGCCAGAACAGGCGCACGATGAACAACGCCGGCATGGTCGACAGCGTCAGCAGACCGAGCCGGAAATCGAGCCACAAAAGCACGCTGACGATGCCGAACAGCAGCACGATGTCGCCCACCGACATCACCGAGGTCTCGAGGAATTCCTGCATGGAATTGACGTCGCCCTGCAGGCGCGACATCAACCGTCCCACTTCGGTCTTGTCCATGAAGCTCAGCGACACACGCTGCAGATGGCTGAACATGGCGCGGCGCAAATCCGACAGCACATTCTCGGCCACCTTGCCGACGACACTTTCCTGGACATAGCTGGCGCCATAGTTGATCAGGATGATCAGAGCGAAGGCGCCGATCGCCCAGTTCATCACCGAGCGGTCGGCCTTGCCCGCGGCCATGCCGTGGTCGATGGCGTAACGGATGACCAGCGGGATCGCCAATTGCGTCAGCGTGAACACCAGCACGGCGGCAACCGAGATGAAGATCCGGCCCTGATACGGTTTCACGAAGCTCCAGATGCGGCGCACGATACGCGGATCGTAGACCTTGCCGAAGACCTCTTCCTCGTCGCGGTGCGAACCGACAACGGCCCTGGTGGGCCGCCGGCTGGTGTCTTCCTTCTGGTCGTCGTTCTGTGTCGACATCATGCGGCTCCCACCGCCACCGGCAAATCGTCGTCCGACCGCAGCTGCAGGTCGTAAAGCGCGCGGTAGCGTCCGCCGAGCGCCAGCAATTCCTGGTGCGTGCCGCGCTCGGCGATGCGGCCATTCTCGACGAACAGGATCTGGTCGGCATGCATCAGCGAGCTCAGCCGGTGCGAGATGATCAGCGTCACGCGGTCCTTGGCGAAACGCTTCATCGCGGTGCGGATTCGCTGCTCGGTGCCGGCGTCGACAGCCGCGGTGGAATCGTCGAAGACCAGCACCGAAGGCCGCAGCATCAGGGTGCGGGCGATGGTCAGGCGCTGCCGCTGGCCGCCGGAAAGCGATGACCCGCGCTCGCCCACGACCGTGGTGTAGCCGGCCGGAAGCCCGATGATGTAATTGTGCAGCTGGGCGTATTCAGCCGCCTGCCCGATGCGGGTCTCGCGCGCCCACGGATTGCCATAGGCGATGTTGTTTTCGATCGAGGTGGTGAACAGGAAGGCGTCCTGCTGCACGACGCCGACCGCCTTGCGCAGCGATTGCAGCGTGACCTCGCGTATATCCTGCCCGTCGATGGTGATCGCGCCTGACCTCACATCGTAGAAGCGCGGGATCAGATGCGCGATGGTCGACTTGCCGCTGCCCGGCGGGCCGACAATGCCGACGGTCTCGCCGGACCTGGCCTCGAAGGAAATGCCCGACAGTGCCGGCCGGCCGCCGGCGCCCGCGTAGCGGAAGCCGACATTGTCGAAGCGCAGCACGCCTTCGCTGACCACGAGATCCTTGGCATCGGGCGCATCCTCGATGTCAAGTTCGGCGTCGAGCAGCTCGAACAGCCTTGTGCCGCAGGTCGAGGCGCGGGCGAACGAGTTGACCATCAGCCCGAGCTGGCGCACCGGCATCTGCAGGATGGTCATGAAGGTGAGGAACTGCGCCAGCGTGCCGACGCTGATCTGGCCCGCGATCACCTTCTGGCCACCGAACCACAGCACCAGGCCCATGGCCGCCAGGAAGGAAAAATTCATGGCGCTGGTGTTGGAGACGCGGATGTCGACGCGCTGGTCGGCAAGCTCCAGCGCCGACTTCTTGGCGCGGTCGAATTTTTCCAGCTCATGCCGCTGCGCCGCAAAGGCGCGCACGACGCGGATGCCGCCGAGGTTCTCGTCCATCACCCGGCTCAGCACCGACAGCCGCTCCTGCAGCGTCAGCCAGGTGCTGCGCAGCCTGAGCTGTGTGACCGAGGAGCGCCAGGCGACGAACGGCACGAAACTCAGACTGAGCAGCCCGAGCTCGAGATCGGTGCTGATCAGGAGATAGGAGCCGACGCCGATCAGCACGCCGAGCAGCACCACGCGCAATATGCCGGTGGAAAAGAACATGCGCACGCCGTCGAGGTCGAGCAGGCCAAGCGTGATCAGGTCGCCGGTATGCACCCGGTCATGGAAGGAAAAGCTCAGCCGCTGGATCTTTTCGTAGAAAGCCAGGCGCAGCTCATAGCCGGTGCGGTGGCCGACGGCCTCGCCGTAATAATTCTGCGCCATCGTGAAGAGGCCGCGCAGGATGCTGACGACGAGCAAGGTGATCGCCGTCGTCCACAGCGCCTGCTCAGCCGCCGCGCCGCCGCCTCCAGCCATCACGCCTTGCGCCTGGTCGATGGCGTGGCCCAGCAGGCGCGGGATGAACAGCTGCAGCGTCGCGGCGATGAAAGTCGAGGCGATGGTGATCGCAACTTGCCAAGGATGGCGCAGCGTCATGCGCACGATGCGCAGCAGCGTGCTGAGGCCCTTGCCCCAGGACGCCTCCGCCACATGGGCAAACGATTTGCCGCGCTTCGCCGCGCCGCTGGTTGCGTCCCTTGCCAAGGAAATATCCAATCCGGTCCGGACATTAGCCCAGACGAATGAAAACAGACTCAGTTTCAGATACCGCGATGGTACGCCTCGATTTTGACCGTTCAAGGGCCAATGGCGGTATCGCACTGTGCCTGAAAGGGGCTGATCGTCCGCGACCGCTTAAGCCCGTGTCGGCGTTAGAGGCGGCAGGCTCGTCACTTTAGGCCGATTGAAAAGATGCGAGCATGTGGGTTGCGCCAACCGCCATCATGCGTGACCTCGGCCAATGTGATCGGCTGCGGGACCGAGCGCAGTGAGCAGCGCCTTGCCGCTTTCCAGCGTCGCATTCTCATGCGGCGCGCGCAGGTTGAGCCAGCGTTTGTCGCCGGAGCGCACCGCCAGCACGGCCTTCATTGCCGGGATCAGGCCTGCATCCTGGATCACCTTGCGGAACGCCCTGATCGCGGCGTCCGCTTCCGTGACGTCTTGGCCAGCGATCGTCGCGTCGTAGAGGGCGCGGATGGCCGCAGCGTTGAGATTGACGGTCGCGGAGATACAGCCCGCAGCACCACTGGCGAGCCCCTTGGTCAGTTGCGCCTCCGAGCTGGGGAACACCGCGACGTCGGGTGCGGCGGCAATCACCGCCGCCGTGTTGTTCCAGTCGCCGGCGCTATCCTTGTAGGCGACGACCGTCTCTGGAAACGCCGCGCTCAACCGGGCGGTCAGGGCAGGGCTTACCGGCACGCCGGAGTTCTGCGGGATGTGGTAGAGAATCATCTTCAGCGCCGGGTTGGCCACCCGTTCGATCAGCTCGCTGTAGTAGCGCGCCTGGCCTTCATCCCCGGCGGCCGTGTAGAAGAATGATGGCAGCACCATCACGCCGGCGCAGCCGAGGCCGACCGCGTGCTTCGAAAGTTCGACGGTTTCGGGGAGTGCGGTGACGCCGGTGCCGGGCATCATGCGCGCCGGCGAAATGCCGGCCTCGATCAGCCATTCCAGCGCCTGCATGCGCTCATTGAGCGAGAGCGACAGTGCCTCGCCCGTGGTGCCGAACGGCGACAGGAAATGCGCGCCCTGGCCCAGCACCCATTTGGCGTGTGAGATCCACAAGTCACGAGCAATCCGGCCGTCATTTTCGAACGGTGTCAGGATCGGGGCGATGGTTCCTTGCGGGCGGGTCATGTCGGTCCTTCCATCGGTGCTGGAAATCAGCTTGGCATAGAGCATACGTACGATGCGATCTGCCAGAGGCGATCTCTTGGGCCACCGCGCCGGCCGTGGGAAAACTTGCGGGTCATTGCCGCGAAATTCTGGCCCTTCGGTCTGCCGCAACCTGATGACGCCGGCGTCAATGGGTTGCAAATGGACCGGGGTTGCAAATGGACCAGGGTTGCAAGTGGACCAGCCAAGCCCGAAATGTCGAACAGAGACAGATCCGGAAACGGCATGCACCCACGATTGCTCAAGACCTTCCTCGCCGTGGCGCGGCACCGTAATATCACCCGTGCAGCGCGGGAGGTTCATCTGGCGCAGTCGAGCGTCAGCGACCAGATCCAGTCGCTGGAAAGCGAACTTGGCGTCGTCCTCTTCATCCGCTCGCGCCACGGCCTCGACCTGACGACGGCCGGCGACGCGCTGAAACCATATGCGGAAGAGATTCTGCAACTGGCGGAGGAGGCGCGTATTGCGGTCCGAGGCAACGACGGGAATGACCGCCGGAACGGTTACGGTCGGCGCGCTGGAGACGATTGCCACTGTCAAACTTCCGCAATGGCTGGCGGCCTTTCAAGGCGACCACCCGGAGATCGGTCTGCGGCTCAAAATCGCCGGCAGCGATGCCCTGCTGCGGCAGCTCGAAGAAGGCGAGATCGACGTCGCCTTCTGTTTCGACAAGGGCGGTCTGGATGAACGCCTGGCCAGGCGCACGATATCGGCCGAGCCGCTGGTCCTTGTCGCATCAGCTGAGCATGCGGCCGCATCGCGACAGAACGACCTAGCCGCGCTCGCCGCGATGCGTTTCGTGGTGACGGAAACCGGATGCGTCTACCGGCATCTGTTCGACACTGCCTTTGCCGAGATTGCAGCGCCAGAACTTGCCGCCGAAGTCGGCAGCATCGGCGCCATTGCGGGCCTGGTGGCGACTGGTGTCGGCATGGGCCTGGTGCCGCGGCTGGCCGTTGCCGACGCGCTCGATCGCGGCGAGATCGTCGAATTGCCGTGGCCGGGGTCGGCCCGCACGGCGTCGCTGGTCATGGTCTGGCGCCGCCGGCGGGTTCAGCCGCCGGCGCTGAAACTGCTGCTGGCGGCCGCGGCCAGGAATTTCGCTGCGCTCAGATCAGCCGATGACCGCCCTCGACATGCAGAACCGTCCCTGTCGTAAAACCGTTGCCCATCAGAAAGGCGATGGCATCGGCAATGTCGTCCGGCTGTCCGACGCGGCCGACCGGCAGGCGCCTGGCCATTGCATCGAGCGTCTCGTCCTTCTTGTCGCCGGCCACAAAACTCCAGATCGGCGTGTCGACCCAGCCCGGCGAGACGGCGTTGACACGGACCGGCGCCAGCTCGACCGCCAGCGCCCGCACCAACCCTTCCAGCGCAGCGTTGACAGCGGCAACGACCGAGCCGCGCGCCGCCGGCCGGTAGGCGGCGATGCCTGAGGTGAAGGTGATGGAGCCGTTGGCCGAAAGCTGCGGCGCGCCATGCTTGGCGAGCAGCAGCGGCCCGTAGAATTTGCTTTCGACGACCCGCTGCGCCGCCTTCAGGTCGACTGAAGGCAATAGCTCATAGGCGCCTTCGATATCGGCGGCGGTGCTGACGATATGGTCGAGCCGGCCAATTCGCTTGAACAGGTCAGCGACCTGATCCTCCCTGGCGATATCGGCCGCGACGGCGCTCAAAGCGGAAGGGTTCTGCAGCGCCTCGCCGGCACGCTTGAGCCTGGCTTCACTGCGGCTGACTATGATGACTTCGGCGCCTGAGTCCAGGCACCGCCTTGCCAACGCCAGCCCCATTCCGGAGCTGCCGCCAATGATAGCGATTTTCGATTTTGCGATGTCTGCCATGTTTCCGTTCCTGTCCTGAACCGCTCCGGCGAGAGTCGCAGACCGGCGGCAGGAGTGGAAACGGAAGAAAGCGATAGTGCCATCGGAGACTCCGATGGCACTATCGTCGATAGGAACCGACGCGGGCCACTCCGTCGAGTGGCCCACCTGTCAATAGAAGTGCGCTCAATAGCCGACCGTAAAGCGCTGCTTGATATGCGCCGGCTTTTCGATCTCGTCGGCCATGACGATGGCGTAGTCCTCGAAGGAAATGCTGCTGCCCTTGTCGGACGTCAGCAGCGTGTCCTTGCCGATGCGGTATTTGCCGGTCCGCTCGCCGGCGACGAACAGCGCCGAAGGCGACAGCAAGGTCCAGTCGAGATCGTCGACCGTCCGTAGCGTGTCGAGGAAGTCGGCGCCCTTCTGCGCCTCGGCCTTGTAGATATCAGGGAAGGTCGGCGTGTCGACCAGGCGCTTGCCGGGCGCAACCTCAAGGCTGCCGGCGCCGCCGACGACGAGGTAGCGTTTGACGCCGGAAGCACGCACGGCTGCGATAAGCGTATCGGGATCGCTGTCGAGGAAATGAACCGAGGAGATCACCGCGTCATGCCCCTTGATCAGGGCGGCAAGGCCATCCTTGTCGAAGACGTCGCCCTTCTTGGCAGTCACGCCCGGAAGTGCCGCGATCTTGTCTGGATGCCGGGCAATGGCGGTGACGCTGTGACCGCGATCGGAGAGTTCCTTAAGCAGGCGCGAGCCGACCTGGCCGGACGCGCCGATAAGTGCGATTTTCATGGGGATTTTCCTTTCGTCTGGGGAGAATTTCGTCTGGGGAGAATTTCTGGGCCTACGCCGCCTCGATGTGAGCGACGAGATTGTCGTAGCTGCCGAACAGCGCGTTGGCGCCGATCAGGCGCGGCGCCGTTTGGCCGATCACCGCGAGCGCGGGAACGCCATTGACATGCAGCCGCTGGAACAACATCCGCCCGCGGCTGACCAGGTCGTCATGCTTCGCCAGAAACGGCTGCGTCGGCGCTTTCAAAAGCTTTGCCGCGTCGCTCATGCCGGCGTCGGTCAGTACCGCGGCGACGCCGTCAACCGTCACAATATCGCGGCCGTCGACATAGCGGGCATGCTGGATCGCCTTCAGTGCCGCAAGTTCCTGGCGCCAGTCGTCCAGCCCGGCGGCGTTGATGCCCATGGTGGCAGCGGAAGAATCGAGCAAGGTGCCGCTGACATTGAGCACATTGTCGAGATAGGCCTGGCTGAAGCGCTGTCCGCTCAGCCGCGCGATGCGCTGGTCATTGTCCCAGGCGTGGGCGGCAAAACCAGCATCCAGCGGCCGCGCGCCGGCACCGGAGAAAAGCCCCACCGGCAGCAGTTGGAGCGCGGTCCCGCCGGCGGCCAGTCGATCCAGCATCGGCGTGGCGCCATAGCACCAACCGCAGAGCGGGTCGAAAAGATAGGTTAGGGTTGCATTGGTCATGGCGGCCTCATTCTGTTGCCCGATAGATGACAGCTGGACCGGTTGCGAAAAATAGCGATCAATCATACAATCTGTCTGATCAAATCATACAATGAGCTGCCTGTGACCGAACTCCTCAATCTCAACCGGCTCGTCTACTTCGCCACCGTGGTGGAGACCGGCTCGTTCACGGCCGCTGCCGACCGTCTCGATGTTGCCAAGGCTGTGGTCAGCCATCAGGTCGGCAAGCTCGAAGAAGAGCTCGGTGCAACGCTGCTGCGGCGCACGACGCGGCGCGTGACGGCGACCGAAGAGGGTCGTCTGTTCTATGACCGGACCGCGATCATCCTGCGCGAGGCGGAGGCAGCCTATGGCGACATTTCGCAGCGCGCGGCGCAACCGACGGGGACGCTGCGGCTGACGGCGCCGCTCGACTATGGCGAGAAGGTCGTGGCGCCGACCATCGCCGCCTATCTCAGAAAATACCCGAAAATGCGGGTCGAGACGATCTTCGACGATGCGGTCAGCAACCTGGTCGACGAGCAGATCGATCTTGGCATCCGCGTCGGCTGGCTTGCCGATTCCAGCAATCTGGCGCGGCGGCTGGGCAGCCTGCAGCAATTCGTCGTCGCCAGCCCGGAACTGGCCGCCAGGCTGCCTGGGGAAGCCAGCCCCAGGCGGGCGAAGTCGCTGCCCTGGGTCGGCAACGCCCAGTTGCGCGGGGTGGGCCAATGGCTGTTCTCGAGGGGCACGGAAACGGTGCTGGCCGAACTCAACCCTGTCGTCAGTTGCGACAAGACACCGGGCGTTCTGTCCTGCGTGCTGGCCGGCATCGGCCTCGGCATCTTTCCGGACTACAGTGTCGCCGACGACATTGCGCGGGGACGGCTGGTGCGGGTGTTCGCGGATTGGACCTTGCCGTCCGGGGGCATCCACGCCGTCTTCCCGCCGGCGCGCTTCAGGCCGGCCAAGGTGCGCGCCTTCGTCGACTTGCTGGTTGCGGCGGAAAGGCGGCGGGCGCGCAGTGCCGTTACAGGCTGATTTCGGCGCTGGCTATGGTAATCAGGGAACCTTTGTTCGGCCCACGCTTTTGGATATGCTGCGATTCCGAACCGTCAGAAGGGTATTGCCGATGACCATCAAGATCCTCGCGACCTCCGCCCTTGTTCTCGCGCTTGGCTGCAGCCTGTCTACCGCAGCGCTCGCCAAGGAGAAGAAGCACCGCCATCGCCAGCCGGAACCGGAGCAACGCTACGTTCCCGCCCATCGCGACCTCTTCAATGCCCTGTTCGGCGGCCCGCGCTACTATGATAAGATGCTGGTCACCACGGCTGCCGGCCCCTGCTCCTACGACAGGGTCGGGCCGGACGCGAATGCGCTGAACAAGGTCAACGATCACCATTGCGGGAAGTAGAACGGCCCCAAAAGCGGGGCTGTCCTGCGCCTGTCGCGGGTTCTACCGGATGCCGGCCACCGCGAACTCGATAGAGATAGCCGATGACCGTCGAAAAATGGTCTCCGTCCGAAAGGAAGGCCGCTCGCAGAGCCTATGACGCAGCGCTGAAGGTGGCGCTCGACAAGACGCTGGCTGAACTCAAGAGCAGGGCCCACGTTGCGGCAACGCCTTCCGAAATGTGGGACGTCGAAGACTTTCTGCGGCAGCAGCGACGGAAGATCGACCAGATGTTCGACTATCGCTATTCACAGCTAATACAGGTCTTCGCCAATCTCATCCGGCAAGGCTATCTCGAGGAGAATCTCTTTGTTGGCTTGTCGGAAGACAAGCGGCAAACGATCCGAAAATACGCCAGCTGGAATCGCGAAGGGTAGGGGTCCTCTTCGGGGACCCTGGCGCTGCGCGCCGCGCAGTTTGAGCTCAGCCGTGGCTTGCCTCTCTGGCATCGGCGGTCGCGCCTCTGTCCTTGTCGTCCTGCGCCATCGCCAGCGGCGCACCCGGTTCGCCTTCCCACAGGATCAGGCTGGCGGCGCCGATCAGCCCGGCGCGGTCGCCGAGTTCAGCCTGCACGATCGGCACGTCGCGATAGGCCGGCATCGCCCGCTGCTGGATGACCGCTCTGATCGACGGTGCCAGAAGGTCGAACCCGTTGGAAAGGCCGCCACCCATGACAATCAGATCGGGCGAATAGAGATGCAAGACATTGGTGAAGCCGATGCCCAGCCATTGTGCTTCCGCCTCGATCAGGTCGAGAGCGTTGGCGTCGCCGGCCTTGGCAGCCTCTACGACATGCCTGGCCGAGACGTCGCCGTCATTTGACAGCCGTCGTAAGAGCGAGCCGTCGCCCGGCGCGGTCAGTCGCGTGGCGCGGCGGCCGAGCGCGGTTCCGGAGGCAACGGCCTCGAAGCAGCCGATGGCGCCGCAAAAGCAGCGGTCGCCTTCACCGGTGATGGTCATGTGGCCGATCTCGGCCGCCAGTCCGCGCCTGCCGTGATAGATGTGGCCATCGGCGACGACGCCGCCGCCAATGCCGGTGGACACAGTCACGAACACCAGCGATCCGCTGCCACGTCCGGCGCCAAAACGCCATTCGCCGAGCGCCGCCGCATTGGCGTCGTTTTCCAGCCGCACCGGCAGCCCGAAATGCCGCCCCAGAATGTCGATCAGCGGCACGTCGTGCCAGCCGGCCAGCGTTGGCGGCGCAATGACGATCCCCGCCTTGGGGTCGAGTGGCCCCGGCGCACCGACGCCGATGCCGGCGACGTTTGCCTGCGGGTGTTCCCTAAGCAGCGTGCCTGCCAGAGCGACGATCTGGCCGATCACCGCCTCCGATCCCGCACCGGCAAGCGTCGGCGCCGAAGCATGAGCGACGATACGGCCATCGCTCTCGACCAGCGCACCGCGCAGCGCCGTGCCACCGAGATCGAAGGCGAGCGCAAGCTTGGTCATCAGGCGGCGACCTCCAGCCCGTGCAGCCAGGCCATGCGCCGGGCAAGGTCGGGATCGCCGAAGGCCAGCGAGCCCAGCACCACGGTCTCCGCACCTGCGGCGCGCAGCAGCGGCACGGTCTCGTGGCGGATGCCGCCATCGGCGGCAAGCACGATGTCGGCCTCGCGGCCGGCTTTGCGCATCAGCGCGCGCGCCTCGATCAGGCGCGGACACGCCTGCTCCGACAGGCTCTGGCCCTTGACGCCGATGGAGGTGCCGAGCAGCGTCACGAACGCCACTTCCGCCAGGAAGGGCGTGACGGCCGCGACCGGTGTTTCCAGCCGCAGTACCACGCCGGCCTCGGCCCCGAGTTCATGCGCCAGTTTCACGGCGCGCAGGCCGGTCTCGCCGTTTTCGGCGTGCACGCTGATCAGGTCGGCGCCGGCCTCGATGAACTGGCGCGTCTGTTCTTCGACGATCTCGGCTTCGACCATCAAATGGACATGGATCGGCTTCGCGGTGAGCTTGGCGATGCGCGCCACCAGGTCCGGGAAGAACAGGAAGCCAGGGGTGAAGCGGGCGTCGGCGACGTCGATATGATGGACATCGGCATGGGTCTCGATGCGCTTCAAATCGTGCTCCATATTGGCGAGGTCGGCCGACCACAGCGAGAACTCGCCGATCAGCCGGTTGCGCGGCAGGGCAGCGATCGCGGCGGGGCCGGACAGGGGCTTGTTCGTCGTCATCGTCTTAGGCTCCGTAGCCGCGCATTGTCTGGCGGTTGGTTTTGACGGCGCCGGCAGGGTCGGCGGCGGCCGTTTCGGACTCTTCCTCCAGCACCAGCCAGCCGTTGAAATTGGGTGCAGCACCAGCGATCTCGATCACCTTCGCCGTGTCACAGACGCCCTTGCCGAGCATCGCCCAGGTTCCATTCGCGTCGACATCCTTCAGATGCACATAGCGGATGCGGTCGCGATAAGTGGTGAGCGTATCCGCCATGTCCTGGCCACCGCGCAAGATGTGGCCGGTGTCGGGCACCCAGCCCACCAGCGAGGCGTCGAGCAGCCCGAAGATGCGGTCGTAGTTGGCGCGGTCGAACAGCAGCGTGTTGTGATGCGAGCTTGGATGCACCGCGACCTGGACGCCGGCCTCGCGCCCGAGCTCGCCGGCTTTGTTGTAGACCTCGGCGGCGATGGCAAACTTGTCGTCGCGCGGCCCGTCGGAAACGATCGTGGCCGAGCCCATCGACACCAGCGCGCCGGGAAAGGCGGCGGCGAAGTCGATCCAGCGTTTGGCGGTCTCCAGGTCGGCGCCGATCTCATCCCTGAGCGTGAAACCGCTCTTGGAGCCGAAGGCGAAGGAGACGAGCGTCAGCCCGGATGACTTCAGCGCGGCGGCGAACTCCGCTGGCTTGGCGGCATAGCGGCCGATCATCGTGTCGGTGATCTCGATCCCGGCATAGCCGCCATCGGCGATCGCCTTGAGCAGATCGTCCGGGCCGCCGGCGAAACGGTCGCCGAGCATTTCCCAGGTAAAGGTCTGGCAACCGACTTCCAGGTCTTTCACGGTCATCCTTTCATTCCTTGATTCCACCTCCGTTGGAGGGACATCCTACTTGACCGACCCTGCGGTCATGCCGGCGAGGAAGAACCTCTGGGCAACCAGGTAGATGACCAGGAGCGGCAGCGAGCCGAGCACGCTCATCGCCATCATCTGGTTCCATTCGAAGGCGTGTTGCCCCATCAACAACTGGATGCCGATCGGGACGGTGCGCATGGACGTCGACTTCGTCAGTGTCAGCGCAAAGAGAAATTCGTTCCAGCACAACAGGAAGGTGTAGACCGACGTCGCCACGATACCAGGCAGTGAAATCGGCACGATCACCCGCCACAGTGCGGTCCAACTGGTGCCGCCGTCGACAGCCACCGCTTCATCGAGGTCGTGGGGCAAGGTGTTCAGATATCCCGTCATCAGCAGGATCGCATAGGGCAGCGTAAACACCAGATAGGTCAGGATCAGCGCGACATAGGTGTCGAAGATGCCATACGAGACGACAAGCCCGAAGAAGGGGATCAAAAGCGTGATCGGCGGGATCGTCTGCGTGCTGATGATGAGAGTGTTGAGGCTGCCCTTGCCGCGGAAATTGAAACGGCTGAACCCATAGGCCGCCAGCAAGGCGATCAGCACCGTCAGCACGGTCACCGCTCCGGCCACGAAGTAGCTGTTGAAGAAGAAGCGCAGCTTTACCGGGTCGCCCAGGATGGCCGCATACGCTTCCAGCGTGAAGGCCTTCGGCAGGACGGTTGGTGGCAGGGCGAAGATTTCGGTGTTCGACTTGAACGAGCTGCTCAGCATCCAGTAGATCGGGAAGGCCGCGAAAAAGAGCCCTGCGGCAAGCGCGACATGGAGCGCGGCGGTGATCAGCCTGTCTTTCGGCGTGTGCATTTTCCTCATGTGACTACCGAGCCTTTTGATAGCGGATGTAGAACAGCGTCAGGCCGAGAGAGATCAGCAGGATGACCACGGCGCTCGCCGAGGCCTGCGACAGGTTGTAGCTCGAAAACGCCAGCTTGTACGTGTAGGTGCTGAGGACCTCGGTCGAGTAGATCGGACCGCCACCCGTCGTTATCCAGATCAATGGAAAGACCTGCATGGTCCAGATGAAGTCGAGCAGCGAGATGCTGATGATGATCGGCATCAGCTGCGGTATGGTGATGAAGATCAGCTTCTGGTAGGCCTTCGCGCCGTCGATATCGGCGGCCTCGTAGAAATCCTTGGGAATGCCCTGCAAGCCTGCGAGCAGGCTGACCATGAAAAGCGGGTAGCCCGCCCAGAATTGGCGAAGGTGACGGCGTGCAGCGCGGTCGCGGGCGAGGAAAACCACTCGACCTTGGAACCGATGATGCCCATCTGCATGAGAACACTGTTCACGACACCATTCGGCTCAAGCAGAAGGCGCCAGATCACCGCGATAATTACCGCGGTGAACAGCCAGGGCAGTATGTACAGCACGCGCAGAATGTTGCGCAGCGTCGGATTGATGCGGTCGCTGTTCAGCATGAGTGCGAAGAGCATGCCGATGGTCATATGGAAGACGACACTCATGCAGGTGAAGTAGAGCGTGTGCCACAGCGAGGCCCAGAACACCGGATCGGCAAAGATCGCCTGGTAGTGTTTCAGTCCGGCAAAGGACGGGTCGCGACGCAGCACCGCGCTGTTCTGGAACGAATAGCCAATCACCGTCACCATCGGCAGCAGCATCAGAAGGCCGATTATGAGGAGCGATGGTGACAGATAGAGATAGGGTGCGACCGCTCGTTTCAGTCGATGGTGGGAGCGCTTCTGCCCGGTCATGTGCGACCCCTGGGATGTGCCTTCAAGAGGAAGGTGCGCTTCAAAAACAGGTCCATCTCAAATTGCCGATCCGTTGTTGACGGGTGGCCTGGCCGAGGCCGGGCCACCCGGTGGAAGATAGCAAACGGGCAATGGCCGCTCAGAATTTCGCCGTCCAGCCCTTTTGAGCGTTGGTTGCGGCTTGTTCCGGAGACTGCTCGCCGGCAAGCATCTTCTGAGCCTCCACGTCGAACTGGGTCATCAGGTCTTCAGCCACCGGCAGGCCCGTGAACTCGTTGGCGAGATAGCCGGTCTTGAAGATTTCGAAAGCCTTGGCGAAAGCCTTGTCCGAGGTCACGAAATCGGGCTTGGCGTTGACGTTGCCCGGGAAGGCATTTGCAAGCGACACGAGCTTGGCATTCACCTTCTCGCTCATCAGATATTGGACGAGCTTCCAGGCTTCATCCTGATGTTTCGAGGCGGCGGAGATGCCGATGCCCCAGGAGGCGTAGGGAAGGCCGCGCTTGCCGCTGTAGTCCGCCACGACCGGGACCGGGATCAGGTCGAAGTTCAGCTTGGGATTGCGTTTGCGGATGAGGTTCACATGCGCAAGCGAGTCGATCATCATTCCGACCCGATCGTTGACGAATTCCTCGACCTTCTCCTGCTCGGTCTTGGTGGCAATGCCGGGCGATATGACGCCGGCGTCGTTCAGCGATTTGACGAAGGTGAGCATATCGACGACCGGCTTGCCCTCGAGAGCCGGCTTGCCTTCAACCATCATCGATTGGCCCGAGGCCCAGACCCACGACATCAGGTCGTTCTGGACACCGGACGGCGTTTGCAGCGACAAGGGCAGCACCCAGCCATACTGGTTCTTGTCGGCGTGGGTCATCTTCTTGGCGGCTTCGAGAAACTCCCCGCGGGTCGACGGCAGCTTGGTCACGCCTGCCTGGGCGGCGAGGTCCAGATTGACGAAGACCGGATAGACGAACGAAGCCACGGGAAACATCACCGCCTTGCCGTCCACCTTGATGATATCCGCGACCTGGGTCTTGTCGAACCCGCTCGCATCCATCATCGGGTTCATGTCGGCCAGCGCACCCTGCGCGTTCAGATTGTTCACCCAGGCGCCGTCGAGACCGACGACGTCGCTAAGCGTTCCGGTTGCGGCGCCGACCGAGATCTGGTCTCGCGTGGTCGCATAGGGACCGCTGACCAGCGTCACCTTGATGCCGGGGTTTGCAGCCTCGAAGTCGTTCATGATTGCCCTGAGCGAGCCGGCCGGCAATTCGGGCTCCCACCATTGGGTGAATTCCAGCGTCGTGTCCGCCATGGCGCCGGTTGCACCAAGCAACCATGCGGCCGCCGCTATTTTCAGCATCGCGGGTCGTATCCGAAACATCATTTTCTCCTCCTTCTTCAAGATCGGCCGCACAATGCGGACGATCGTCTGTTCATTCAGAAGCCTTCTTGTATCTTCCGCAGGCACCTCGCTCCCGCCCGCGGTCTTCCGCAGATCTTCAGATCGCCAGATGCGTTTCGGGATCGAAGAAATGGAACTTGGCATCATCCACGGCCAACCGGATTTCCGAGCCGGAGCGGACGGCGCTGATCGGCTCGAACCTCGCCACCGCGTTCGACGCCAGGCCGAAATCATCCACCGCATCCGGATCGCCGGAGTCCACCCGGACCGCGTCGATGTTCATGTGGACGATCTGTTCGGAGCCGAGTTCCTCGATCGAGGTCACCCTGGCCGGTATCGTCTGATACTTGCGACCGGATTCAAGGCTGCTGTCATAAAGATCCTCCGGTCTGATCCCGAACACGACCTTGCGCCCCGCATACGACCTCAAGGCCGGCCTGCGCACGAAGGCTGCATCCTGCAGCCGGACGGCGAAGTCGCGAAAAGCGAGCTCGCCGCCCTTCAGGGTCGCCTCGAAAAGGTTCATCGAAGGAGAGCCGATGAAGCCGGCAACGAAGGCGTTAACCGGCGATTCATAGAGCCTCTTGGGTGTGTCGACCTGCTGCAGCACACCGCCTTTCAACACCGCGACTCTGTCGCCCATCGTCATCGCTTCGATCTGATCGTGGGTCACGTAAATGGTCGTGACGCCGAGCTGCTTTTGCAGGCTGGTGATTTCGGCGCGCATTTGCACACGCAGTTTCGCATCCAGATTGGAAAGCGGCTCGTCCATGAGAAAGGCGGCCGGCTCGCGCACCATGGCGCGGCCCATGGCAACCCGTTGACGCTGCCCGCCTGACAGGTTCGCGGGTTTGCTGTCCAGCAAAGACGTCAGCTGAAGAGTTTTGGCGATCTCGTCCACGCGCTTCTTGCGCTCGGCCTTCGGCTTGCCTGCCAGCCGCATCGAAAAGGCGATGTTTTCGGATACCGTCATATGCGGGTAGAGCGCGTAGCTCTGGAACACCATCGCGATGTCGCGGTCCTTGGGCGGCATGTCGACGACGTCGACCCCGCCGATCCGAAGGCTGCCGCTGGTGATGTCTTCCAACCCCGCGATCATTCGCAACGCCGTGGATTTGCCGCAGCCGGAAGGCCCGACGAGGATCAAGAACTCGCCGTCCTTGACCGACAGGTTCAACTGGTCGATTGCGCGAAAACTGTTCCCGTAGGTTTTGCAGATCTTCTCAAGAATGACTTCTGCCATATTCCTCCCTCCACAAGTATAAGCCCTGATTTTTATGATTCTCCTGGGCTTGTGTTCGCCTGCGAAATGTTTCGTCGGATCGTTTCAGGTCATGCTCCAGCATCCACATGCGCATTTTTCAGGTCGACTGCTGACGGCGCGTTCGCCGATGCCAGGAGTTGCGTGACCTGGTCCTCGGTCGGAAGCGCCTCGCGCCCGCCACGCCCCGTTATCGAAACGGCCGCCGCCGCGGCCGCGAATGCGATCCGGCCCGCGGTGTCGGCTCCGCGCGTCAACGCATGGGCATAGGCGCCATGAAAGCAGTCACCCGCGCCTGTGGAGTCGACGACCGCAACCCGGTGCGGGGGCAGGTGCCAGAGACCTGTCTCTTCACGGCCGCGATAGTACACACCCCTGCCTCCATCGGTCAGAACCACGGCGGATCGCGATGGCAACCACAAGACATCGAGCATCTCGGCAGGCGATCGGCGCCCCGTGGCAGTCCGTGCAAAGCTAAGTGGAAGAATGAGATGGTCGCAGAGCGCGATCAGCCGCTCCGTGGCGGGGCCGCTGCTCCATTCGATATCGCCGAGGATCGCAAGGCCGAGATCGCGAGCCCGAGCCACGACATCCAGCGACCCGGTCGCATAGCTATCTACGATCAGGACGGTTGCGCGGCTGAGGATATCGTCCGGAAAGTCCGGAGCGGTGCCCAGCATCGCATCGTCGTCATACGCGATGAACCTTTCCCCGTCCGAGCCGACGGTGATCCGCGAGTGCACCGGGCGCGCGTCGGGATGGCGCGGCGCGAATGCGGTTTCGATACCGCTCGCCACGAGATCGAGCAGAACGGCGTCGTCCGCGGCACTGGCCAGCCATCCGACGAACCCGGCGGTTCCGCCGAGCCGCGCGACGGCGGCCAGCGCCGTCGCGACATTTCCCCCGAAGGCGCGGGTACTTTGCAGAACCTTACCCTTGCCCGCCGACAATGGCTGATCGACGTAGACGATGTCGTCGATCGCAATAGCGCCGAAGCCGAGGATCGAGGGGATGGTGGGCATCGTTCAGGCACCCGCCTTCGCCAGGGCGTCTTGCGCCGAAAGGCCGTCATGGATGACGCCGCGAAAGGCAAGCGCTGCCTTCTCCGGATCGCCGTGCCCCCAGAGATTGCGGCCGACCACGGCGCCGTGCGCGCCGGCACGGATGGCGTCCGCCGTCTGCTGAAGCGCGCCGAGCAGCGTATCGGTCTTTGGACCGCCCGCGATGACAACCGGCACCGGGCAGGTCCGGACGGTCTCTTTGAATGACTCGAAATCCCCGGTGTAGCCGATCTTGATCACGTCGACGCCGGACTCGTAGCCGATGCGCGCCGCATAGGCGATCTCGTCGGGGGTGAAGACGATCTTTGCCCCGTCGGTGAAATCGCGAGGGTAGATATGCGCCACCACAGGCATGCCGTAGCGGGCCGCTGCATTCACCGAATCGGTCAGCCAGCGTATGTATTTGCCCTCCGTCGCGCCGCGCACCGGAATGGCCACGGCCAACGCATCGGCCCCCGCGCGCACCGCGTCCTCGGGTGTTGCGATCAACTCGCTGATGCGATCGTCCGCAGTGAAGCAGCCCGCCTGAATCACCAGGGAAGCTTTGCCCGCATATTGCGGCCACAGATGGCGCGCGCTGCCAGGCTGAATGCTGACATAGTCGGGTTTGCCCGCCATGACGCGTGCGAGCGCACCCGGCAGGTCGGCAAGGCCGCCTTTGCGCACGTCGCCATAGCCGACGAAGTGGTCGACCGCGCCGCCAAAGAGGTTCCCCGATGGATGCGAGAAGAGGCGCGCGAGACGCACCTTGGTTCCTAGGCTCATGTGTGCAAAATTCCCTGATCGGTTGATTTAAAAATGCTCGATCCAGTGTTTCCGAAAGAAAAAAGAAAAACAATCTTTTGAAAGCTTTCGAATCTGCATATTTCCGGTAAGGTGAGCCGAGGCCGGCGCGATTGCTCGGCGCAGGCAGGCAAGGGCCGGGCAATGTTGTCGGAGCAGAGACGCCAATCGATCCTGGGCGAGGTGCAACGCAGCGGACAGGTTCGCATCAAGGACCTGTCGGACGGGTTTGGCGTGTCGGAGGTCACCGTGCGCTCCGACCTCGAAATACTGGACCGCAAGGGACTGCTGACCAAGACCCGTGGAGGGGCGGTGACCCGGACCACCGATTCGACGACGGCCGCGTTCGCCCGCCGGATGCAAACGAACCTCGACGCAAAGAAGCGCATCGCCCGGGCGGCGCTGGACCTGTTCGAGGACAACCAATCGGTCATCTTCGACGGTGGCTCGACCTTGATGCAGCTTGCCATGCAGTTACCGCCGCTCAGCAATGTCGTGGTCGCGGCCACGGCCATGAACATCGTGCAGCATCTTATGCATCGTCCCGGGCTCGACGTTCATATGATCGGCGGCCGGGTCTATCCCGACACGGTGAGCACGCTGATCACCGATGCCGATACGGCTCTCGGCGGCCTGGTAGCGCATCAGGTCTTTGTTGGAGCGCATGCGATAGACTCGTCACTGGATGTGGTCGACGTGAACGAAGACATGGCGCGAACGAAGCGAAACCTCGTTCGCATGGCCCGGCGCGTTGTCCTGCTCGCCGATTCGAGCAAATGGGGCGTCAGCGGGACGTCCAAGGCATTTTCGCTGTCGGCCGTCGATGTGGTGATCACCGACGATGGCCTGCCCGGTCCAATACGCAGCGAGCTTGATAGGATCGGGGCCAAGGTGATCTATGCCTGAACCCATCCCGGTCTCTGATGCGCGACGGAAAGCGCGCATGACCCACGGGCTTCGCAGCGGCCGTCGGCCGTTTTTCATGCCGGTCATGTTCTCCTCCTCACGCTGGCGGCCTCCCAATCCTGCGCCAGAACTCTCACATGCTCTATAAAAATTTTACGCGCGTCAACATTTAAAGTCCTGTATAGCGGATTGCGGGGGGTCGTGGGAACTGCAACGGTTGCGCAGCATGCCCTTGGCTTGGGAGGAAAGCTGGAAATGCACGGAAAATCAGAGACAAAGCTCGGCATCGGTGTCATCGGCTGCGGCAACATCTCGATGACCTATCTGCGCAATGCAGCGCTCTTCGGTGGTGTCGAGCTACGCGCCTGCGCCGACATTTCCGCTGACATGGCTGAGCTGCGCGCCAGGGAATACGGCATCCGCGCCCTGGGCGTTGACGCGCTGCTGGCCGACCCCGATATCGACCTCGTGCTGAACCTGACAATCCCCGCGGCGCATTTCGATATTTCGTTGTCAGCGCTCTCGGCGGGCAAGCATGTCTTCACCGAAAAGCCGCTGGCAACCTCTGCCGCCGACGGCCGCCGCCTTGTCGCCGAGGCCGCGAAGCGCGGCCTGCTGATCGGCTCGGCGCCGGACACATTCCTGGGTGCAGCCGGCCGCCGCGCGCGCCGGCTGATGGATGACGGCGCGATCGGCAAGCCGGTGACCGGCACCGCTTTCATGATGGGACGGGGCATGGAGCACTGGCATCCCAATCCGCAATTCTATTATCAGCCCGGCGGCGGTCCGGTGTTCGACATGGGTCCCTATTACCTGACCGTGCTGGTCAACCTGCTCGGGCCGGTCGAGCGCGTCATGGCGATGGCGACGCGCGGCCAGGAGGAGAGGCTGATCACGGCCGACGGGCCGTTCAAGAACACGACATTCAAGGTCGGCACGCCGACCAACATAATATCGCTGCTCGAATTCCGCTCGGGCGCCACCGTCACCTTCGGCGCCTCATGGGATGTTTTCAAACACTCCAACCATCCCATTGAACTGCACGGCACCGAAGGCTCGCTCAGGCTGCCCGACCCCGACACGTTCGGCGGCACCGTTTCGCTGTCGGAGCGTGGCGCCGACTGGGTCGATTTCGCCAGCGACAGCGAACTCTACGGCGCCCGCAACTGGCCCTATTCCGCGCCCGACCGTGCCAATTACCGCATGCTCGGCGTCGCCGATCTGGCGGGCGCGCTGGCCACGGGCAGAAAGCCGCGCGCCTCCGGTGAGCTGGCGCTGCATGTGCTTGAGATCATGGAGGCGATCCTGGCTTCGGGCGAAAGCCGTGGCTCGGTTGCCGTCAGCGGCACGGTCGACCAGCCGCCGCTGCTTGGCGAAGAGGAAGCGGCAACCCTGCTTGCCTGACGGGAGGTTCGTCCGTGACATCGCCGCCGTCCCTGCCGACACTCGATCCGGAGGCCCGGCATGTGCTCGAGCTCGGCAGCCAGGCCGGCGCGCCGCCGTTCGAAACGGGAACGCCAGAACAGGCGCGCCTTGCCTACAATGAGGGCTTCCCAAACCTGCAAGGCGAGCGTGAGCCGGTCGCAGCACTCAGCGAGCGCATCATTGCAGGACCCGGCGGTCCGCTGAGGCTCAGGATCTATCGCGGGCAGGGCGCGCCTTCGGCAGGCGCTCCGGCGCTGCTTTATCTCCATGGCGGCGGCTGGGTAATCGGCAATCTCGACTCGCATGACGAGATCTGCCGCTGGTTCGCCAACGAGGCGGGCGCAGTCGTCGTTTCCGTCGACTACCGGCTGGCGCCGGAGCACAAATTCCCGGCGGCAATAGAGGATTGCCGCGCAACGCTCAACTTTATGCAAAGCGCGGCGGACGAACTCGGCATCGACGCTGCCCGCATCGCGGTTGCCGGCGACAGCGCGGGCGGCAATCTCGCCACGGTGCTCGGCCTGCTCACGCGGGGGGACAAAAATCCGCCGGCAGCGCAGCTGCTGTTTTATCCCAACACCGATGCCGGGCAGACGACGGACAGCTATCGCCGCTTCGCCATAGGCTTTGGCCTGACCGCCTCGACCATGGCCTGGTTCCGCGACCATTATGTCCGCAATGCCGCCGACATCGGCGACTGGCGTACCTCACCGCTGAAGGCGGAAAGCCTCGCCGGTGCGCCGCCCACCTTCATCGCCATCGCCGGTCACGACATCCTCGCCGACGAAGGCGAGGCCTATGCCAGGCGTCTGCAGCAGGCTGGCGTGCCGGTCGTGCTGGAACACTGGCCCGGTCAGATCCACGGCTTCGTCTCGATGGGCCGTCACGGCCCGGCAGCGAGACAGGCGGTTGCCGCCGCCATTGCCGCGTGGCGAAGCTTCGATCCTGCCTTTGGAAAGGTTCAAGCGGACTGACGCATCACCAGGGCGGCGTCGAGGCTGACCTTCGGCGCGACGTTTGCCGTATCCTCGTTGAGCAAAGCGAGCAGTGTCTCGACGCTGCGCCCCGCCATGGCGGCAAAATCCTGCGCGATGGTGGTCAGTGCGGGGCAGGTGTAGCGGCTCAGCGGATGGTCGTCATGGGCGGCGATACGCAGGTCGCAATCGGCCTTGCGGCCGATCTTCAGCCCTTTCGCGAAGGCTGCCGCCATCACGCCGAAAGCCAGGCGGTCATTCGCACACAGTATGGTCTTGCCGGGCAGACCTCCGGTCTTGCCGGGCAGACCCCCGGTCTTGCCCGGCAGGCCGCTGGCCCCGAGCATCTGTTCCATCTGCTTGTAGCCGATGCGCTCGAAATCCCATGTGTAGTCTCGGGTGTTGCCGATAACCACCGGCTCCTGGCCAAGTTGACGCATCGCGGCGACGTAACTGTTCAGGCGCTCCGGCGAATTGTGATTGACATGCGGGATGTCGAAATAGACCGGGGCGTCGCCGGAGCGGCAGAGATAGTCGACGATGGTCGAGACGCTCTGGGCATTGTTGTTGCCGACAAAGGGCGTGCCGCCTTCAAGATAGGTGTCGAAATAGACGACCGGCATTGTCTGGGTCAGCTTCTCCAGCGTGCGCCGGTCCGAGCGCAAGCCGAGCGGCGCGATCAGCGCGCCCGAAACTTTCAGCGACAGGATGGTACGTGTCGCCTCCATTTCGAGCTCGGTTGAGCCATGCGAGGAGATGACGATCGGCCAGTAGCCCTCGTCGCGCAGCCTGAGCTCGATGCGGCTGACCATTTCGGAATAGAAGGGATCGGTGACCGTCGGTACGACAATGCCGATGGCGCGGGTGCGCTTGCGGTTGAGGTTGCGGGCAAACAGATTGGGCTGGTAGTCGGACGACCGCAACGCCTCTTCGATGCGCTTGCGCGTTGCCGGCTTGACGCTGGTCGGATCGTCGAAATATTTCGACAGCGTCGGCCTGGAGACGCCGCAGGAGCGGGCGAAATCCTCCATCGTCTTGTGCGTCATTGGCATTCAATCCTCGTCTGGCACGCGCCAGAACCTCGGTCATCCCTTGACGCTGCCCACGGTCCTGCAGCCGGCGCGTCCGCCACGCAACGGCAGACGAAATTTACAGGAAACGTCAGTGGGTTCAACGCGCAATGACAGATTATACCGTGCGTAAATTTGTTCAATTGACGCGAAAATTGTCGCGCATCAAAGTCTCGGTCACAAAGAGCGCTGAAAAGTCCAGGCACCATGACACAACAGATCGATCGGCTTCTTTCCCAGCTATATCGTCGGCTCGATGCCGCCGCGATTGTGATCTGCGATGCTATCGATCCGCGCTATGGCGACGACCTCTCCGGCAAGGGCGGCGGCCAGCCCGAACTGGTCTTGCGTCCGCGCAACGCCGCCGACGTCGCCGAAATCCTGCGCCTATGCAGTGGTATCGGCCAGAAGCTGGTCGTCCATGGCGGCCGCACCGGGCTGGCCGGCGGCGCGCGCGTGCAGCCGGGCGAAGCGGTGCTGTCGCTGGAGCGCATGACCGCGGTCGAAGCGCCCGACGGCGCCGCGGCAACCATCATCGCGGAAGCCGGCGCGCCGCTGCAAATGGTGCAGGAAGCGGCCGATGCGTCCGGCCTGATGTTCGGCGTCGATATCGGCGCGCGCGGCACGGCGACGGTCGGCGGCAACATCGCCACCAATGCTGGCGGCATTCGCGTGCTGCGCTACGGCATGTACCGCGCCCAGGTGCTGGGGCTGGAGGCCGTGCTTGCCGACGGCTCGATCCTGACTTCGTTGCGTGGCCTGGCCAAGGACAATTCGGGATACGATCTCAACCAGCTTTTCATTGGCAGCGAAGGCACGCTGGGCGTGGTTACTCGCGCCTGCCTGCGGCTGCATCCCAAGCCCGCCACCGAGGTTGCCGCCTTTTGCGCACTTGGCTCGCTGGAGGCGGCGATTGCGTTGCTGGGGTTGCTCAAGCAGCGGCTCGGGCCCTTGCTTTCGGCCTATGAGGTAAACTTCTCGCCGCTCTACGGCGCCATGATTGCCGGCATGGCCGCGCCGGCGCCGCTGCCTGCCGGCGCGCCGGTTTATGTTTTGGCCGAGATCCAGGGCAACCAGGCCGAGCTGGACGGCGAGCGTTTCGCTTCGGTGCTGATGCAGGCGGTCGAGGACGGCATCGTCGCCGACGTGGTCGTCTCGCAGTCGCCGCGCGAATTCCGTGCGCTATGGGATGTGCGCGAAGAGGCTAACCGATTCCTGTTTGCGATCGAGGGAATGCTCGGCGTCGACATTAGCATCCCGTTGGCGGCCATGGCGGATTTCCTGCGCAACGCCGAAGCCGCGATCCACGCCGTCGACAGCAGCGCCGAGATCTACGTCTTCGGCCATCTCGGCGACGGCAATCTGCACTATCAGGTCGACACCACGGAACCGGCGGCCGCCTATGAGATTATCTATCGCGGCGTGGCGGCATGCGGTGGCGCCGTCTCGGCCGAGCACGGCATCGGCCTCGACAAGAAGAAATGGCTGAACCTCGTGCGCAGCGACGCCGAGATATCGGCCATGCGCCGGCTGAAGGCGGCGTTCGATCCGCACAACATCCTCAATCCCGGGCGGATTTTCGATATCGTTCGATCGCCAGGAGGGATCTAACTTGCAGCTGGCGAGAGCAGCGCGTGGAAGTCGACCGTTCTCATCTGCTCGATGCCGTCCAGAGTCATATTTCCCGCGACATAGACGATGATCGCCAGACCGAGCCAGCCGATCCAGCGATACCTGGCAAGCAGCGCCGCCACCAGCGTCGAGGCGACCGCCATCAGAACCACCGACAGGATGAGACCGAACACCAGCGCATTCATGTCGTGGGCGGCGGCGCCCGCCACGGCCAGCACATTGTCCAGCGACATCGAGACATCGGCGACGACGATCTGCAGGATCGCGGTGCGCAGCGCCTTGGCCGGCCGCGCCGTCGCAAGTGCTGCGGCTTCAGTGTCGACGTCCTCGCCGTCGCCGGCCGAGCGCAACTCCTGGAACATGTTCCAGCACACCCAGAACAAAAGCATGCCGCCGACCAGCATGATGCCCGGAATTTCAAGCAGCTGCACCGCGATCACCGCAAAGACGATGCGGATCACCGCCGCCGCGGCAATGCCGGCGACGATCGCCTTCTGCCGCAACGCCTTGGCAAGGCCTGCGGCCGCCATGCCGATCACCACGACATTGTCGCCAGACAGCACAAGGTTGATGGTGATGACTTCCAGATAAGCGGCGACAGTCGTCTGGTCGAAACTCATAGAGCGGTCTCCCCGGAAGGCTCCGGCTGGTTGCGGCGGATCGGACCGATGTCTGCGCAAACGCGAAGACAGCTGATTTGAGTGCAGCCCGGCATTGAAACAAGACGCCAGCGCGGCCAATCGGTCCTCATCCACGGAATTCATCGCCGGGTCGTGATTTCCGACCAGAAATGCCCGCCCCAGAATGCCCATCATGGAAGGGAAGACAAAAGCGTTCCGCTTGCCTATCAATATTGCCGACCAAAGGAGAGACGAGCATGAGCAAGACGGCACTGATTTTCTGGGGCGGATGGGAGGGTCACACGCCGGCCCGCAGCGCCGCTGTCGTCAGCGAGATATTGACCGGGCATGGCTTCGAGGTGCGGATAGAAGAGGGCACATCCGCGCTCGCCGATCCGCAGCTCCCGGTCATCGATCTGATCGTGCCGGTGATCACCATGTCGACGATCGAGAAACCGGAGCTGCAAAACCTCACCGCCGCCGTCAGCGGCGGAACCGGCCTTGCCGGCTTCCACGGCACAATGGGCGACAGTTTTCGCAACGAGCCGAACTATCAGTTCATGACCGGCGGCCAATGGGTCGCGCACCCCGGCGACATCATCGACTACCGTGTCGACATCATCAGCGACGATCCGATCGTCAGGGGTATCGAGGGTTTCGCCTACCATTCCGAGCAGTATTACATGCATGTCGACCCGAGCAACGAGGTGCTGGCGACGACGACGTTCAGCGGTGAGCATCTCGACTTCATCGACGGCGTCGTCATGCCCGTGGTCTGGAAGCGCCGCTACGGCAAGGGCCGCGTCTTCTTCAGCGCGCTCGGCCACACCGCGGATGAGTTTTCCGTCCCGCAAATGCGCACCATCTTCGAGCGTGGGGTGCTGTGGGCCAGCCGGTAACCGGGGCCTGTCCGAGCAAGCAACGGCGATATCACGCCTCCGCTACTCGCTAAGCCGCGGCTAACGCTCTATGCTGGCTGAGGTCACGGCGTTCGACCGCCGTCATCGCAACTGAAATGTGTTGTCACGGGGGACATGCATGTTCGGGGTCGTCGGATTAGTAAGGCATGGAAAGCCGTCGCAGCGCTGGCGTCCGCCCGCTCTGGTGGTAGTGGTGTTCGGTCTGTTGCTGCTTGCGCCGCACGCGGCCAACGCGCAGCTGAACTGGACGCTCGATCCGGCGAATTCGACACTTACCTATCAATCGGTGAAGAAGAACACCATTGTCGAAACCAACAAGATCAGGAACCTCTCGGGCACGCTGACATCGGATGGCGCCGCCAAGGTCACGTTCGACCTCAACTCGGTCGACACCGGTATCGACCTTCGCAATGTCCGCATGCGCTTCCTGTTCTTCGAAACCTTCAAATTCCCGACGGCGGAAGTGACGGCGAAAGTCGATCCCGCCGCTTTTGCCGATCTCGCCACCAAACGGCGCATGAGCGCGCATATCCCGTTTCGCCTGAGCCTGCACGGCGTCGACAAGGACCTTGAGGCCAATGTCGTGGTCACCATGATCACCGACAGCATGGTGTCGATCGCCTCGGAGGCGCCGGTCGCCGTGCATGTCGAGGATTTCGGCCTGTTGCCCAACATCGAAAAACTCCAGCAGGCGGCCAATGTCAGCAGCATCGTCCCGACGGCTTCGGTGTCGTTCGACTTCGTCTTCACCGCTGATGGGGCCAAGCCGGCGGCGGCGCCTGCCGTCGCCGCCGCAGCCCCAGCCGATGCCGGGCCGGTCGCCACAGATGCAGGCAAGACGTCCTTCAGCGACGATGAATGCCTGAACAGGTTCGAGGTGCTGTCGCGCACCGGCGCCGTCTATTTTCGCCCAGCCAGCGCTCGGCTCGATGAAAAGAGCCGCCCACTGCTGGCCGAGGTGGTCGGCGTCGTCGGCAAATGTCCGAAACTGAAGGTCGAGGTTTCGGGCCATACCGATTCCGACGGCTCGCCGACGGCCAACAAGAACCTGTCGGAACGGCGCGCCAAGGCGGTCGCCGACGCGATCATCGCTGCGGGCATTCCATCGGCGCAGATCACGGCTTCCGGCTATGGCGAGGAAAAGCCGGTGGCGCCGAACGATACGCCGAAGAACAAGGCGCTGAACCGGCGGATCGAGTTCTCCGCCACGCCGCTCTCCAACTGAGCCGGTCCTTAACTGAGAAGGCCCGTCAACCGAAAAGGAATCCGGTGCGTTTGGACATGATTGCAAGTTGCGGCAACTTCATGCGCGGCATCGGCCTCGCCGTGCTGGCGCTTGCGTTGACCATGACCATTACCATGACCGCGGCCAGTGCCGAACGCCGCATCGCCCTGGTGCTCGGCAATTCCCATTACCGGAACGCGCCGGTGCTGCCCAATCCGGTGAACGATGCGCAGGCAATGTCCGATCGCCTGAAGGGGCTGGGCTTCGAAATCGTCTCCGGCCTCGATCTCACCAAGGCGCAGACGCAGGAAAAGATCGCGCAATTCGCGCGGCAGGTGCGTGGCGCCGATATCGCGCTGTTCTTCTATGCCGGTCATGGCCTGCAGGTCTCGGGCAGGAATTACCTGCTGCCTGTCGATGCGGCGCTGGAGGACGAGACCTCGCTCGACTTCGAAGCCGTGCAGGTGGACTTCATCCTGCGGCAGATGTCGCGCGAGACCAGCATCAGGCTGGTGTTCCTCGACGCCTGCCGCGACAACCCGCTCGCCGATGTGCTTGCCAAGGAGACTGGCGGCGACAGCACGGCAAGCAGCGGCCTTGCCGAAGTACCGATCGAGAATGGCGGCGCCGGCACGCTGGTCGCCTTCGCTGCCAGTCCCAACCAGCTCGCCTATGACGGACCGGGCGAGCACTCGCCATTTTCGGCGGCGCTGCTTGCCCATATCGGCGAGGTCAACGTCTCGATCACCGAAGCGATGAACCGGGTTACGTCGGATGTGTTCAAGGCCACAGCCGGACGCCAGCAGCCCTGGGTCAACGTTTCGCTGACCACCGATGTCGTGCTTCACAAGGTCGATCTCAAGGCGCCGCTGATCGTCGGCGATTCCGGCGCGGCTGCGCCCGAAGGCGATACGCAGGCGCGCACCGGCGCGGCCGCCAATCCGCCGGGTACGGACGCCGGCGAGCAGGCGCTGGAACAGCTGCGTGAGGAAATTCCGAAGCTGGGCTCGGACGCGCCAGTCCTTTTCGACGTTCCGGTCAATTTTGGCGACCCGGCGATCGACGGCAAGAGCATCGCCCAGCTCATTCAGGGAAAGCCGCACTTCAGTCCCGTCGAGGGCCTGGAAAAATCCGTCTGGGACAACCAGTGCAGCAACTGTCATCAATGGACCGAGGAGCGGCTGTGCGACCAGGCCAAGACCTACGTCACCAATGACGTCTCGGTGTTGCGCCTGCAACACCCGCTGGGCACGCGCTTCAAGGTGGCGCTCGGCAAATGGGCGCAAAACGGCTGCAAATGAAACCGCCGCAAGTTAATTTAGAGCATGACCCAAAAAACGGGTACCGATTTTAGATCAAAGATCAGATTTCAACTAAATCTCGTCATGATCTAGGAGCAATCAGGCTCGGCGCAGCGCCTCGGTTTCGGCCAGATGGATGCCCATCTCGACAAAGGCGGTGAGCACGGAGAAACGGTCCGCCACCGCAACCCGCGCCAGTCCGGCCAGTATGCCGGCATTGACGGCATGCGCAGCCGGCAGCGGCCGCAGCCTCGACCCGTTGGTCTGCGGCGTCAGGCCATTGATGTGCCGTTGCGCCGCTAGCGCGATCCAGCCGGCAGGCGTGTGCTGCTGCGTCATCGCCGCCCCGGCGACAGCCTCCCGGCGGGTTGCATTGTTGGGGTCGCCGACCCACTCCTGGATCAGTGCCAGCGTTGCGAGGTCCTGCTCTTCGAGCAGCTCGGTCAGATGCCCCAGGCACTCATGGCCCCACCAGATTGCGGCCCGGTCAGGCAGGAGATAGGCGCAAAAGGTAATCGCTTCCTCCGGGATGCGCCCGGCCATCAGCCGGCGGCAGAACTCGAGCGAGGGTTGGTCGGTCGGAACAGCCGTCATGTCCCGGGCGACAGCCGTGTTCGCGGCGAAGAGATCGCGTGCGGTCTGGAATCGAAGCCCGTTGACCATCGCTGCTGTTATCCTCCCCCAGCCCTCACTCAACCCGCCTGCGAGGCGCGGGTCAAGTCTGTCGACCACCACATGTCCATGACGTTGTTCACAGACAAACGCCTCACGGTTTGGTATATTCCACAGCCGACCGTGATCTCGACAGATCATTGTCGAACAGGAAGAGTTGGCCCGGATCCATGGATCGGGCCTGAGTGAAAATCGGATGCTCGAAACGGGAGTAACCGTTATGCAGCGGCACATTTCAGTCTTGGCATTGGCGACCGTGCTTTTCTCGACGCACGTCTATGCCGACCCACTTCAGAAATCGGAAGACATTGTGAAGTTCTTTGCCGGCGCTATCGATCACGGCGCGGCACGCGGGATTTGTGTCGGCACCGAGGACGAGTGCAAGAGCAAGACCAACCAGAAAGAAAAGCCTCCGGAGAAGACCGGCCTCGATATGCTGATCAATTTCAGCCTGGATTCGTCCGAGCTCGACGCCAAGGCGCGCAGCGAACTCGACGAATTCGCCAAGGCGCTGAAGGACGATCGGCTGAGCAAGCTGTCCTTCGTCGTCGAAGGCTATACCGACGCATCCGGCTCGGCGACCTACAATGAAGGCCTGTCGCAGCGCAGGGCGCAATCGGTCACCGCCTTCCTCGAATCCAACGGCATCGAATCCACCCGCATCAAGGCGGTCGGTCTCGGCGAGGCCAATCCACGCAATCCCGATCCCTACGATCCCGTCAACCGGCGGGTCGAGATGCGGATCAAGGCGCAGTAGCTTCGCCGGCTGCGTCTTCCGGCCGTCGTCAAACACAACGCCGCGCGTCCAACGGACACGCGGCGCTTTTATTGTTTGACATGATCGATCAGTTCTTGAGCACGCCGCCGACCGCTACGCCGGTGCCGAAGATCAGCGCCTTGGTCAGGAAATCATTGTTGTCCCGCGGCGGCGGTTCATCCTCGCGCACGACCTCGCGGTTGCGCCTTTTCTGCACGAACTGCTGTTGCCGGCGCGGCTTCTGGGCGTACTGCTTCTTGCGTGGCTTTTCCGCCACCGGCTTCAGCGTGCGGGCCTTCTGCACCACCTGTTTCTTCTGCTTGTCCACTCCGGCCTGGTCGGCCTCGTGCTTGGCACGAACGGCCTCCATCATCGGGTCCGTCTGGATAACCAGGAACGCCAGTTGCTCGCGCGTCAGGAAGGTGGTCGGAGGCAGCCCGTTCCCCTCTTGCCAGTCGCCGATCGCTTGCCGGGTCTTGGCGCCAATATTGCCGTCAACGCGGCCAAGCTCGTTGCCCAGCGCCTCGACGCGCAATTGCAGGTCGATGCGGCCCTGGCGATCGAGACCGATCGCGTTCTCCGTCGCCTCGGTGCCCAGCACCTTCTTCATGTCGTCCGAAATGCCGACCGAGGTGCGCACGGCAGAACCCGAGTTCGCTTCGTCGGCATCGAGCGCTGCCACCTGCCGTTCCTGGGCTTTCGGATCGTTCAGCGCATCGATGTTGAGCCGCGCCACCGTGGCGAAGCGGCCATTCGGGAACTGTTCGAGATAGGCTTCGTAGAATGGCGCGGTGTTGCGCTTCGAGGCCTCGTCCCAAAGCCGCTGCTCGACTTCCCACGGAGGCGGTTCGCTGGTGACGAGAGCAGGGGCGGGCGCTGCCGCGGCGTTCGCGTCATCGGCGGCCGGTTTTACCATCGGCGCGGCTTGGGCGGCCGGTTTGCCAAGGAAGACCTCGCGGCCCAGCGATGCGTTGTGCCATGGCCGCTGGCGGCCTTGCGTGGTCTCGGCCACTTCGCCGCGCACCCGCGTCAGCGCACTCTGGATCTCGACGCCGGGTTCGGTCAGGTGCCTGGCGAGCGCGGTCGAGTAGGGGCTGTCGACGCCGTTGCCGTCAAAGGCGATGGCGCCCGGGTCGGTGGCATAGGCAATCAGGATGCCGCCGGTGCCGACGCCCTCTGATTTAGGGTCGATCGGCGCCAGGCCGGTGCCCAGCGCGGTGGAGCGGGTCTTCGGCATCGCGGCCGCCAGCGTCCGTGCCAGCGGATTGTCGCGGCAGGCATCGAGGATGATGACGCCGACCGCCGGGTCGGGCGGCAGTGCGGCCATGAAGTCGTCGATCTGGACGGTGCGGGTCTTGAGATAGGCAGGTGACGTCAGTTCGGCGTCGACCGGGATCAAAAAGTTCTTGCCGTCGACTTGCATGCCGTGGCCGGCATAGAAGATGACGGCGAGGTCGGCATCGTAGGACTGCTCGGTGAATTTGCTGATCAGGCTGTGCATGCCGGCATTGTCCTGGTCGACGCCCTCGATCACCTCGAAGCCCGCATTGCGCAGCGTCGATGCGATGAGATGCGCGTCATTGGCCGGATTGGGCAATTCGACGGCATGGACGTATTTGCTGTTGCCGATGACCAGCGCGACGCGTTTGACGCCACCGGCATCCGGCGCCGCCGCCTGGACGGTGCCAAGCGCGGTCAGCATTAACAGAAAAAATCCGCTCAAAAGGACGGCAAACGCTTTCATGGGATCGGCCCTCCGCCCCAATGGGGCGCGTTATTGATCGCTGCGCATGCTAGATTTCACCAGCGACTGTATCGCTTCTGCCAAAATGGCTCTTGGGCGTATGTGATCCCAGCCACAGTTTTGGTTCACAAGGACCCAAAAACCTTCCCAAATATCCGCAAACATACCATTCGCCGGCCTCAGAACCAATCGGCTTGGCGAAAGCCGGGGCGAACTGCCAGCTCTAGCCCGGCTCAAGAGTATTTTGGATCGAGCCGACCAGTGCCGTTATCGCCTGCTTGTATTTTTCGAACTCCGGCGATGTCTGGCGGACTTCCGTCGTCGTCGGCTGGCCCGCATCGGTGGTGGCGGGCGTCGGCAATTTGCGGCCCATCTTCCGTTCCGCCCAGTCGACGACGTAGCTGGCGGTCTTGCCGGTAAGAAATGGGTTGGCCTGGATAACGGACGATCCGAGCACGGCGCTCAACTGCGCCGATCCCGGCGACGCCAGCACCTGATGTGCGCCTTCCATGCCGAGGAAATGGCAGAGATAGAGCCGGCCGGCGGTAATCTGATGGCCGCGCGCCTTGAGATAGGCTTCGCCCTCGCGCGCCAGATTGCGCACCATCTCACGCGAGATGGTGGCGTCGTAGCGCAAAGCGAGCAGGTCTGCGGTCGACAGCGATCGCGCGAGTTCGGGACGATAGGTGTTCATCATCCGGATCCAGGTCTTGGATATGAACTGGCCGGCGCCTGTCGCCGAAGACAGCGGGTTCTTGGCCCGCGCGCTACCGCCCGATTCGACGTGGACGATACGGTCGGTCAGCGTTTCGACGGCGGGATCGCTGGAAGTGACGGCGATTGCAGCGGTCACTGTTCCGAGCGGATCGATCGCCTGACCGCTTTGATAGAGTTCGAAATGCAAATGTGGCCCGGTCGACAGGCCGGTGGTGCCGATATAGCCGATGATGTCGCCGGCCTTCACCTTGGTGCCGACACCGCTGGCAATGGCGAATTTCGACATATGCGCGTAGCGCGTCTCGCGGCCGCCGCCATGGGCGATCTTGACCACATTGCCGTAGCCGCCGCCGTCGCCCTGGAAGATGATCTCGCCGTCGAAGGCTGCGGCGATCGGGGTCCCCACGGGTGCTGCCCAGTCGACGCCTTTGTGGATGCGAACAACGCCCAGGATCGGATGCTTGCGCGGCCCGAAGGTCGACGTCATGACACCGTTGACCGGCGTCACCATGCCGTTGGCCACCGTCAGCGAGCGCACCTGGTCATCGCCCGAGACGCAGGAAAACTGGCCGTCGCTCTGCTGGAAAACGAAACAATCGAGGCTCTTTTGCGTGCCTTGGATGCCGACATAGAGCACCCGTCCGTCGGTCTCGTTCTTGCCGCGCGGCGTCTGCGAATAGATCAGCACAAGGCGCTGGTCCTCGCTGGCGAAAGCATCCAGATCCTGTCCGCGCGACAGATACATAATGGCTTCGCCGATGATGCCGCTCGGCACATTGTTGCGGGCCGCCGTCGAGTAGATCGCGTCGAGCAGGCGGTATTGCCGTTTCTGCGTGCCTTCGGTCTCGGCGCCCGAATAATTGAACAGGTCCTCGCGCACCCACGGGTCGACGCCCGACCCGAAGGCGCCGGCCGCGTTGCGTGTCAGCGTGCCTACAAAGACGTTCCTGGCGTAGATCGAGACCTGCATCAGCGACATCGTCGTGGTCTCGCGCGTCGGCCTGAAGCCGCGCATCGCCACGACATAGCCAGGCTGCAGGCCGTCCTTGTCGAACAGCGCCTTCAGCGCCTCGCCGGCAAGCTTTGCGTCGTCGGCGGAAAAATGCGCATCGAGCGCCACGCTGTCCAGGCTGCGGTCGTTGAGGATTTTCACGAAAATGTCCTGGGTCGCCTCGAAGCGCTGGTATTCCGAGCTGACGGTGGCAACGCTGGTGTTGTTTTCGACCGCTGTCTTCTGAAAGGCGGGGAGTGCTGCTTCGCCCTCATCGATGGTCTCGCCCCAGCCGGCCTCGGGGTCATCGGCCGCCGTCGATGCACCCGGAGAGGTCTGCGGGTCAGGAGCTGGGCCGGAGGCCGCCGGAGCCCCGTCCGCGCCGGGCGATGGTTGAAGATCGTTCTGCAGGTCATTCTGCGGATCGTTGGGTTCGGCGGGTGGCGCGACCGCGGTCTTCCGCTGCGCCTGAAAGAAAGCGAAATCCTCTTGCGTCGAGGGGATCGTCGTCATGAATTTTTCGCTGGCGCTCAGCATCACGTCGGAGAGAACCATGATCTGAGGGGAGATGCCGGCCTGGTCGAGCTCCGTCGGGCGCGGCATCCCGCGGCTCTTGGCGGCGCCGGCTTCTGGCGCCAGTGTGATCCACATCGGGTCGCCGGCAAGGTCGATGATGGCCGGCACGTAGACCGATGCGTCGGCCGGTACGTCGTCCGAGCCTTCGACGGCGTGCAGTTCCTCGTCCTCGTCGCCAAACGACCAGTAGTCGGCGGTGAGATAAAAGCCGGTGGCAATCGCGGCGAGGACGATTGTCGCCAGGCCAGCCGCCAGTCCGAGCCAGATCCTGCGCCTGCGCAGCGCGGCGCGCGCCTGCTTCTTTGCTTTGAAGCTGGTGTCGATGCTGTGCGTCACGGCGCGCTTCCGGTCAGGAAGAAGGTCCAGCGCACCTGTTCCTGCGTGTCGACTTCGAGAAACTTCGCCGCGATATGGCCGCGCTGCCAGCATTCATCGATGCCGCGGATCGAGAACCGCCGCCGCTCGATGCACATGTCGGTGGAGCCTGCCAGAATGGCGTGGCCGAAGACATCCGTCGCGTAGATGTAGATGTAGCGGTTGGTCAGCTCCTCGCGGATGACGTTGACGCATTGATTGGCGCCGATGGTCCACCAGCCATCGGTCTGGTCGGCATCGTCGACCTTCTGACCGACGGCAAGATTGACGACGTCGAGCGTCTGGTTGCAGACGGTGAATTCGGCGCGCGCCTGCCCGGTGGAAAGAAGCGCCAGCAACAGCGTCGCGACCGCGCTCGCGGCGAGCTTCACGCGCACGTTCCGGGCAAGCAGGACGGGATCTCGGCGACGGCGTTGCATCGGCGTCGGTGCTAGCCGCCGAGGCGGAAATATTTGGCGGTCGCCGAAAATGCCGAACTCCTGGCGCCGATCTCGTCGAGTATCCTGGGCAACAGCACCGAGGCCGGCGTCGGCGTTGTGAAGTCCGCCGCCTTAATGTCCTGCGGCCCGGTGATCACCATGATGATCTGCGGCAACGCCTTGCCTGCCGCCTTGTCGGCGGCGCCGAGCCCGATCGGGATCGAGAAGGTCGCCTTGTCGGCTTGTACGACAACATGGTCGTCGAGGTTGAAGGCGATGCCCCTGTGGTCGATCAGGAACACGCTCGACACCAGCCCGCCATGCGTCACCAGCGTGCCGTCGATCGGCGAGCCGTCCGGCACCGATGTCTGGTCGAGGACAAGCTGCGGCCTGTCGGCCGTGCTCGCGCCCATGAAACGCAGGAAGCCGGTGATCCCGCATTGCGGGGGCTGGATAAGGCGGACGCTGATATCCGGCTCGACATGGAACTTCGCCTGGAATTCCCCAAGCAACTGTTCGAAGGGTGGCACCGACGTGCCGAAGCCCTCGATCGCGACACCCTTGTCGGCGGCCGACGTCACCGTCGCAAAAAAACAATCACCACCATTGAAGGCGCGTACCCAGGTGACCCGATCGGCGGCCGCATCGGCCGGTGGCGGCACCTCCGGCTTGGGCACGTTCATGGCAATGTCGGGCTCTGCCGGCTTGTCGGCCTGCTCACCGCTGGCAATATCGGGCTGGCTCGGCTTAGGCTCCGCGGTCGGTTCAGGCGCCTGCGTGTCCGGCTTGGGCGCCTGCGCGGTCGGTTCAGGCGCCTGCGCCTTGGGCTCGGGCGCTTGAGCGGTGGGTTCCGGCGTCGGTGCTGTGGGTTTGGGGGCCTCGGCCGTCGGTTCAGGTGTTTGCGTGGCCGGCGCTGTCGCCTTGGGCTCTACCGGCGTGCTGACAGGCTCCGGGTTCTTCGCGGCATCGGGCTTCGACGGGCCGGATGGCGGTTGCAGCGCGACGGTCTTGTCGGTTGGTGCGGCCGGCAGCGGGCCCGTAGCGCTCGACGCGACTGGCGGCGTCGGCTGCGGCTCGACCGGCGCTTTGGCCTGATCTTCAGCCGCAGTCTCCGCTGGTTGCGGCTTTGGCACCGTCTTCTCGACCGGCGCAGTGTCCGGAACGGGCTTGTCAGCGACGATCGGCTTTGTCAGTTCGGGTTGGAGCGGCTTGCCGGTGTCGGTGACGCGAGGCCCGTCTCCGAATCCCACGATACCCGATGCATAGAGCCCTCCAAGCGATACCACGGCCACCGCCGACAGCACCGCGATCGTCAGATTTCTGCCTGTAGTAGCACGCTTCGGCGGTGTGCTTGCTCGCTTGGGAGTTTCAGCAGCCGGTTTCGGCTGCGACAGGTGCGCCGGGCGCACGTGCGGCACGAAAGACGGCTCCGCCGTGCCGCTTGGCGGGGCCGAACCGAAGCCTTGGGCCGGCGAGTCCCCGATCTTCGAGACAGGCCCTGCGGTCTGCCCGGTTCGCGGCAGACCGGGCCGGGGCGCGAGCGATGCCGGCGGCAAGGTTGCGTCGCTGTCGTCGCGCGTCAACCGGGCGATTTCGGCCATGCTGGCCGGTCGATCATCCGGGTCAGGCTGCAGCATCGCTTCGACAATGTCCCTGAAATCGGCATCGATGCCGGAGAGATCAGGGACGGTCCGCCGTTTTTCGACGATCTCGTATTGCGAGCCGCCCATATCGATCGGCTTGCCGCGCAGCGCCGCCGCCAGCACCAGCCCCAGGCTGTAGATGTCGGACTGTTCGCTGACCTCGCCGCCATAGAGCCCGAGCTGCTCGGGGGAGACGTAATTGTATTTTCCGGCAAACTTGCCGCCGATCAGCGTCTCGCCACCGACCGCGGCCGATCGCGCAATGCCGAAATCGATGATCTTTGCCCGCTCGACCCGGCCGCCCGGCAGGATGATGTTGTCGGGCGACAGATCGCGGTGGATGGCGCCGGCCTGGTGCACGGCGCTCAGGCCCGAGGCCAGCCGGTGGCACAGTTTGCGCACATCCGGAGTCGCCATCGCCCCGCCGCGCATGACGTCGTACAGCGACTGGCCGTCGACGAATTCCATCGCCAGATAGGGCCGCCCGATGCCGGGATCGATGGTGAAGACGTGGTAGCGCACGACCGCGTCATGCGACAGATGGTTGAGGATCGAGGCTTCCTTGCGAAACAGCGACAGGATCGTCTGGTCGCGGGCGAATTCCGGCAGCACGATCTTGATCGCGACATGATCGCCGGTCTGGATGTTGTGGCCGCGATAGACCTCGCCCATGCCGCCCGACGCGATGCGTTCGTCGAGCTCGTAGATGCCGCTGAGCTGCGTGCCGACGCTGGTATCCGCCATGTTGGGCAATAGCCGGGTCTTGTCGTCGGAGCTCATCGGTCTTGGCCTCCTGCACGGGACAGGCCATTGCCTTTGTCTCTGATCTTGACCAGCACGATGGTGACGTTGTCGGTGCCGCCGCGCTCGAGCACCATGGTAAGCAGCTTTTCGCAGGCAGCCTGCGGCGCTGCCGAGAGCACTGCTGCCGCAATTTCCGCGTCGCTGACATGCGCCGTCAGCCCGTCCGTGCTGAGGATGAAAATGTCGCCGGCAAGGGTCTCTCCCTGCTGGAAGTCGATGGCGATTTCGTCGTTGACGCCGATGGCGCGGGTGATGACGTTGCGGCGCGGCCAGTTCTCCGCTTCGGCCGCGCTGATTGCGCCGCTGTCGAGCAGTTCCTGGACCTCGGTGTGGTCGCGCGAAATCTGCGAGATCGCGGCGTTGCGCACGAGATAGACGCGGCTATCGCCCGACCACAGGCAGGCGAACCTGCCGTCCATGGCCAGCAGTGCGGCAACGGTGGAGCCGATGGTCACGCCGCGTGAGCGCGAAATCCGGCGGATCTCGGCATGCGCCCGGTTCAGCCGATCCTCAAAGCGGGCGCGCAGATCCGGCGCCGAACTGGCGATGCCGATCGTCGCCAGATGCTCGACAATGCTTGCCGAAGCGACTTCTCCCGCCTCGTGCCCGCCCATGCCGTCGGCCACCACCCAGAGGCCGATCTGCGGCTCGACCAGGAAGCTGTCCTCATTGTGGTTGCGCACGCAGCCCTTGTGGCTCACGCCGTAGCTCTCAAAGGCGGCATCGTTCACTTGCCTACGCTCCGCAACGCCTTGGCTGACGTGCCTGGCCAGTCTGCCACAGCCCCATTCATTAGAGTATCGAAATCTAAGCCGCTGATGACGGACCGTGTGGTGCCGCCGCTGTCTCTGCGTCCTGCAATCGCTGGTCCTGCCATGCAATTCCCCATCAGAAAGCCTTCGGACAGCTGAACGCGGAAAGCGCCGGCAGCGTGAATGGGTTGCCGTCCTCCCCGGTCTTGATCGTGTAGGCGACATCCCGTCCGCCGATGACGAAATGCGCTTCGAGACTGTCGCCATTGGCGGTGACCTGTCCCTTGTCCAGCAATCGTTTCAACGCCCAGGGACCGTCGAACTTGATTGCGGACTCACGGCCGGGCAGCTCCGGCGTCAGGCTGAGACTGGCCGAACCGGTCTTGCCCGGCCACGGAATCAGTCCGGGCGTGTTGCCGGCCTGGGTGGCCTGCAGCACCTGGCCGTCGATATTGAGCAGCGCCATGTCGGCATCGCCATGCAGCGACAGCGGCGTGAAGGTGATGTTGATCGACGGCACCGGCCCGCCGAGCGGAAAGAAAGCCGCGCGGATTTGTGCCGCGAGCTGAAAGTTCTTCAGCGTCGATTTCGCCAGATTGCGGCCGAACCTGGTGTCCTGCTTCCAGTCCCAGTCCTGGCCGCTCATGTCGACCAGCGACGCCAGGTTCTGCGCGAAGAACCGGTCGAGAACCCCGCCTGGAGAAAACAATCTGGCAAAATCCGCCATGGCGACATCGTCGGTACCGGCGGGGGCGAATGGAAAGCGCCCGGCAATCATCTCTTCGCACGGACGGCCGACGGTCTCCTCCAGCATCTCGTTGAGATGCGTGGTCGATGTTTCGGCGACGGTGCCCTCGAAATCGTCCGCCGCCGCGCTCACCATCCTGGCCAGCGCCTTCGGCAGCCGCGAAGCATTGGCGCGCAACGTCGAGATCTTGAGCTGCAGATTGGCGTTGGCCTGGTCCGTCTGGGCGGGGACATCGGCGGCCAGCCGCACGCTCTGATAGATTTCGCGGAAATTCTGGGTGAGGGCGTCGAGCGGCCGCTGCCCCGGCGCCCCGGCCACCAAAGCCTGGAAAGACCGGAACTGGGCTTCGATGTTGGCGCCGGGATCCTGGTTCTGCGTACTGACAAAGGCGGTCCCGGCCCTGCTCTGCGATTTGCGCGCCGCAAGCTCGATGCCGATGCGGGCGAGGCCCTTGGCGCGTGCCGCGATTTCCTGGCCGCTGTCTTGAGACGGCGCAGCCGGATTGCGCTCTTGCGTCAAAGCTGTTTCGCGCGCGATCGCCTCGAACAGCTGCATCAGCGGCGAACTCGGTGATCCCGCTGCGGACAGCGCCAGATATTGCGGTTTGTCGGCGGCCATTGCCTTGAACTTCAACCTGTCGAGCACCTCGTTCCACGCCGCCGCAAAGCCCTTGCCATAGCGATCGAGCAGCTCCGGGCCGAGCTTGAGCAATTCCTGGTCGAAACCGCCTTGCTCGCCGCTCGAGCCGATCACCCATTGATCGTCGACCAGCGCCTGCGCGCTCCTGGCAAGTTGCGCCAGATAGAAGTCGAAGCCGGCATGGGTGTAGAGACCGGGGACGCGAAGGCCGGCGAGATCGTTTCCGTCATTGCGCTCGAACAGCATCGGCGCCTCCGCGCCGGCTTGCGATGACACCGAAAAATCGTCCAGCGCCGCCGCATAGGTGGCCGACTGGATGAGCGCGGTGGCGCGATCGGCAAGGCTCATGCGGCCGAGCGAGCGCTGGGCGGATTCGACCAGCGCGCGGTTGAGTTCGAACGAGGGATCCTGGTCATCGTCGAGCGCCAGCATGGCGCGCAAATGCTTCTCCAGTTGCGCCCGGCCGTCGCGATTGTGGGCGCCGGGATAGCGGTTCTGTTCCCAGTCCCGCTTCAGCCAGGTGACGACCAGCTCGTCATCCACTTTCGGCGCCTTGCCGCCCAGCATCAGGTAAATCTTCAACGGCTCGTACAGCGCCATCGGATCGGCCATCCTGGCCTCGATCGTGCGTTCGAGCTGGAACAGCAGGCGCGAGCGGAACATCCGCTCCAGCCCCTGCCGGTAGGCGGTCTCGGAGGCCGAAAGGATACGCTCACGCTGGCTGAGGCCGAACGTCGCCGTGGCCGGCGTCGGCTGATCCTTGCTGTCATAGCCGGCTGGTAGGCCGCGCAGCGCATCTAGCGCACCGATGACGGTTTCGAGGTCGGCATCCGGCACCGTCGTGCTGGCCAGCAGCGGCGCGGCTGTCGCGCGGTATTGGCCTGCCGCCTGGCCGGTCGCGGCGACCAGCGATTTGTTGGTCGTAAAGCTCAGGCCGAGAACGCCAAGCGCGGCGATCGCTATGGCCGCGATCGCTGTCAGGCCGGCGTAGCGGGCGATCGCAACGCGCCTGTCGGCCGCCCTGTCATAGGACACCCAGCCGGACTCGGCGAAAATGACGCGGCTCAACAGATCGTGCAGGAAGAAGCTTTTGCCGGTGCCGGAAAGATGCGCCTGGGCACTCCTGCCGAAACTGCGGCCTATGCTGCCCAGCAACTGGTCGATCGGCGTGCCTTCCTGCGTGCCGGAAGAAAAATACAGGCCGCGCAGGGGGGCGTTCAGCTGCTTGCGCGTCGGCTCGAAAACGCCCTCGAGGAAATGCACGATCCGGCCTTTCAGCGCGCCGAGCTGCGCGGCGAAGCCGAAAATGGCGATGCGCGCGACCGGATCGGTCTCCGCCTGCAGCCGCTCGCTCATCTCTTCGGTCAGGCGCTTCACCAGCGCGTCGAATTCGGCTGGCGCTTCCGCGACCATGTTCAGGCCGCGCTCGGCGGTCTGGAAGGTCGCGCCCCACACCTTGCGCCGGCGTGCTTCGTCGAAACCGCCGAAATATTCCATGAATCCGGAGACCAGGTCGGCCTTGGTGAACAGCACATAGACGGGAAAGCGGACCTTCAGGACCTCGTGGATTTCCTGCAGGCGGCTGCGGATCTCGGCGACACGGGCCGCCTGCTCGCCGTCCGCCATCAGATCGGCAAGGCTGATCGCCAGGATGACGCCATTGATCGGCTGACGCGTCCGGTGCCGCTTGAGCAGCGACAGGAACGCCAGCCAGCTTTTGCTGTCGGTCCGTGCATGGGAATCCTGCGTCGTGTAGCGCCCGGCCGTGTCGATCAGCACCGCCTCGTCGGTGAACCACCAGTCGCAATTGCGCGTACCGCCAACACCCGCCACCGGCTGCGCCTGGCCCGACCCGGCAAGCGGAAAGTTCAGGCCGGAATTGACCAGCGCGGTGGTCTTGCCGGCGCCCGGCGGGCCGATGACGATGTACCAGGGCACGTCGTAGAGGAAGTTGCGCTTGCCGCTCGATTGCCTGAGCGTCGCGACCGCTTCATTCATGCGAGCTTCCAGCACCTTTGCATCGCTGCCGTCATCCTCGGCGCTGGCCATGGCAGCCTCCAGCGCCTTCTGCGCCTTGCGCCTGCGCCAGAACCGGATTGCATAGATGATCGCCACCGTTCCGACGACGATGCCGATGATCGCTGCCCGCAGCCAGATGGGATCCAACGGCCGGGCGCCGGCAAAGCGGATTAACGGGCCGGCGTACCAGACCGCGGCGGCAAAGCCGGCGAGCGCGAGCGCGCTGAAGATGCGCAGCAGCCAGCCGGTCACAGCATCTCCTCCCGCGGGATCATTACATCGACACGGCGGTTTTTGGCGCGGCCCTCCGGCGTTGCATTGTCGGCGATGGGCTCGTCCTCGCCCTTGCCCTCGACCTTTGTCCGCGACGGATCGCTGAAATGCGCTGCGATCATCTTTTCCACCGACTGGGCACGTGCGACGGAGAGGTCGAAATTCGATTTGAAGGCGCTGGTCTTCTTCGGTTTGACGTTGTCGGTGTGGCCGACGATCCGGATCGGCCCGCGCTCCGCGTCGAGAGCCGCCGCGATGCTGGCGGCCACCGGCTCGAACTCCGGCTTGACCTCGGCTCGTCCCGACTGGAACAGCAGGGCGTTGCTGATTTCCACGATGATGAAATCACCCTTAGTGCCGACGCTGACGCCGCCGCCTTCGATCTCCTTGGCCAAGGCAGTGCGGATGCGATCGACCTGCGCAATCGTCGTTGGCGCTGCGACGACTTTCACCTCCTCGGTCAGCGGCACGAAACCGGTGCGCTCGATGGTGACCGGCGTCGCCGGATTGAGCGCCAGCAACTCGCCGGCAACAGCCTCGCCATCATGGGTGATGAGCACGCGCAGCGTGAAAAAGGCTGCGGTCAAAACTGCCGCGGTTGCAGCGGCTATGGCCCAGAGCGGAACCCGCCTGGAGCCTTGCGCCGATGTGACCGACAAGCCTTGCCAGCGCGGCGAGATGTCGTCGTCACCGAGGACGCGGAAATAGGCTGATGTCTCGTAGACGTCGCGGCGGACCCGTTCGAGGCTCTCGCGCGGCTGGCCGCGATACTGGCCTTCGAAGCCAAGCGACAGGCAGACATGCATCAGCTCGATGAGATTGCGATGAGGTTCCGGCGTCGCCAGCACCGTGTTCAGCGCCTGGAAAAAACCGGCACCGGTGGGTCTGACCTGGAAGAAGCGCTGCAGCATGGCGTGCTGCGCCCACGCATCCCGGCTGGAACCGGGCAGATTGGCGACGATATCGTCGGCGGTTTCGCAAAGCACATAGCTGGCGATGCGCGCATCCTCTTCCGAGGTATCGGTCCTGGCGATCTTGCGGTCGAAATCCTCGATCAGGCCGGCGACATGCTGCGCCAGCGGCTCGGCCGGTCTTTCGACAGCCATCAGCCGCAGATGCCCAAGCAGTATCAGCAAGGGCGCCGCGGCAGCGACGATCGGGTTGGCCGCGCCATAATCGACGGCATCGCTGGCGCCGTGCAGCGCATCCCATGGCGTTTTCCCCGCCGTCCCGGCTGAGCCGTGAACGGGCGGATCGGCCGGCGCGTTGGCGAAGGGCGTTCCCTGATAGATCACCGTCCCCGTGACGTCGGACGGCGGCTGGCGGCCGGCGTTGGGATCGAAAACCGTGGGTTCCGGGACGCTGGCAGGGGCGATCACCGTACTGCCGGGGGCCGGCGCATCGCGGGCGAGAACCGTCTTTTGCTTGCGGCCGGGATTGGGGCGGCTGGGGCGGATGACGGTTTTGCCGGTCGGATCGAAAGGATCATCCTTCGAGCTCATCGCCGATCCCTGCCTCTACGCCCGCGCGCCGCGACGCACAGCGCCATGTCCGCGCAAACGCGGACCGCAGGACGCTATCTCGCCGTGACATGACATGTGCCGCAGACCCCCGAGGTCGACCAACCGTACCCGCGTGCTCAATCGTCGTATGTGATCGTAGTCTCAGAAGGTTGCGATGGAAACCCGGCGCAATTTTGGTGGCCGGCCCGTGCTCGGGTCGCCTTCACGGTGTCTTCAGCGGTGCGCGGGCTTAGCCCTTGCCGGTCTTCTGTTTGGCGGCCTTGGCATAGGCTTCACTGAAATAGGTGAGGAATATGTCCAGCATGCCGTTCTCGTGCGCTTCCTCCTTGGCCCGCCAGGTCGCGACCAGCGCGTCCCAGGCGCGCGTCTTCTTCGAGGCAAAGGAGGATGGCGGCAGTTTTTTCGCAATCGCCTCGGGCGACAGATCGTCAAGCAACCGCGACAGCGCTGCCTGCATGGCGGCGAAGGTGGCGAATTCATGTGTTTTGAGGTCGTGGAAAGCGTCTTCGATGCTGTGCCTGGCATCGAGATAGCCGGCCCTGCGCCGCGCGAACATGATGTCGAGGATTTCGTCTGTCCCGGGCACGAACTTCAGCGGATTGTTGTCGGCGGAATTGATCATGGTCCGGTCGCTGGTCTTGGCCAGGACTTTTGCAGCGGCGCGCGCCTTCAACAGCAACACCAGCTCGTCGACGACGATGCGCAGCACCGCGCCGATCTCGCCGGCTACCTCCTGCGGTTGGCGCAGCAAAAGCACCTCTGGCGGAATGCCGGCGCCGGCGGCAATCGCGCGCAGGATCTCGTCGGCTTGCTGCGGCCGGCTGGAGACCGAAGCGGGTGGCGCGGTCGGTGACCGTGGCGATGCGACATGGTCTGGAAAGGATCCGGCAACTGGCATCTGCCGTTGCGTCGAACCATGGCCACCGAAGGCTGGGTTCCCGTCATCGATCGACACCGAGACGATATAGCGGCCGATCCGGAGCCGGTCACCTTGCGCCAACCGATGCGGGCCGGTCAGGCGCTGGCTCGACCCGTTGACGAATGTGCCGTTGCGCGAGACGTCGTGGAGAAAAAAGGCGCCGCCTTCGTAGCGGATTTCGCAATGTCGGCCGGAGATGAACTTGTCCGGATCGGGCAAGGTCCAGGCGCAGTTCTCCCGCCCGATCTCGAAGCCGCGGTCGCGCGATGCGTAGCCGGGCGGCAGCCCGGCAGGCAGGACATCGACATTGCTGATCTGCAGACTGATGAACATGCGCTATGGACCGTCGACCGCTGCCGTTTCCATTGATCCGATGTGCCACAGTCTAGCAGCTTGCGGGCACAGCGGGAGAGCGGCGTTTCACACTGGCGAAAGCGGCGCAAACAGCAACGGCCTGCCGCTTGTCCTCTTTGGTCTGCCATAGAACATGTGGTAGGCTCAACATGGCTTGGGTGGCAAGTTGCGAAATATCCCTGAACGTGAGGTCGTTAACACAAGAAGGGCTTCGAACCTGCCACACTAGCGCTCAGGAGGGGCACGACCCATGCCGAGTGAACAACGCGCCGCGCTTGTGCAGACGCCGGTCGGCGCCGAACTGTTGACTTTCACGCATCTCGTCGGCCGCGACGAGATCAGCCGCTGCCTTGCCTACACCGTTGGATTTGTTTCGACCAATGCCGATATCGACCCGCTGAAGATGCTGGGCGGCGCCGTTTCGATCGAAGGCGAGGCCGACCCCAAGCGCTGGTTCAGCGGCCTCATCGCCGAGTTTCGCCTTACCCGCATCGAAGATCGGCTGGCTCACTATGAGGCGGTCGTCAGGCCGTGGCTGTGGTTCCTCGGCAATACCACCGACTGCCGCATTTTCCAGGACAAGACCGCCGTCGAGATCGTGGAGGAGATTTTCTCCAAATATGGCGGCATCGCCAAGTTCGAGAAGCGCTTGCAAGGCTCCTATCCGCCGCGCGAATATTGCGTGCAGTACGACGAGAGCGACCTCGATTTCGTGCAGCGGCTGCTCGAGCATGAAGGCATAATGTACTTCTTCGAGCATGCCGAGGGTGAGCACACACTGATCCTGGCCGACGCCATGAGCAAGCTCAAGCCAGCGCCGGGCTATGAGACGGTGCTATATCAGTTCGAAGGGCAGGGCTCGCGCCGCGACGTCGAATACATCACCGACTGGATTCCAGGCAGCGCGGTGCGCCCCGGCGCCTATGCCCACACCGATTATGACTTCGAAAAACCCGCCGCCGATTTGATGGCGAAGTCGGCGCAGCCCTTCGGCCACAAGCAGGCTGCCGGCGAGAACTATCGCCACCCCGGCGCGCATCTGGAAGTCGGCCGCGGCGACAGCCTGGCGGCGATCAGGCGCGAAGAAATCCAGGCGCCGCATATGCGCATTGCCGCCGTCGGCACCGTGCGCGGCCTGTTCTCCGGCTGCACCTTCAAGCTCGACGGCTTTCCGCGCAAAGACCAGAACAAGGAGTATCTGGTCGTCAGCGCCGAATACCGGCTGTTCGATCCGGGCTACCGCGCCGGCGTCGACACCGATGGCGAGAATTTCAAGGTCGTGCTCGGCGTGGCGCCGACTTCAGTCGCCTATCGGCCACCGCGCATCACGACGCGGCCGATCATGCGCGGGCCACAGACGGCGACGGTCGTCGGTCCGTCCGGCGAGGAAATCTTCACCGACAAATATGCCAGGGTGAAGGTGCAGTTCCACTGGGACCGCCTGGGCAAGAAGGACCAGAAGAGCTCGTGCTTCGTGCGCGTGTCGCAGACCTGGGCCGGCAGCGGCTGGGGCTTCATCCAGATTCCCCGCATCGGCCAGGAAGTGATCGTCGATTTCATCGAAGGCAATCCGGATCTGCCGATCATCACCGGCCGGGTCTACAACGCCTCGCAGATGCCGCCCTACGGGCTGCCCGGCAACGCCACGCAGTCGGGCTGGAAATCCAACTCGTCGAAGGGCGGTGGCGGCTACAACGAGCTGATGTTCGAGGACAAGGCCGGCTCCGAACTGGTCAATTTCCAGGCGCAGAAGGACCATCACCTTCTGATCAAGAATGATCGCCAGAAGCTGGTCCAGCACGACCAGTCCGACCGCATAGACCACGACGCCAAGCACTCCGTCGGTCACAACCTCGACGAGGACGTCGGCAACAACAAGACGGTCAAGGTCGGCGTCGACCAGACGACCAATATCGGGTCGAACGACACTGAGACGGTGGGCAAGAACCGCTCACTGACGGTGGGGGTCGATGAGACGATCAACATCGGCTCGAACTCCACGGAGACCATAGGTGCCAACCACACCCAGACGGTTGCAATCGTCCAGACGGTGACCGTTGGCGCGGCCCGGGTCGATTCGGTCGGAGCATCCGAGACCCGAACTGTGGGCGGTCCGCAGACGAACACGATCGGTGCGACGCGGTCGGTCACCGTAGGTGCTGCGCAGAGCCACGATATCGGCGCGGCTGATAGCTGGAACATCGCGGCGGCGCAAAGCGTCAATGTTGGCGCCGATCAGAGTTTCACCATCGGCGGGGCACAGTCGTCGCAGATCGGCAAGGGCAGGTCGGCAAAAATCGCTGCGGACGACGCAACCGATGTCGGCGGCGGGCACGCGCTCAAGGTCGGCAAAGGCAGCGGAATCCAGATAGCCGAAGACAGTGTGATCAAGGTCGGCAAGAATCTGATGATCGAGGCGGCCGACTCGATCACGCTCAAATGCGGTTCGGCCTCGATCACGATGAAAAAGGATGGCACCATTGTCGCTGATGGGAAGGATATTACCCTCAAGGGCAGCGGCAAGATCACCGTCAAGGCCGACGGCGAGGTGATCGTCAAGGGCAGCACGATCAACAACAATTGAGGGCATCATCATGGAAGTGCTGGAGCGTATCGACGGCGTCGTGATCGGCCTGCTGATCGGCTTCCAAGGCGGGGCGCCGCTGGTTGTCTTCGTCGGCAATCCGCGCGAGACCGCGATAGCGGCGCGCAGCCTGACGGAGCTGGACGTTTCGGCCGTCGGATCCGAACTGGCTTTGCTCTTCGAGGGCGGCGACCCGGCGCGGCCGCTGGTGGTCGGGCGCATCGTCGATCCTGCGCCCCGCGGCAGGAGCCTCGAAGTCGTCCGCGACGGCGAACGTGTCGTCATCAACGGCGATGAGCGCATTGAACTGCGCTGCGGCCTGGCATCGATCATTCTGGAGAAGAATGGACGCGTGACCATTCGTGGCACCCAGTTGACCAGCCAGGCCAGTGGCACCAACCGCATCCGCGGCGGGGCCGTGCATCTTAACTGAGGCATTGCCGATGCACAGCATCGCGACCATTGCGGCGATCGTGGACCAACACGCCGAGGACGCGGCGTTCCTGTGGCTTCGACGTCGTCTGGAGATCGACGGTCCAATCCTCGACGAGACCGATATCGGCCGCATCGACCAGCGTCTCGAAGCCAATCTCGAAGGGCTCATGGCAGCCGGCAAGGCCGGTTGGGAAGCTGCTCAAGCGCGCTTCGCCGACTACGCCGAACCGGGCGAGATTTTCGTGCTTGGCACTCTGGCAATGCGTTGGAGCGATGCCAAATTGGTGACCTCTGCAATCGACGCGGGCGCAAGCCTAGGTGACGCCGGCATATCGAGCCTGTCTGCCGCGATCGCGCGCACGCCGGGCGAAAACCTGCGCCCGTTCGTGGCGCAGTGGCTGGACACGCGCGACGCGCGGCTGCGCTGTCTTGGGCTATCTGCGCTCTGGCATCATCGCGTCGATCCGGGACAGCGCCTGCATGATCTGGCCAGCCATTCCAATGCGAACGTGCGTTGGCGCGCCGTCCGGCTCGCCGGCGTGCTCAGGCGGCGCGACCTGCTTCCGGAAGTCCTGGCTGGGCTTGACGGCGAGACAACGAAAGAACGTCTTGCGGCCGCCTTCGCTGCTTGCCTGCTTGGCGAGGCTCGGTCCGCGCACTCGGTGATCGACAAGATCGTGCTGACGGAGACGGACCATGCGCAGGCGGCGATCGAGTTGCGCCTGCTGACGACGCCGCCGAAGGCCGGCAAGGCCTGGCTGCAATCACGTCTCGGACAGCCTGTCTTGCGCATCGCGGCCACGGCATCGATCGGGCTGCTCGGCGACCAAGCGGTGGTGCCGTGGCTGATCGAGAAGATGCGCGAGCCGGAACTGGCATCCGCAGCGGGTGCAGCACTTCGCGATCTGTTCGAGGTGGACTTCGGCGACACCGACCTTTTCGTTGCCGATCCAGCTGTTCTTGGCGAGGGCTTTGCCCAACTCGACGACAGCTCGCTGCCGGCCGCCGATCGCGTCGAAGCATGGTGGGACGAAGGGCGCGGCGGGCGCAACCATCGTCTGTTCCGTTCGATGCGCAGGCTCAGGGTGGATGCGTTGCGCGCGGCAATCGCCACGCCCGAGGCGCCGCTGGCAGACTGGCGCAGGACACGCAAGTTCCCGGCGTGGATGTGATCGCTTTCGCCGAGGGAAGGCTTGTCCCTCCGTTCAGCGTTGGCGGAGGTCGGTAAGCGCGATCGCCGACCGGTTGCCACCCTCGGATGCAAGCTCGCAGGCTGCGACGCGGCCCGGCGCGTAACCGCTTATAAAACTGTCGGCCGCCAGCATCAGAACAAGTGCCGCACTAGCGGCTCCAATGTCGCCGACCGTCATCGCAGGGTAGGCTGTCGGGAATATCTCGCGGTGCGTGCGGTAGAAGCGCGAGCGACCGACCAGTTGTTCGAGCCCGCTGTACCGTTCCCCGTTTCCATTGCTGACAAGGAACTCGATATCGGGTTCCTTGGGTCCGGACCCGCTGAAGGCAGCAAGCAGCGAAGCCACCATCGCACGGCCTTGACTCTGGCGTTCGGAAAGAACGCTGTCGATCTCTTGAGCCAGGCCCGCCCCGCAAATCATTGCAGCCGGCCCGCTCCCCGGCGCTCGCGTCAGGCGCACGAAGACAGCGCCCTCGCCAGGGACTGCCCCTTGAGCATTGTTTTCGGATTTCAGACGATTGGCTCGCATCAAGCGCGCAATGTCGGTCCCGTTGACGAGGCTGTCCACACCACCCAGCAGCACCTGCGCGACGGTCCCGGATTCTAGCATGTCGCCGGCATAGTCGAGCAGTCCGGCGCTGGCTGCGGCACCGCCGTCAAATACGCGCGAGCCGGCATTGAAGCGCAGGCCGCATCGCTCGAAAATGGCATTCAAAAGGCGCCCCCGCTCGACCTCTTCATACGCCGGATGGTCGCGGAAACTCTCCGGCAGCGCGAGCAGAACAGCGGTGTGGTCCGGCGTTGCCTTGTTGTCGAGCATCGCCTCCTTGAGAGCGCGGGCGCCCATGCTGGCGAGCCATACCCCGTCATTGCGTCGCAGGCCCGCCTTGGCTGGAATGCGTGCCACGATCTGTGTGGTGGGAAACGGCTCTGAAAGAGGCACCTCCTGAAATGCTGACAGGTTGGCGCGAATGGCTGAGATGGTCTGGCGCGCGTTCAATCCAGCAGGCGTGACGGCGCCACCAACCGAGATGTAGAGCGGCCGCTTCACGGCTGCCACGCCGAGCGATCGCGCAGGGCCCCGTCGCCGCCGAGAAGATTGAGATAGAGTTTTCGCTTGCGGCGCGCATTGATCCAAACAGGAGAAATGTGGCCGAAGGCGATTTCCCGCAGCGCCGGCACGTTGCGCCGGATTACCACTGCCAAACGAGCCTTAAGGGTCACGCGCTTCAAGTCAGGCTCGATGAGCACGGTGTCAGGCTTGAACGCGTTTTCTTCTACACGATCGTCATAAATGAGCCGAAGCGGGGCCGTGATGCGCGGCAGGCGGAAATCCCATCTGCCCGAAGCCGTCATGCCGATCACCGTGATATCCTCGCCGTTGCCGATGCCGGCCATCTGCTGATCGGCTGGGGCGCACATATAATGCCGCGTGTCGAAGTCTTTGGGAGCGAGCGGCCATTGGGATTCGAGCCAAGCCTTGTCGTAGGTTCCGGCGAAAGCCAGGCGCGGTTGCCAGCCCCGGCCAATCGTCCCGAATCCCGCCGGCCTCAGGGATTCCCCAGGTCGGGCTTGCGCTTCGCCCGGATACATGACGTTGGGCGCCTCGGTTCTGACCGCAGGATCTGCAGACCGGGCGTTATGGTACCCCACGCCGACTGGATTGCGCTGGTCCGTGCGCAAGTCTTCCAAAGTGCCGCCATAGGTGCGTTCATAGACGATCGGCATGGTCCGGAAAGGCGCCGGTGCGCTGTAGCCGCCGGAGTCGTAGATCCGGTCCCCGACGACCTGCAATACCTTGCGGATCGAGTTACCGACACGCAGGCCAACCTGCATCTCGCGTACCGGCCTTCCATCCGGCGCGTGCGCGACGCCATTCACGATCACCTCGGCGCCAGGCTTGACGGGCGCGATGTCCGCTTCGTAGCGGGTCGATGAAAGGGCCGGATCGCCAAAAGGCTCATCGCCAAAGATCACCGGCACCTGTTCGGCCGCTGGCTGGAATTCCTTTCCTTCATCCGTCGCCGTGAAACTTGCCGACAGCATGACAATCAGAGTTTCTTGGCCGTCAGCATTCAATTGGACGTGCGTCGCGGCGGCGAAGGGTGTCCTGTTTTCCAGCCAGACATCGAAGGCCATCGTTCAGCACCACCGGCCGTTTTCATCAAGCCCGATCGGCCAATAGGGCATGGCCGTCAGCAGTTCTACATATTCCTTGTTGCCTTCATCGACGACCCATTGCAGCAGGAACACCTCAGGCGCGAGGCGGTCGGCCGCGGGCAGCGTTTCCCCCACCGCAACGCATCGCAGCCAGTATTCCCGCACGAGCCACACCACCGCCGGATGATTCGCCGGGCCGGCCGCTGCATCATCCAGCTGGGCCGTGATCGCTTGATTGACGGTCAGGCCGCCATCGACCAGTTCGTCGAGGCCAGCTTCCCAGATCTCGGAAGCCACCTCGAACGTCTCCTGCAAGTCAGCGAGGTAGGCCTTGAACAGGGACCTATAGGCAGCAGAGGCCTCGCGGCGCGAAAGGCGGATTCCATGATCGGGACCGACAACGTCCTGGGGTGCGTTGAGAAGCCGGTTCAGGCCGAGTTCGACACTATGATCAATCCGCATTGCCATCTTCTTCTAGCCTCAGCACATTTCGAGAGATGGATCCTCGCCGATCGGGACATAGACGAAGTACTTGAAGTACTTGAATAGTTCCGTGTCGTATTCGGACATCATTTCGACCAGCAGCAGATTGGGCGGCACGGGACCGCTGGCGTCCGCTTCGTCGCCATCCTCACCCCAGTTCGATTCATCGTCCTCGTCGTCATCATCGGTCTGTCGGGCGTACCGTTCAAGGTTCAGGCCGTGAACCTTGAAGTAGTGCTTGCGGTAGATCGCCAGAATCCGTGGATGGGCCACCAGCCCGGCGGGCCAATGCAGATTGGCTATGTTCTCACCGGAGGCGTTCAGGCGCTGCTGCAGTGCGCCCCACCATTCCTCGATCGCCGGCATGACGGCGTGGAGCTCTGCGGTCCACGCATCGATTATCGCCGTATAGTCAGCGTCGAGATCGGCAAAACCCGTTGCACTCATCGCCTAGATCCCCCGAGCGTTCATGAACTTCCTAATCGCCTTGTTGTCCACCTTCGACTGCCGGCCCGGCTGGCTGTTGCTGTGGCTGGAGCAATGCGGCCTGACGTAAAGCGCTTTCATCGCATCCTTGAAGCCTTGTGGGACGATCTCTATATTGCATCCACCCGCGTACCACGCTGCCTTCTGCGTCGGCTGGTGATCGGCGATCAGCGGGGCTTCCTTCCCCGAAATTTGCCGGTTGACCTTCGCCTCCAGTCGCTTGATCGCGGTCTTGTTCTTGCCGGTCGTGCGTTTCTTCAACCTGTCAAGGTTACGTTTGCATTCCCAGCATGGCCGGTTCTGAACCTTGGCTTTCTGCGGGCCTGTTGGCTGGGTGTAATGATCGTCGTAGCAATAATCGGTCGTGCATTTCTTCTTCTCTTTCACCAGAAGAGCATTGCGGAAGTTGACCAAGGCGGCGGTATCGATGGTGTTCGGGAGTGGACTCGCCGTGTTCTGCTCCATGGTGTCGCCATGGCGGCAGACACCCTTACCCTCCACCTTGACGACGAACGACCAGAGCTTGAACACTCCCTTGCCCTTGATCTTGTGCGTTATGACCCCCGCGCCGAGGCCTTGGGTGGCCGGCTCGTTGCCGGTGCTGGTCGCAACCTCCGACGAGCTTTCGAGCGCGGTCGGATTGCCTTCGATCTTGACGCTCTTACTGCCTTTGGTGAGATCGCTGGAAGACAGCATGTTGACGTATGGAACCGGAACCGGGCCTGCCGGCGGGGAAGGCGGGCTCAAGCACACATCTCCCGGCGCCACGCCCTTGCCGCCGCTTCCTTTGTGGAAGAAGCCCATGCCTTCAGCAAAGACTGTGCTGCCCATCAGAGCTATTCCGTCTCAGGGCGCGGGGCGCGCATTTTCGGCAGGGCGTTGGCCGCCAGGTCGTGAATATCCGAGAACGCGAACTCATGCACCGACCAGTCGTCGAGCCAGAAGCCAATCCGGTTCGGATCGCCATGGCTGTTGCTGGGCGCGGCAAGGTTGGCCAAGCCTTCGGCTATCCAGGACTGCGTCCTCTGCAATTCGACCGCTTCATCAACGATTGACGCAACGCCGTCGAACCATGCATCGTCAGGTGCCGGTGTAGCCCCAATCCCGATGATCGCGAACGGATAGCGGCGTCCCACGCGGTCCTCGCTCATGCGCCATGCGCCGGCACAGGGCCGGTCGCCGAAAATGCCGCTCTTGACGATGAAGCGCCAAACACGCGAATCCAATTCCCCCTCGTCGGGCCTCTCACGCAACTCCATCGACATCCAGCGGTCCCAGCGGTCGATGAAGGTCCGCGGCAGGTTTACGGCGACGAAATCTCCGGTCGCCGGAATCTTGCCGAAGAAGCCGGTGTTCATATCTGCGGCGGACATGAGAATTTCTTGAACATCTGGAGGTTGTAGGGATTTTCCACGCTCGCCGCCTTGAGCTTGAAATCGGCGTACATGCCTTTCGTTCCGAGCCGCAGGCTGTAGACATCGGACAGCGACGTCCCGGTGAAGCGGCCGCCGCGCAGCATCCTCAGCCACGCCCAGCTTCCCGTCTCGTTGAGCATGATTTCGGGCGAGCCGTCGATCGGCTGGAAGGCGAGCGAGATGACGCCGGTGCCGTCCTTGCCGGGCCAGGTCATCGGTTGCGGTCGCGTCGCATTGTTGAAATAGACCAGGTTCTGGCCATCGAGGTTGAGCGTGACGCGGGTCACGTTGGGCGACAGGTCGGTCGGCTCGAGCGTGAAGGCCATCACCGGGCCCTGACCGCCGGGAAAGAGATCGTCGCGGATGCGCCGCGCCTGCTCGAAGGCGGCAAGTGCGGACGGGTCGAGGCCGAAATCGGCACGCCATTTCCAAGGCTGCGCCGAGGTGTCGACATAGCCGATCAGATGGTCGTTGATGAAGCCGTCGATCATCCCTGCCGGTCCGAACAGGCGGGCGAAGTCGCGCACGTTGACGTCGACGGCACTGTCCGGGCTGAACGGATAGCGGTCGTTGAGCGCGGCCTGGCAGAAGGGCAGGATGTCGGCGCGCCAGATGGCGTTGAGCTCGGAGGCCACGGCCTTCTGCGTCAACCCGCTGGTGTCGCCGGCAATGCCGCTCAGCCAGGTGTTGACCGGGTCGGGCAGGATTTGCGCCTGGCGGGCGACGGCGCCGGTCAGTTCGGCAAGCCCGCCCTGTTTCTTGATCGCGTCCTGCGGGTCGGGATTGGCGGTCACCGTCTGCAGCACGTTGGACAGCGCCGTCAGCGCGACGACCGCGGCATCGAGCGCCGGCGGCTGGCCGTCGACCTCGGCAATCGTGCTCTTGAGCGGCTTGAAGTGTTCGGCCACCAGCGTGCCGGTCAGGTCGACTTCGCTGGCCGATCCTGCGCGCGGCAACAGCTTGGCGCCGGTCTTGACGATCTTGCCCAGCTTGCCGAGTTTGCCCAGCAGTTTCGAGCCGCCCTTCGCCGCCGCCTTGTCGTCAGTCGCCGGCGCGTCGTCCGAGCGGGTGAGGTCGACCTCCTGGACCACCGCCGTCAACAGCCGCTTCAGCGCGGAATCGGCGCTGGAAAGGTCCTTCAGATTCTCGCTGGCAATGTTGAGGTCGCTCAGCGGCGCCAGCCGCATGTCGCGCAGGAAACTATCCCACTGCGCGATGTAATCGTCATAGTAGAGCTTCAGGATATCTTCCGACAGCGCCGACACCGAGGTCTCGGAATTTTCCGAGCAGCCGCCGGCAAACACGGCGCGGTCGAGTGCCGCCTGGGCGGCGACATCCTCGACCCGGTCGAGGATCGCATCGTGGAAGCCGTCATAGGTGAAGGCGCCTGATATGCCGACGCGCAGCGTCTTGTCGGAGCGTCGCGAAAACACCTTGGCGCCGTTCGGCCCGGCGAAATTGGCGGGGATCCATTCCTTCAATCCGGCCACCGCCGGATCGGCCAGCAATTGCTTGTAGGCCCGCGCCGGCAGCGAGATCGTGCAGACCGTTTTCAGCGCTTCGGCGACCAGCGCCTGGTCGGGCGCGATGTAGCTGTCGTCGACCGCCATGCGGCGGATCGCTGCCAGCTGGTGTTCTTCCGCATCGGCTGTCGGGAAGGGCGCGGCCGGCGCGAATTCGGGCAGGTCGTTCACCCACCAATTCTCGACGAAGTCGGAGTCCATCTGAGACAGGCCGGTCATCATGCGGTAGGTCTTGAGCGCCCCCAGCATGAAGTCCGGATCGCGGATCTGCCGCCACATGGTCGCTTCGAGCAACGCCACCATCCGCGGCTCCAGCACGTTGCGCAGAGCGTGGTCATAGGTGTCGGTCTGCGCCCGCATCATCTCGGCCGAAGCCGATGGTCCGAGCAGGTCCTGTGCCTTGTTCGGAGGCGCAGTCCTGGCATTGGCGACTTCGTCCATGGCGGTCAGGGCAACGTCCATAGCCGGCTGCAGCACCGAGGCGGGCGTCGCGGCGGTCGACGTCAGCGGCGCCTGCAGCGCTTCGAACTGGCCGGCTTGCGCGGCGATGGCGTTGCGATTGTCGTAGTAGGACCAGGTGAACAGGCCGCCGGCGAGTATGGCCGCAGCCGCGCTGGCAGCGGCGGCACCGCGCCAGACCCAGCTGCGGCGGCGCTGCGCCAGCGGATCGAAGGTGCCGAGCCCGGCCTCCTTGAAGATCACCTCGGTCAAAAGGTTCTTGAGGAAGAAGCTGCGCTTCTCGAAGCGCTGCGCCGGCATCGTGCGTCGTGCCGGCAGGCCGAAGGAGGAGGCGAGCGCCGCGGTCAGCCGGTCGATCGGCGCGCCTTCCTGGGTCGCCGAGGTCAGATAGAGGCCGCGCAGCCAGGCTGCCTCCTCGTAGCGGCTCTCGCCGAACATCGCCTCGACCAGCACCTGGATGGGCTCGGACAGGCTTTGCAGCTGTGCGGGAAAGCGGAAGATCTCGGCCCGTTCGGCCAGCTTATCCTCGTCTTCCAGCCGCGGCACCAGTCGCTTTTCCAGCTCCCTCGACAGCGTCGTGACTTCACCCGCGATCGTCTTGGCGTCGACGCGTGCATCGAGCGGGAAGGTCGTCCCCCATACCTGTTCGCGCGCCGCCGTCGACAGGCCGCCGAAGAAAGCCTCGAAGCCTCTGATCAGATCGGCCTTGGTCAGCATGAGATAGACCGGCAGGCGGATCTCCAGCCGCTCCTCGAGCTCGGCCAGGCGCCTGCGGATCTTGCGGCCATGCGCCTTGACGGCTTCGTCGCCCTCGGACAGCGCGTCGATCCCAAGCGCAACGATGACGCCGTTGAGCGCACGACGGCCACGATGCTTCTTCAACAGATCGAGGAAACCCAGCCATTCCACGGCGTCGACATCGGGCTGGCTTTCCTGCTGGACATAGCGCCCGGCGGTGTCGATCATCACTGCGTTTTCGGAGAAGAACCAGTCGCAGTTGCGGGTACCGCCGATGCCCTGCAGATCGTCGGTGAGGTCGATCGGAAAGTTGAGGCCGGATTGGCGCAAGGCCGTCGTCTTGCCGGTCGCCGGGGGGCCGACGATCACATACCACGGCATCTCGCGCAGGAACTTGCGGCCGCCGAGCTTGCGGCGCTTCAACTCGACCATGACGTCCTGGAACTTGGCGCCGACCGCGGCGACGTTTTCCTCGCCCGGGCTGAGCCGCTTTTCCTCGACCGGGGCGGAAATCTCGGCGACGAACATGCGGTTGGCGCGGATTGCCCGGCGCTGCGCGACGATCAGCCAGATCAGCCAGAAGATCACCAGAAGAGCGATGATGACGATGCGCACCGTCTCCGACGCCATCGGCACATAGTCGCCGACCCGTACGATCGGGCCGAACACCCAGATGATCAGCGACAGCAGCGCCAGGCCGATCAGCGTCCACAGGAAACGCGAAGTCAGGACCGCCCAGAGGAAGCGCAGGATGAACATGTCACAGCCTCTTTTCGACCAGCACTTCGACGCGGCGGTTCAAGGCCCGGCCTTCGCGTGTGCCGTCGTCGGCCACCGGATCGGTGGCGGCCCGGCCTTCGGAGCGCACGCGCTCCTTCGGCACGCCGTTCTGAATCAGGATATCGGCAATTTCCGCGGCGCGGGCTTCCGACAGCCGCTGGTTGGTGGACAGTGGGTTGGTCTTTTGCAAGGGAACGCCGTCGGTGTGGCCGACCACGGTGATATCGCCGATCAGCTCCTGGTTCTCGAGGATCACCTTGGCGACCGAGGCGATGAGCGGATCGAAGCCGTCTGTCAGCTGCGCGCGCGACGACTGGAAGAGTTCGGGATTGGAGGCCTGGATGACCAGCCGCGCCAGCGACACGCTCTCCGTGCCGCTCAGCGCTCTCTTGAGCTCGTCGGGTGCTGCCGCCTGGAATTCCGGCAGCAGCGCGAAATCCACCGCCACCGGCGGCGGCGCGTCGACCTTCGGCGAAGCGCGGGTGACATCCGTACGCGTCGGCGGCGGCAAGGCGCGAACCAGCGCCGAAAGCTCGACCGCCTGGCTGCTCAGGCTCATCGACAGGCCGATATGGATGGCGGTGGCGATCACCGCCGCCGCCGCAACCATCACCCAGATCGGCACGATGAAGCGCTGCGGTTCGTCGGAGGCGATCACGCCCTTCCAGTTGGGCGAAAGCGGTGCGCCTTCGGCGTCGCTGTCGCGCAGGAAACGGGCTGCAGCCACCCGCACCGCGTTGAGCGAACGGTCGCCGGAGCGGCCCGGCACTCGATATTTGCCGCGGAAGCCGAGCGCCATGCAATGATATTGCAACTCCAGCATTTCGCGGTCGCGATTGGGATGGCGTTCAAGCTCTTCGAGCCGGGCGAAGAACTGCGCGCCGGCATCGACGTCGCCGCGCAGCATCACCACCAGCGGCTGGCGTGGCCACGCGCTGGCTCCGCCCCACGGCGTATTCAGCGCCAGATCATCGAGCAACGCAGCCACCAGCCACGCGGCCTGGTCGGCGCGCTCGAGCGAGGAGCCCTGCGCCATGGTGGTGTCGCGGCAGCGCACAAGTTCGTCGAGCAGCCTGGTGCGCAGGGCTTCCGGGTTCTCCGGCGGCTGCGCGTTTTCGAGTTCGGGTGCAAATTCCAGCAGCGGCGAGAACGCGTTGACGAGCACGTTCGGATGCGCGCGCGCGGAGCGTTTCGCGGTCACGCCTGACGCCGGCAGCGGCATGGCGCGCGGCGTTGGCGCTCCGCTCAGCCGAATGCGCGTCCGCTCCCGATCCTCGGACAGTCCGAATGGATCGTCCCTGCTCATCATCTCACCTGTTGACCGAGTAGCAGTCGACCTGCGGTTCGCTGGGCAGCACGCCCGAAACGCCGATCACAAAACCGGGCGCTTCGAGCAGCGAGGCCCAGTGCTCGCTTTTCTGGTCGAGTTCGAGGCACAGCCGGTCGCCGTCATAGGGAATTTCGCGCGGTTGCGAATGCAGGGGCTTCAGCGGAATGCCGGGCAGGCGTGATTTCCACAGCCCTTCGAATTCGCTGGCCGAGCCGACGGTCGCCTGGTTGACGAAAATCTTGCGCAAGGCATCCTCCGACAGTTCGGAGCCGATCCGCACCACGATGCGGCTCGCCACCAGAAGTTTCGGGTTGTCGATGCGGATCTTCCACACATTGGTGGCATGGCGCATGACCGGCAGGGCGCGCGATTTCGGCTCGATGTAGCGCAGGCTGAGGATCAGCGAACGCAGCGCATCGGCCAGCGCCGAATAGGCGGGTCCGGGCGCCATGTGGTCGTAGACAGGCAGTTCGCCGAGCCGCCTTGCGCTCGAACCGTAGGTCGCCATCGAGCCGGCAAGGCCGGCAAGTTCCATGTAGACCTCAGCCGGATGGAAAACGTCCTGCGCCAGCATGTGCGCCAGCCGCGGCCGCGCGGCGTTGACCAGGTTCAGGATCAGAAGGTCTTCGACGCTGCGCCCGGGGCCGCCCAGCACCATCTTGCCGTGCGCCTCGGCGATCTGGTCGAGGCCGGTGACCACTTCCTGCAGCAGCCGGCTGTACCAGGACGCCGCGCCGATGACCAAGGTCGGCGGCAGGAAGGTGTCGTCCAGGGCCACGCCGCCATCGGCGCGCACGCCCTTGAGTTCGGCCACCGGCAGCGCGGTGTAGCCGCCGACGGCCGTGCCCGGCGCCAGCAACAGCGCCTGCGGCCGTGCGATCTCGATTTCCTCGGGATCGGAGCCGCCATGCACGGCGTCGCGCACCGACACGATCCGGCCGCGATAGCGCGCGCCGGACGGCTCGGCGTGAGCGGGGTCGAAGCCGACGCCGCCTGGCGGCTCGAGCGGCAGCGCTATCAGCACCGGTCCAGCGCCCATCTCCGGCGTCACCGCCAGCGGCCGCGGCGCATCCATCGTCTCGGGGATCGCGAACGGCGTCCCGTCTGGAAAGATGCCGCGTGCCGAGAGCACCGAGATCTGGCCGGCATCGAGCTGTGCCTGATCGAGCGTCAGCGTTCGAAAGCCGAACGTATGCAGATGCCCGGCCTGCAAGGCGCCGCGCACCGTCGCTTCGAAGAAGCGGTCCTGTTGCTGGAAATGCTGGGTGCGGAGGAACAGTCCCTCCGACCACAGCACCCTGTTTGCATCGCTCATGCCGGCACTCTCTGCTTCCTGCTCATCATGTTGCGCGGCTTGCGGACTTTTGCCGCCAATGCATGTCGCTCAAATGTGGTCACGGTTTTGAGAGAACGATGCATAAAAACAAAGACCTAAAGCGCGTCGCCTGGATCCGTTCAAACGCGACGCGCTCTAGGCGGAAATCCCGCTGCTGCCGAGCTTCACATTGACGGTGAACTTCGATCCCGACGAAACCGATTTGGTGGTACGCCAGTTGCGTCCGGTGGGTTCCCTGATCAGCGCGACGAAGCCGAGCGCGGCCACTTCCGGTTCGACCGTGATGGTCTTCGATGCGGTCTTGCCGGGTCCGACCGAAATCGTGTCGGAGCCGATGAGATCGCCGCCAAGTGCCGCGCCGGCGCCGCCCTGCAGGGCGAAGTAGTCGGCCGAATTGAAAGCGCCGGTGCTCTTCAGGCGCAGGATCATTACAGTCACCGGTCTGTCGCCGCCGCCCGGTCCGGGGTTCATGCCGGCGCCGCCGGCGAGGTTTACGGTGATGACGGATGGTTTCGGCGGGCCGCTCTGGCAAGCCGTCAGCAGTCCCGTCGCTCCGATGGCAAAAATAAATTCGCGTCTGTCGATCATGTCTCAGTCCTCCTCATATGCATCACGAAAATCAGCGCCGATCTCGCCCAGAAAACGCGTCTCGGCGCTGTGAGCGATTTCACGGTGGCGTTTCTGGTACAATTCCCAGAGCTTGGCGCCGCGCCCGCCGGTCAGCAGATTGCCGATCGCCGAACTTGACTTCAGTTCCTGCTCGATCGCCGCCGGATCGAAGCGGTCGATCATGCGCTTGAGCGCGCCTTGCACGCCGCGCCAGGCACGAACGTGGTGCTGCGCCAGATCGCGCACCGCGTCCTTGATCGCCGCTTCGGCGCCGAGGAAACCGGGGCTGCGCTCGGCCAGAATGGTTACCAGCGCATCGTGGACCGAGGGCAGGAATTTGAGCGGGTTGACCTCGGACGCGCCAACCACGGTCTGCGCGACGCGAGCGTTCCCCTTCTCTTCGGCGCGCTTGCGCAAAAGCTGCATCAGCCCTTCCATCATCAGCCGGTACTCGCGGCCGAATTTCTCCATGTCGGCAACCGGATCGCGGCCGGGAAAGCCGGCCTCGTCCACACCCATGCCGCGCAGGAAAGCAGCGCGAAGGTCCGCGTCCGGCTGTCCGGTCGATGGCCGTGCTGCAGCTTGCCGGACAGGAGGGCGAGGCGGTGGTTGCGGGGTTGGCTTGGGCGATGGCTCGGCCGCGCGAGCCGGCAGCTCCCACGGCGCCGCGGAGGGAGCAGGCGAGGCCGCATCGGTTGCACCGCCATCCGTCACGCCGGCGTCGAGGCTGGTGGACCCGGCAGGGCCGAAACCAAACCCGTCATCGTAGGCCGGCAGCTTCTCGGAACTGGATCTGCTCGGCTCTCGCGACAGCGGTGCGGAATCGAGGCCGAAGGGATCGTCGAACAGCGGCTTGCCAACACCCTTGTCGGGGGCGGTCTCGGGCGCAGGCGTCGCCACCGGGTCGAGGCTGAATGGATCATCGAACGCCTGCGAGCTGCGTTCATCCGCACGCGCGAACGCCCCGGGCACCGGCTTTTCGAACGGATCGGGCAGGTCGGCAGGGCGTGGCCGTCCCGGCTCTTCTTGGGTCGTGGACAAAAAGAAATCGTCGCCACCGAGACTGACCGGCGCCCGCGACGCCACCGGCTTGCTGGCGGGCATCGAAGGCCTCAAGGCCGGCGCCTCGGTCTTCGCCGTCTGCAAATCGACGCACACCACATAGTCGCCCAGCCGCAGCCGCATGCCGCTTTGCAGCCGCTCGGTATTTCCCGCGCCGAGTGGGCTGCTGGCATCGTCGATGAACAGCCCGCTGCTGGAAGTATCGGTGACGAAATAGCCGCCCTGCTTGCTGGTGATCTTGCAGTGGGCGCGCGAGACGAACATGTCGGGATCGATGATCTGCCAGTCGGCGTCGGCGCTGCGGCCGATCACCAGCTCACCCTCGTCCAGCCGCGCCTGCCGCGTGACTTGCGCGCGGGGTCCCTGTTCGAGCGTCAGCAGCAGGCTCATCAGGCAACCTCTTCCCGCCAGCCGACGATGGTGCGCAGCCGCAAGTCTTCGGCATCGCCTCGCGCAGGGTTGCGCGCCAGCCAGGTGGTGCGGGCAAGCTGGACGGTGCCGAGCTTTGCCGGCGGCACTGCCTTTGCCGCAAGCACGATCCTGAGATCGACATCGATGGTCTCGCCGATTAGGTCGCGCACCGCCTGCTTCAACAGCTTCAGCCGCTCGCCGCCGGGCAGGAACGCCTTGTAGTCGATATAGCTGAGCGCACCGATGCGCAGTTCGATTCGGCTTTGCCGGCTGAACGAGCGCGGGCCGATGGTGGCGCTGCGGCCGAGTGTGGCATAGCTGCCGGCCAGCCGGCTCTGCAGCGCCTTGGGAATGGTCATCCAGCCGCCGACGAATTCCTTCAGCACCACCGGAACCTTGAAGGCTTCGGCCAGGAACAGCGTCAGTCGCTCGGGGCCGTCGACTTGGGCAGCGAGCGAGGCGGCCTGGCGAAGTTTTACTGTATCGAGTTCGGCATCCTGCGTGCCCGGCAGCCCGATGCCGGCCATCGCTTCCAGCATGGAACGGACGCGGCCGCCGACACCGCGTTCGACCTGCACAGCCGGATGCGCATCCGCCCAGGCCCGATAATAGAGCGCGATCATCCTGTGCTGCAGGATATTGACAAAATCGACGAAGGTCGTGTCGCTCGTCTGCCGCGCCTCGGCGCCGGCATACCAGCGTTGCGACAGGCGATCGAGCACCCAGCGCGTCAGATGCAGTGGCATCGGCCCTTCGGGTCCGAGCAGGCCGAGATTGTTGACCGTGACGCGTGCCGGCGACTTGTCCGTCGGCTCGCGGAAATCCACCACGTCCTGCACCGCGAAGGACAGCCGCACATTCTGGCCGAGCCTTGCCGGCTCGCGGTCCGGCCGGCCGGAATGGCCGAACAGGCCGCCTTGCCGTTCGAGCCGGCGCAGCAGTTCGAAGAAGTCGAAACTCTCGGACAGGGTTGCGGCTCGCTCTAGATCAGGTAGCGATTGCCGGGCGTCATCGGCCATGGCACATCCTCCTGTTTCTGGAGCAATCGCGTGCGCGTGCGCACGAACCCGTTTATTCCGGCATGACGGGCAAACAGCCGCGACAGCAGCCCCGACATCAGCAAGGTGCTCTGCCCAGCCAGCACCGACTGGTCGACATGCAGCGTCACCTCCGTGCCGCGGCCGAAGCACATCGGCCCTTCGATCGCCAGCCTTTCGATCACCGCGCGCGAGTCGATGCGCACGATCGAGCGCACATTGCGGGCGAGCCCGGGGTCGCCGCGCTCGGCATAGAGATCGAGCAGCGCGTGCAGCGGATCGACGCCGCGGCCTTCCTTGGCCAGGCTGAGGAAGTTGAGCGTCAGCTGTGACACCAGCCGCCAGGCCAGGTCGTCGGCGCGCGACTCGCCGTCGGCGCCGGTCGGCAGCGCTGCCGGGATCGCCGGCTGCGGCGAACGCAATGCGCCGAGCAGCCGGACCGTCTCCACAGGGTCGCCGGCTTCCAGCGTCAGGGTCGGCGTGTCGTCGAGGATGGCCAGGTCGCGATTGGTGCAAAGCGCCATGATATCGACGCGCTTGAGCGGCCGGTTGGCCTGACTGTTGACTGGGCGCGAAACCGCCAGGAAGACGTCGTCGCCGGCATAGGAGGTCCGCGTCACGCCCTGGCGCCGCTCGTCCTCGGTCGGCCGGCGCGGCCGCCGCTCCGTCGAATAGACCCAGCCGCTGCCGCGATTTTGCCCAAGGCTGAAGAGTTCCGGTATCTCCGCGTCGGGTCCCTCGGCATCGGCGTCTTCGACGCGGATGACGCGGTAGATTTCAAAGTCGCGCGCCCGCGTGCGGTCGGCATGCAGCACCTGGCGCGTCTTGCGCTGGTCGAGCTCGACGATGTTGCACTCGCGCTCGAAGAGATTGATGATCGGGGTGGCGAAGAGATCGAAATCCGCCGGCGTCAGATCGGCGAGTTCGGGCACCGGACGCCGGAACAGGAAGATGATTTCGAGCCCGGCCTGGCATTTGCGCACGACCGGCAGCAAGCCGGTGACGCGCCCATAATGGAAGCGCTCGGGCATCATGAAATATTCGCGCAGCAGGCGGTAGCCTTCGAAGGTCGGCCGCGTGCGCGGCATCAGCGCCTCGGCATCGGCAATGCCGACCATCTCCGGCGGCGGTAGCGGCGACAATGGATTGGTCTTGCCTTCCGGTCGAGCGCCGACACCAGAGCAGACTCCGAAGATGGCGTCGAAGATCAGCGGCGCCTTGGTGCGGTTGGCGAAATAGAAGTCGAGCCGGTCGAGCGCCAGTTCGTCGAGCTTGCCTTTGCCGGTCCGCGCCAGCGTGATGCGAAGTGCCGCTTCGCCGGCCTTGCCGGCGATCGGGCCGATGCCGGCGGCGGCAAGCGCGCTGCGGTCCTGGAAATAGCCGACCGAACTGATCGCGATCGGAAACAGCGTCATGTCCTGCGCGGTGGTGAAGGTGCAGCGTGTCGACAGGCCGGCCTGCAGGCTGGAGACCAGCCGCGTGCCGCGCTTGACGACGTGGCCGGCAAGCATTGTCTGCACCTGCTGGCCGGGCTTCAGCACCACCATGGCGGTTGCCGGCGCCGGCGTGACGAGATCGGGATAAAGCACGTCGAGGATGCTGCGCGAAAACCGCGAGCGCTCGGCATCCACCTTCAGGCGCGTGCGCGCGGCGAGGAAGGCGACGCCGTCGAGCAGCCGCTCGACATAGGGGTCGGGACACGGCACCGTATCCAGCGACAAATTGCGGGCAACCGCCGGATGCATGTCGGCGAACTCCGCCGCCAGCCCGCGTATGTGGGACAGTTCCTCCTCGTAATATTCTACGAAGACCCGGTCCATCTCTCAGGCTTCCCTGAACTCGGTGCGCGCCAGTCCGTTGTCGAGATTGATCGTCGTGCGCAGGCGCATGCGCTCGGGCGTCGGCGTCATGATCAGCACGGCGTCGATCTCGATCTTCAGGCCGGTCTTGTCGCCGAGGTTGACCGTGACTTTCGTCGCGCTCTCCTTCAGCCGCGGCTCGAATGCGGCGAGCACGGCGCGGATCTCGCGTGCCAGAACATCGCGATCGAAGTCGCGCGACGACCGGCCGGAGAAGGACGGCACGCCATAATTGACAACGCTGCGGCGCACCTCCGGAAAGTCGGCCAGCGATGTCGGACTGTCGGTCATCTGCTCGGCCTCGAGATCGGATAGCAGCGGCGCGGATTCGAAACGCTCGGTGTTGAACAGCGCCTCGATGTCGCGCCGCACGGCCTCGCGCAGCACATCGGGCGACACCACGATGCCTCGGCTTTCAAGCTCGCCACGGTGCCGGTTCTGAAACGCCAGCCGGTGCAGCCGGCGCTTCTGATCGGGGTTCAATGCGTCATCGGCGTCGATGCGCCTCGGTCCGTCTGCCAGCAGCTCGTCCAGGCGCTCTGCGCCAAGCTCCTCCTGCAGAGCCTGCCTGAGCCCGTCTATCTCCGAGCTCAGGCCCGGCAGGTCGTTGACGAGGCGGTCCCACAGCGAAGGCTGTACCGCCTCGCGCTTGGCCCGTGAACCGCCCGCCTGTACCTTGTCGGCGGCAGGGCGCTTTGCTCGCCCGTCACTTGCCGACATAGACATCCATTTCGGCTTCGTCATTGTCGTCATAGACGAACTTGATCTTCTTGTAGGCGAAGGAGACTTCCTCCTGGATCAGGTCGGCTTCATCATCGGCCTGCGACATGTCGTATTCCATGATCGAGGCGTCGGTCAGGGTAACGACCAGATAGTCCTTGCTCTCGCCGTCGATGGTCCGCCGCGCGGAGAATTTGACCTCGTCCAGCGCCTTGTTTTCGAACAGGGCCTTGGCCAGATAGGGTGAGGCCTTGTCATAGTGCTTGGTGAACTTGATCATGCCCATCGACACGCGGCCTCGGCGCGAGAGGGAATTGGGGTCGTAGGGCGCGACCATCTTGTAATCGACGCCATGGATTTCGATCTCGTCGTCATGGCCGTCGCGTGTGCTGGGCCCCTTGATATCCGGAACTTTCAGAAAACCGTCGATCTTCATTGTGGGCATTTTCGTTCTCCACCGCTTTCAAACAAAGGTTTGGTTGCTGCAATCAGGTCTTCACGGACGGCAATTCCGACACCAGCCTAAGCGAGGCGTTGATGCCCTCCAGCTGGTAGTGCGGGCGCAGATAGAAGCGGGCGTTGTAGTAGCCCGGCCGGCCCTCCACGCTGTCGACCTGCACCTCGGCGGCGGCAAGCGGACGCTTGGCGCGCGCCTTGTCGTCGGCGAAGGCCGGGTTGGCCAGCACGTACCGGTTGATCCATTCGGTCAACCAGATCTGCATGTCGGTGCGTTCCTTGAACGAGCCGACCTTGTCGCGCGCAATCGCCTTGAGGTAGTGGGCGAAGCGCGAGACCGGGAACAGATAGGGCAGGTTGGCGGAGAGCCGCTCGTTGGACTGGGCGTCGGGGTCGACCAGGCGGCCCGCCCGCGTCTCGTCATCCTGCAGCGAATGGGCGCCGATAAAGGCCGCGAGATCGGTGTTCTTGCGGTGCAGGATCGGCATCAGCCCGAGCTTGGCCAGTTCCGCCTCGCGCCGGTCGTCGATGGCGACTTCCGTCGGGCATTTCATCGCGATCGAGCCGTCATCGGTCGGGAAGGAGTGCACCGGCAGGTTAAGCACAGTGCCGCCATTTTCGACGCCGCGGATCTGGGTGCCCCAGCCATAGAGCTTGTGGCTGCGGTTGATGTTGACGCCCATCGGGAAGGCAGCGTTCATCCAGACATATTTGTTGTGATCGCCCTGCACTTCCTCCTCGAAGGAGAAGCCCTTGACCGGGACTGTCTCCGAGCCGTAGGGCAGCCGCGCCAGCACGCGCGGCATGGTCAGCCCGATATAGCGCGCATCCTCGCTCTCGCGCAGCGATTGCCACGAGGCGTAGGCCGGGTTGGAGACGATCTGCTGCAGGTCCTGCGGGTTGGGCAGTTCCTGCCAGCTGTCCATGCGGAACAGCCGTGGCGAGGCGGCGGCGATGAACGGCGTGTGCGCCGAGGCGCAGATGCCGGAGATGTTGCGCAACAGGCCGACGTCGCGCGGGTGGTTGGAGAACTCGTAGGCGCCGATGACGCAGCCGATCGGTTCGCCGCCGAGCATCGAATACTCGTCGGTGTAGACTTTCTTGAAGATCGGGCTCTGGTCCCACATCTGGCCTTCATAGTCTTCGAGCGTATCGGCCAGCTGCTCCTTGGAAATGTTCATCACCCGGATCTTCAGCTTCTGATCCGTCTCGGTGTTGTTGATGAGGTACCAGAGGCCGCGCCAGGTGCCTTCCATCTGCCGCACTTCCGGCGCGTGCAGGATTTCGTTGACCTGGGTCGTCAGCATCTTGTCGATGCCGGCGATCAACGACTTGATCGACTTGATCGAGTTGGACGAAATCGTCGTCGTCTCGGAGCGCGACTGCGCCGCCAGAGCCAGGTTGCGAACCAGCTGCTGCAGCTTCTCGCTGTCGTCCTTCTTGACCTTGAAGTCCTTCTCCAAGAGCTGGCTGAATTCGCCGAGATCGACGGCCTCGGCCTCGGCGACGGATGCTGCGGTCTTTTGCTGTTCGGCCATGATCTATTCCTCACCCTTGTCGTCGGACAGCGCCTGGGCGGCGATCTGGCCAAGCAGCGGCTGGTTGTTCAGCAATTGGGCGATGCGCTTTTCGGCATCGACGCGGCCGTCCATGAAGCCGAGCAGCTCCTCGAGCTGGCGCCGCATCTTCAGGATTTCGGCCAGTTGCGGGACCTGTTCGGCGATCTTGTCGGGGGCGAAATCGCCCATCTTGGTGAAGGTCAGGTCGAGCGCCAGTTCTTCGTCGCGCTCCTGTCCCTCGGCCTGCGGCAGCGTGTTCTTCACCCGCGCCTTGACCCTGGGCCCCAGCGCTTCCATGAATTTGGGGAAGCGGTTGGCATCGGTCTCGACAAAGGAACGGTCGAGCACCGTCTTGGACGCTTCCCTGGTCTGCGATGCGCCCGACAGGTCGGCCATCACGCCCATGACGAACGGCAGTTCGATCGTCGTCGGGCTGCCGTAGGTTTCGACATCGTAGGCGATCTGCACGCGCGGGGCGCGATTTCGCTCGATGACCTTCGCTTTGCTTTCGGCTGGCATGTGTTGCTACCTTTCATCCTTCTGGGCAGTCTTCTTGGCGTCGGGAACGCCGGCGAGCAGCCGGAATTCCTTGAGCCCCGACGGGGCGAGGTCTTCCATCAGTTCAACGAAATCCATGTGCACCATCCTGCGCACCCGGCGGGCGAGATGCGGGATCGGACTCGACGGCTCAGTGCGGTCGTAGAACGCGACCACAAGGTCGAGGCACTTCACCACATCGTCGCGCGAGGAAATCCTGTCCGGGAGCCCCGCACCGGTCTCCGCGTAGCTTGCCATCGTCTCGGCTCCATGACCGTTTCTGACCGGCGCGGCCGGGCTTGCCGGGGGAGCAGCCGGGCTGGCCGCCCCCTTCGTCGCTGCCTCTTCCGTGGTCTCGACCGCCGTATTGCGTTCCAGCGTCGTCAGCACGCGCTGCAAAAACCGCTTCAGGTCCGGGACGGCAGCCCCGTTGCTGTCGAGGCGGGCATTCAGCGCCGCATCGACTGCGTCGAGCGCCTCGATCGCTGCGTGCGCCCCGGCGATGAGCGCCGTCATCTGTTCACCGGCATGGTCCTGATAGGCGGCACAACCGCTGCCCACCCGGTTCAGGAGCTGTCCGTGCGCGCTGACCAGCGCTGCCTTCTCCGTGGCATTCAATCCCGACGCCGCTTCCTGAAGCATGACGCGATCGTCGAGCGCACCCTGTTCGAGATCGCGTCCACTGATCGGCCCGATGGGACGCGGCGCGAAGAAGACCATCTGCCTGAGGTTCGCCAGCAGGCCTTCCTGGCCGTTCTGCAGGTCGGCCAGCGCGTTGAGGCGGCGCAGGGCGGCCTCGCGTGGTTGGGGGCTGGCCCGCAGCGCCGGGTGCATCGTCTCCCAATGCGTCTCGAAGGTCCTTGCAATCAGGGTCAGGCCCTGTGCCAGTCCGGCCAATCCCTCTTCATTGGCCAGCGCCCGGGCGACAATGACAAGCAGGCGCAGGTCGCGGCCATGCGAACGCAACTCCTCGGCCTTGCCGAGCACGGCAGGCCAGTCGACCGGAATGGTCGATTGCGCGGCTGGCTTGTTGCGCCCGTCATGGACGACCTTGACCTGCGGCTCCGTGAGCCGCTCCAGCTCATGAAAAGCCGGATCGTTGCGCAAGTCTTCGCCTGACGGATTTTCACCGTCCAGCGGAGCAAGCCAGAGTGCGAGATCGATCACAGATACCCCCGGCGACCGGCTCTAAAACCGTACGTGACCCAACGTTAGCACACGGTTGCATATTCCCACAATTCGCCATCCGCTCAAAAGTTAACGAGCGCTAATGAATGTCGGTGCAACTGCGTCTCGGATGGCGCAATTCATGGCGTGCTTGGCCAACCTCGTATGTGAAGCGCATCGCATAGGATTAGAAAAAATCGTGGTTGTCTGCATTTGGCGGCGCGGGACTCTCCACAAAGGGAAAAGGCCGGCTGCATCAAGCGCTTTGTCAAGCGGCTGCTTATGTGGCAGGCTGTCGACGGGCAGATTGCAGGAGCACGTTCGATGGAACAGCGCCGGTCGTCGCAGGGTTTCAAACGCAAGGAACTGGTTGGCAAGCTCAATCCGGTCTGCCTGCGCGCCTTCAAGGCCGCCGCCGACAGCGCCAAGCTGCGCGGCAATCCTTACGTCGAACTCGTCCATTTCATCGAGCAGCTGGTGCTGTCCGAGCGCTCGGATGTGCAGATGATCCTTGCCGATGCCGGGCTGGATGCCAGCCGGCTTACCAGCGACATGACCCGCGCCGTCGACAAGCTGCCCTACGGCGCCACCTCGATCGAGGAGTTTTCCGACCACATCTTCCACGCCATCCAGGAAGCCTGGAACCTGGCGACGCTGGAATTCCGCATGGAGGAGGTCCGCAGCGCCTATATCGTGCTCGCCTGCCTGAAGACGCCGGTGCTGGAAGGCCTGGTGTCGAAGATCAGCGGCGAATTCGACAAGATCGACGCCGACGCGGTCATCGCCCGCTTTGCCGAGGTGGTGGAGGGCTCGCTCGAAGCCGGCGCCACTGCCGCCGCGGCTCCCACTGCCGAGGCGCCGCGGCGGGTTCCGGGCGGGGATTCGGCCCTCGCCAAATACGCCACCGACCTGACCCAGCGCGCCCATGACGGCAAGATCGATCCGGTCGTCGGCCGCGATCCGGAAATCCGGCAGATCATCGATATCCTGATGCGGCGCCGGCAGAACAACCCGATCCTGACCGGCGAGGCCGGCGTCGGCAAGACTGCGGTGGTCGAGGGCTTTGCCCTGCGCATCGCCCAGGGCGACGTGCCGCCGCCACTCCAGGGTATCAGCGTACGCATGCTCGACATCGGCCTGATGCAGGCCGGCGCCAGCGTCAAAGGCGAGTTCGAAAAGCGCCTGAAGGCGGTCATCGACGAAGTTCAGTCATCCGAAACGCCGGTCATCCTGTTCATCGACGAGGCACACACGCTGATCGGCGCCGGCGGTGCGGCGGGAACCGGCGATGCCGCCAATCTCTTGAAGCCGGCGCTGGCGCGCGGCGAACTGCGCACCATCGCGGCAACGACCTGGGCCGAGTACAAGCAGCACATCGAAAAGGACCCGGCGCTGACCCGCCGTTTCCAGGTGGTCAAGATCGACGAGCCGTCGGAAGCGGTCGCCGTGCTCATGCTGCGCGGTGTCGCCGGCGTGCTCGAACAGCATCACGAGGTGCAGATTCTGGACGAGGCGATCGAGGCGGCGGTCGGCCTGTCGCATCGCTACATCCCGGCGCGGCAATTGCCCGACAAGGCGGTCAGCCTGCTCGACACCGCTTGCGCCAGGGTCGCGATCTCGCAGCATGCGACGCCGGCCGAGGTCGAGGACATTTTGCGGCGCCGCCAGGCGTTGGAAGTCGAAAGCGGCATCATCGGCCGCGAGGCCGCGATCGGCATCGAAGTAACTGACCGGCAGGCGCGGGTCGAGGCCGGGCTCACTGAGGCCGGGACCATGCTCGCCGCCGCCGAGGAGCGCTGGGAGCGCGAAAAGGCGCTGGTTGCCGAGATCCTCGAACTGCGCGCGCGGCTGCGCGGCGACGGCGTGCCGCTCGATGCGGTGGCGACAGCCGAGACCGATGCCGAACCAGCAGCGCCGGACGAAGAAAAGACCAAGGTGCCCAAGGCTGAACCGCCCAAGGCCGAAACGTCCGAGCCTGAAACGCCGAAGGCCAAAGCGTTCGAGACCGAAGCGCCGGCTGCCGAAGCTGCGCCGTCAGATCCTGTCGCCGATCTGGCGCGGCTGCGTGAACTCATGGCCGAGCTTGCCACCGCGCAAGGCGAGACGCCGCTGATCCTGCCATCGGTCGACCGCAATGCGGTCGCTGCCGTGGTCCAGGACTGGACCGGCATCCCGACGGGACGGATGCTGTCCAGCCAGACCGAAAAGGCGCTCAAGCTGGCCACCACGCTGTCCGAACGTGTCGTCGGCCAGGATCACGCCATGGAGATGATTGCCAAGCGCGTGCAGACCAGCCGCGCCGGGCTCGGAGCGCCGGAAAAGCCGGTCGGCGTGTTCCTGCTCTGCGGCCCCTCGGGAGTCGGCAAGACCGAGACGGCCCTGGCGCTGGCCGAGACGCTCTATGGCGGCGAGCAGAACCTGATCTCGATCAACATGTCCGAATTCCAGGAGGCGCACACCGTCTCGACGCTCAAGGGCGCACCGCCCGGCTATGTCGGCTACGGCAAGGGTGGCATTCTCACCGAGGCCGTGCGCAGAAAACCCTATTCGGTGATCCTGCTCGACGAGGTCGAGAAGGCGCATCCCGATGTCCACGAGATCTTTTTCCAGGTCTTCGACAAGGGCATGATGGATGACAGCGAGGGAAGGCGCATCGACTTCAAGAACACGCTGATCCTGCTGACGTCCAATGTCGGCTCCGAAGTCATCATGGAGCGGACGCAAAACGGCACGGTGAGGGCAGGGCTCGACGGCCTCGATGCTGCCCTGCGCGCCCCACTGCTGAAGGTGTTTCCAGCGGCCTTCCTCGGCCGCGTCGTGACCATCCCTTACTATCCGCTCTCGGATTCGATGATCGAGGCCATCACCCGCCATCAGTTCGGCAAGATCGCGCGGCGGCTGCGCGCCAGCCACGACGCCGAACTGGTGATCGGCGACGGCGTCATGGCGCTGGTCAAGGCGCGCTGCACCGAAATCGAGTCCGGTGGCCGCATGATCGACGCCATCCTCACCAACACGCTGTTGCCGGAACTCAGCCGCGGCGTGCTGAACCGGTCGCTCGACGGCGAGAAGATGACCAAGGTGACCGTCAGCGCTTCCACTGACGGGTTTGCCTATTCGTTCGAATAGTCAGGCCTGACTGCTCGGCTCCGTCTCGGCGCGGATCAGCTTGATGTCGGCGCCGGCTGCCCAGGCGCCGATATCCTCGCGCCGCAACGCCGCCGCCATCATGTCGGGAAACAGGTCCGGCGTGCAGGCGAAGACCGGTATGCCAAGTGCCGCGACCGAAGCCGACATCGCCGGATCATAGCCCGGCCGGCCCTGATCGGTCAGCGCCAGCAGCACGATGACATTGACGCCGGACCGGACCAGCGCCGCAAGCCGCCGCAGCAAGTCCTGGCCGTTGCCGCCCTCATAGAGGTCGGTGATCAGCACGAAGTGGGATTTGGTCGGCCGCTCGATGCGGTCGGCGCAATAGGCGACCGCCTGGTTGATGTCGGTGCCGCCGCCGAGCTGCACGCCAAACAGCACCTCGACCGGGTCGCTGAGCTCTTCGGTCAGGTCGACGATGGCCGTGTCGAAACAGACCAGCTTGGTGCGCACGACCGGCAGCGACGCCATCACCGCGGCGAAAATCGAGGCGTAGATCACCGAACTCGCCATCGAGCCGGACTGGTCGACGCACAGCACCACTTCGTCGAGATCGACTAGCCGGCGTTGCTTGCGCATGAAGCCGACCAGTTTTTCCGGCACGACGGTTTTGTGCTCAGGCTGGTAGTGGCGAAGATTGGCCGAGATGGTGCGCGGCCAGTCGATGTCGCGTTGGCGCGGCCGGTTGGTGCGTCGCGACTTGTCGAGCGCGCCACGGATCGCCTCGGCGGTCTTCTGCTCCAGCCGCTGCATCAGCTTGGCGACGATGTCGGCGATGATGGTGCGGGCAATGTCCTTGGTCTTGGCCGGCATCACCGAACGCAGCGAGATCAGGTCGGCGACGAGGTTGACGTCGGCCTCGATCGCCTTGAGGAATTCCGGCTCCATCAGCATCTGCTTCAGGTTCAGCCGCTCGAAGGCATCCTTCTGGACGATCTGGACCACCTGGGCGGGAAAGAAGGAGCGGATATCGCCCATCCATTGCGCCACGCGTGGCGCCGAGCGGCCGAGCCCGCCGCGCCGCTTGCGCGGGTCGGCATCGGCATTGGCGCCGTCGCCGTAAAGCGCATCGAGCGCCGAAGACAGTTTTTTGTCATCACTGGAAAGGGCGGAGGAAGCCTCGTCATCGGCGCCGATCGCCAGCCGCCAGCGGCGCTCGCGCCCGCTATCGGAGGATGCTGGGCCGGGTTCGGGCACTTCGGCTTCGTCATCCATTGTCACACTCCGCCCGCCAGCAATGGCCCAAGCCGCTCCAGGTGACGGCGCCAGCCTTCGCCGCCATCCGGCGCCGGCGTCAGGCCGGCCGGCAACCTTGCGGTGCGGCCGAGCACGGCCTCGATCAACCGCTGCCGCTCCATCGAGTCCAGATTGGAGAAGACGCGGCGCAGCAATGGCAGATGCGCGATGAAAGCGTCCTCGTCGAGCGATTTCAGCCACCCATCGACGGCGCCGCGCAGGCCCTCGTCGTAGATCAGCCGCTGGCCGGCAGTGCTGAAGAAACCTTCGAAGAACCCCGCTGCCTGGGCGACCGGCGTCCCCGGCGACAGCCTGCGTCCGAGCAGCCCGGCGGCGTCCTCTGCCGACAGTTGGCCGGCTTCATAGAGCAGATGCGCGGCGCAGCCGGCGAGCAGCGCCGTCGAGCCCGGACCTTCCAGCACGCCGGTCAGGCCGTTGCGCCATGCATCGAGCACGCCTTCGCCGGGCTCGACCAGCCGGATGGCCGTGTCGGCCTTGCGCACAGCACCGACCAGCGTGGTGGCGGCCTGCTCGTCCAGGTCGCGCACCGCATAGGGCAGCGCGATCGCGCCTTCGACGATCAACCGTTCCAACAAACCGGACAGCCGGTTGGTTTCGGTCTTGCGCGCCTCGCCGTAACGGATGATGTCGGCAAGCGGCGGCACCGAGGCCAGCATCTCCAGGCATTCGCTGCTGTGCGCTGCGCGCGCCTCCAACGCTACAAGGCCGGCGCTCGCGGCCTCCGACAGATCCGCCGTAATGGCGCTCTGGACAAGGGCGGCAAGCGTGTCGAGGCTCGCGGCCGCACCGAGCATCTGGATCAGGCGGCCATTGGCGGCCTTTTCGATAGTCGGGCCGTAGATCAGGTTCTCGACCAGGCGCACGGCATATTCCGGCTCCCAGGCCAGCGTCCATTTTTCGCGAAAGGTGCCGCGGCTGCGGCCGGCGTCGGCCAGCCTGCCCCATTGCACGCCAAGCACGTCCAGCCGGTGCAGCAATGTCGAACGAAACAGTCCGCTTTCGCTGCGCAGATCGACCGACAGCTCGCGTTCCAGCGCCTCCGGCTTCAGCCGCGCCGCCTTCTGGTTGCGCTGCAGGTCCTCGATCAGCGGCGCCAGCGGCGTGTCGGGCGGAATCTCGCCGACATCCGCGCCCAAAAGCAGCTCGGCCTCGACCAGCGCCCACAGCACCGCTTCGCCGTTGAACAGCGCCGCGATCGCGGCATCGCGCAATTCCTCGAAGCCGGGCTTCGGCCGCTCGCGAATGGCAGCCAGTGTGCGCGCAAGCCGCTCGGCCTCGATCAGCGACGCGGTCGACACCAGATGGCCCTTCGCCCGCAGCACCGCCGCGATCGTCGCCAGCCACAGCGTCGCGGCGTCGCGCCGCCCTCGTGTGCGCCACAGATGCTTGCACCAGCCGGGCGCGACGACGCCAGCGCCATAACCATAGCCCAGCGCAAGACGCGGCCCGGTCCATGGCGCCCATGTCATGATGCTTTTGCGCCGGGCAATTCCCTTGATCAGCGCCTGGTCGTTCTTCTGCGTGTGCGCGGCCTGCAGGGCCGGCACATGCCATGCGCCGCAGACGACGGCGATCGGTCCGGCGAATTCCTTGCGCGCGGCGGCGATTTCCAATCGCATATGCGCTTCACGCTTGGCCTCGAACGGCGCGATCGCACCTTCGCCGTCGCGCAGCGTCGTCATCGCATCGGTGATGGCAGCGAAGATTGGACCCGGCTGCGGATTCTGCTCGATAATGTCGGCCCACCAGCTTTCGCCATCTTCATAGCCGGCGGCCGCAGCCAGCGTGCCGATCGGGTCGCGATGCGATGCGGGCTCGCCATCCTCACCGGTTTCGTCCTTGGGTTCGGGCTTGTCGGCGTCAGCCGTTTTGTCGGGGTCGTCGGTTGCCGGTGCCGCGAACCGTGCCGATGACGGCAGGTCGATGAACCGCAATGCCGCCTTGTTCGCCACCGCCCACACCGCCGCCTGGTATTCCGGCGAGAACTCGGCGAACGGCCAGAAACTTGTCGCGGCCGGATCGTCCTCGGGGTAGCAGAGCAGCGCCACCGGCGGCTGCATCTGCGGGCGCGCCAGCAATGGCAGCAGGGCGGACGCGTCGCTCGGCCCTTCGATCAGCACCGCGACCGGCTGCAAGTCCCGCAGCGCCTGCACCAGGCTGTCGGCGGAGCCCGGCCCGTGATGGCGGATGCCGAAATAGGCGACGTCGCTCATGACCTCAGATCGCTGCGTTCAGCGCCGCGTAATAGCCGGCATAGTCCGGCCGCTTCTTGAGCACCGTTTCGAGATATTCCTCCAGCACCACCTTGTCCTGCACCGGGTCCTTGACGATGGCGCCGACAAGGCTGGCGGCGAGGCCTTCGGCGCCGAGCTTGCCGCTGTCGAACCACGCCGCCTGGCTGAGGCCGCCGACCATGGTGGCGATCGCCTCGGCGGTCGAGAGCGAACCCGAAGGCGTCTTCAGCGTCACCTTGCCGTCGGCGGTTGCGCCCGAGCGCAGCTCGCGGAAAATGGTCAACACTCGAGCGATCTCCTCGCCGACATTTTTCGGCACCGGCAGGTCGAGCCCGCCGGCCATCTCGTCGACCCGCTTGGAGACGATCGCCACCTCTTCCGCCATGTCCTCGGGCAGCGGCAGCACCACCACATTGAAGCGGCGTTTCAGCGCCGAGGACAGCTCGTTGACGCCCTTGTCGCGGTTGTTTGCGGTGGCGATGATGTTGAAGCCGCGCTGGGCATAGAGCGACGTGTTGAGTTCCGGGATCGGCATCATCTTTTCCGACAGCACGGTGATCAGCGTATCCTGTACATCGGAGCCCATGCGCGTCAACTCTTCCAGGCGGCATAGCTTGCCGCTCTCCATGGCGCGGTAGAGCGGCGTCGGCACCAGCGCCTCCTGGCTCGGCCCTTTGGCCAAAAGCTGCGCATAGTTCCAGCCGTAGCGGACCTGGTTCTCGTCGGTACCGGCCGTGCACTGCACGATCAGCGTGGAATTGCCCATGATGGCGGCGGCGAGATGTTCCGACACCCAGGATTTTGCGGTGCCGGGAACACCGAGCAGCAGCAGCGCGCGGTCCGTGGCGAGTGTCGCCACCGCCGTTTCCATCAGCCGGCGGCGGCCGACATATTTTGGCGATATCACGGTGCCGTCGCTTGCCTTGCCGCCGAGCAGGTAGGTCAGAACGGCCTTTGGCGACAGGCTCCATCCCGCAGGTTTTTGCTTGTCGTCATTGCGCGCCAGCGCCTGCAGTTCAGCGGCATAGGCCTGCTCGACGGGGAGGCGGATGGCTGCGTTCATGGTGCTGTTCTCCGGATTGTCATGGGTTGGTTCCCGTCAGGGCCGCGTTGAGGCGCAGGAAAGCGAGCGAGGCTGCCGCCGGCGGCATGCCGGCCGCAACGACATGCTCGATCAATTTTTCCGCTGTCGCCGCAGTGGCCAGAAAGCCCAAAGTTTCCAACAGGTCGTCGACGGTTCGCTTCATCGCGTCATCATTGCCGGCGACAGCCGAACGCAACACCGCCAAGCTCTGGCCGTTCGTCAGGTCGGGCCAATCCAGCCAGTTGGCTTCGAAGCCCTCGGCAAGGGTGAGCGTGCTAACATACTGCGGCGTATCTTTCAGGATCAGTCTGACCAGGACACGCTTCCTGCGGCTATCCAGGCGCGGTGTCAGGTGCAGCACGAACAGTGCCGGCTTGCCACCCTCGGCGATCAGCGTGTCGGCCATCTGCGTTACTGCAGCGTCGCTGCCCGACGCTGCGACCATTCGTGAGATCTGGATGTCCGCATTGTTGTCGGCACCGAACTGCCAGGCTGCAATGAAATCGGGTTCGCTGACCCCAAATCGGGAAGCAAGGTCGACCAGATTGCAGGTCTCGAACAGTTCGGCGCGGCGCTTTTCCTGCGCCGGCGATTTGAGCTTTGCCGGCGTGTAGGTGGTGCGGCGGCGGATAAAGCCGGATTTGCCTTCTGCGATGAAGGCGGCAAGTTCGGCAACGGGATCGTCGGCACCGCCACCAACACGACCGTGCTCGCCCAACCTCGCCAGCAGCCGGCTCGCCAGTTCCTGCACCTTGCCGGAGCGGTCAGTGGCCAGGCTTTTCAGGAACGGCGCGTCCTCAGGCGTCAGGCCGAAATGCATGAGTTCGATCAGTGCCAGCCGGACTTCCGCCGGCTCGCCGGGCGCCTTCGCTTCCATCAGGCTGCGGGCCGTGGCCGGATCGCGACGGCGCATCTCGGTCAACGCGATACGGCGCGCGGCGGGGTAAAAGTCATCCCAGTTCTGCACCGTCAGTTGCTCCTGCGGCGCAATCTTCAGCCCCTCGACGCTGGCCTGCCAGTCGATCCACGGCGCATAGATGTCAGGGCTGTTCTGGTCTGATGCCGACGGCATCCATTCCATCGGATGCAGCACGTAGCCACGGCCGGCGACGAGCGTCGCCACGCGCGCCTTGCGCCGCGCATCGACGGTGTTCTTCAAGGCAGCCCGCAACAGCGGCCGCAACCGCTCCGGCAGCAGCGGCAGGCCAAGCCTCGGCAGCGGCGGGCGCCGCTTCAGCGACTTCGGCGCGGCTGGCCTTAAGCCCACATCGAGCGCCTGCGCGGCGATGGCCAGCAACAGCCGCTCCCGTTCGTCCGGGCTTGCGCCGCCGGCGATTTCCTTCCACGCGGCTGGCGCCAGATCGAACGCAGTTCCGCCGGTGATCCAGCAGTCGCGCATCGTCGCCAGGCCGGTTTGCTCGAGCTCGTTCATGACAGATCGAGCCTCCCGAAGCCGCTTTGCGCGGCGAGCAGATCGAGCCGCGCGCCGTTCCACAGGGCTGCCGTTGCCGAAAGGTCGAGACCGAGCACGGTTTGATCGACGGTTCCGGCGACAGGCAGGGCGATCCCTTGCGGGTCGTGCGCCGCTTGCCACCAGGCGGTGCCGCGCTCATCGAGCAGGATCGCGCCGGCAGGCAGCATCAGCGGGCTATCGGTCGACCAGGGTGCTGCGTCCTGGTGCGCCGCATGCGCCGCCAGCGGATCCTTGACAATGCCGAGGCCGAAATCCGGCCAGGCGCCCGACACGACATCGCCCTTGCGCTCCGCTGCCAGCGCCCGCAGCCGTTGGCGTGACGGATAGAACACCAGCCTTGCATCGAACCGGTCGCCAGGTGTGAACGCGGCAGAGCGGCGGCCGGCCGAGGCCGGAAAGAAATCGAGTAGCAGCGCAAATTGCGGCGTCGGGCTTTTCAGGTCGAGCAGCCAGGTAGAATGGCTGACAAGGCCGTCGCGGCGGGTCTCGATCTTCTCGCCGATGACTTCCCACTGGCTGTCGACCTGTCTTGCATCGGGATTGGCCAGCACCTGGTCGCGGGTTTCGGATGCCGACACCAGCCGCTTCAATTCGGGATCGTCTGGCGCCGAGCGCCAGGCCTTGGCCAGCAAAACCAGCTTGCCGAGTTCGCGGATCGCCGCGTCCGGCCGTTCCTCGCTGCGCAGCGCCATTAGCCGGGCCGGGATTTCGTCGATGCGTCCCGCAAGCGCCGTTGCTTTCATGTCGACCAGCCTGGCGGCAATGCGGCGGCAGCGCTCGCTGCTGGCGTCGGCAAAGGCGGAAAGGCCGAGCCGCAGCTGGTCGGCAATCCACTGGTCGAGTTCGTCCAGCGCGCCTGCCACCGCGGTGCGCGTATCTTCCGCCCGCTTGCGCTGCGCCGTCTCGCGGCGCTCCGTCGCGGCGGCGTCATCGACGGTGCTTTCCTCTGCCTGCGAGGCCTCGCCAATGCTCTTGCCAGACGCGCCCCTGCCAGCCTTTGCGTCGACCGGCGGGGGCGCACTCTTCCAGCGCCGGCCAAGCCAGTCATTGACCCATTCCGGCGTTGTTTCGGCTGATGTGAAGCTGGCCGGCGCCGTGGCGGCGATCCACATCAGCGCCAGCGTGTGCTTGCAGGGAAATTTTCGCGACGGGCAGGTGCATTTGTAGCCGTGGTCGCCGGTGTCGACGACGGTGCGATAGGGGTTGGATCCCGAGCCCTGGCATTCGCCCCAGATCAGCGCCTGCTGCTCGTTCTTCTCCAGCCGCGGCCAGTTCGAGCGCTTGGTGAGCTTCGAGGCGGCGCTTAGCGACGCCTGATCGGGGGCCAGCGCCTCGATGGTTTTCAGTTCGAATTCCAAGCCGCGCCTCTCGTCACCCCAAATCAATGCCTGGCATCAATATAGGGTGCCTTTTGTGAAGGATTGTTGTGGCCCCGGCAAGACGAAGATAGCGCAGATCAGTACAGCGGCGTGGCCATATGCCGGGGCGTCGGCCATTGCGCCGTGATCTCGGGCTGCACCGGGCGCTCGAGATAGGTCGACAGCACGACATAGCTTCGCGTCGAGGTGACGCCGGGCGTTTCGTAGAGACGCGCCAGCAGGCCTTCGAGCGCCCTGGTGTCCTCGGTGCGGACCTTGAGAAGCATGCAGGTGTCGCCGGCCACCGAATGGATTTCCTCGACCTCAGGATATTGGGAGACGGCCATCAGCTCCGGTGTCTTGCCCCAGCCCTTGGTATCGATATGCACGAAGGTGAGCAGCGGCTTCTTCACCGCCTTCGGGTCGATGATCACAGCCGTGCCGCGGATGGCGCCGCTGCGCCGCAGGCGCTTGACCCGCTCATGCGCCGCCGGCGGCGACAGGCAGACGCGTTCGCCAAGTTCGGCGTAGCTGATCGTCGCATCCTCGACCAGCACGCCTAATATTTTTCGGTCGATTGCGTCGAGCTCTCGGGGAGCTACCTTGTTCTGCAGAACCCCATCTGTTTCTTCGTCCATATCGAAATTCCTTGTTGTCGCGGAATTCAGTTCGGCCATTATGACCCGATGACGAACGCGCATCAAGCTGCAACGCTCCATCAGCCGATCCCGGCGCTGGCCTATCTCCTGACCGGCTGCATCGCCGTCATCGGCTCGAACTCGCTGGTCCTGGGTCCAATTGCTCCGGCAGTCGCCGCATCCTTCGGCACCAGCGTGCCGGCGGTGATGGCCGCGTCGGCCGCCTTCGGCCTCGGCACTTCGGCCAGCGCGTTGTTCCTCGCCCGCTATATCGACGGCGTCGGCGCCCGCCGCATGCTGCAGGGCGCGCTGCTTCTTCTGGCCGTCGGGCTTCTCGCCAGCGCGCTGGCGCCGACGGTGATCATGCTGGTCGCGGCCCAGGCCGTCGCCGGCATCGCCGCCGGCGTCGCCATGCCGGCCATCTATGCCAGTGCAGCGGCAATTGCGCCGCCCGGCCGCGAAAGCGGCACGATCGGCGTCGTGCTGACCGGCTGGACGGTCTCCATGGTGGCCGGCGTGTCGCTGTCGGCCGTGCTTGCCGATCTCGTGCACTGGCGCGCCGTCTTCGCCGCCGTCGCGGTGCTTTCCGCCATTGCGCTTGCTGCCTTGTCGATGACCTCGCTCAGCGACGTCAGGAAGAGCGGCCCGGCACCGTCGCCGTTCGTTGCGCTGGCCATTCCGGGGATCGTGCCGCTGCTCATCGCCTGCACCGCCTTCATGACCGCTTTTTACGGCGTCTACGGCTATCTCGGCGATCATCTGCACCAGGATCTGGGCGAGCCCGTCAGCGCCAATGCGCTGGCCGCGCTCGCCTATGGCGCCGGCTTCGGCGCCGCGGCCTTCCTCGACGGCGTCATCGACCGCATCGGCGCGCGGCGCGTCATGCCCTTCGCCTATCTGCTGGTCGCCGTCGTCTATGTCGCCATCGCGCTCGCAAGCAGCAATTTTGTGCTGATCCTGGCTATGATCGCCATATGGGGCCTTGCCAATCATTTCGGCCTGAACGTGCTGGTGATGCGCCTTACCGCGCTCGATCCGTCGCGCCGTGGCACCATCATGGGCCTGAACAGTTCGGTCACCTACCTCGCCGTCTTCATCGGCACCACCAGCTTCGGGCCGCTTTATTCATCGTTCGGCTTTGCCATCTGCGCGATCGTCGCCGCCGTGCTGATGCTGGTTGCGGCAGCAGCGGGGTCATGGCGGTCGCCTCCGCCCATCAAGCCGTAAAGCTTGCGTCCTCATCCCGTCCTTCGCTAGAGCTTGGCTTGCCATGCGAGCCCCGCCCGGATGAAGACGACGCTTGAAACCACTGCCGACCCCTCGTCAGACGACCTCGCCTTCCTGGCCGAGCGGCTGACGGCGTTCAATGACGGCGATGTCGGCCCCTCCGGCCGCAAGCCGATCGCGGTCTTCGTTCGTGACGAGCACGGCGCTGTCGTCGCCGGCATTTCGGGATACACCGCCTGGGGCTGGCTCTATGTGCAATGGCTGTGGGTCGACGAACGCCTGCGCGGCCAGCATATGGCCGGCGACATGCTGGACGCTGCCGAGCGCGAAGCAGTCGCCCGGGGCTGCCAGAACGCCTGGATCGACACGTTCAATCCGACAGCGGCCAAAGTCTATGAGCGGCAAGGCTACCGGCGCTTCGGCGAACTGCCTGACTTTCCCACCGGCCGCAGCCGCATCTTCCTGCAGAAGAAGCTCTAACCTGCCAGCCGCCCGCCTTGCATCGGCTGCGGCACGCCGGTGGTGCTGGGAAAGCTGATCGGCAGGCCGCGCAGCACGCGCACGGCAAGGAAGGCAAAGCATTCGGCCTCCACCGCATCGCCTTTCCAGCCCAGTGTCTCGGCCTGCACCACCTCGACGTTGGCGCGCCTCGCCAGCATCGCCATCATCGTCGGGTTGCGGCGGCCGCCGCCACTGACCGCCAGGCGCTTCGGCCGGCGCGGCAACAAATCGAGCGCCTTGCCGACGGCCGAGACGGTGAAGGCCGTCAGCGTCGCCGCCCCATCCTCTGCGCTGAGGCCGTCGGCCATGGCGGCGCCGAAGTCGAAACGGTCGAGCGATTTCGGATAGGGCTTGGTCAGATACGGATGCTGGAGCAATTTGGCCAGCCGCACTTCATCGACGGTGCCGGCCGCGCCCAGTGCGCCGTCGCGGTCCATCTCGCCGAGGCCGTTTGCCTTGATGAAATCGTTGAGCGGTGCGTTGGCCGGGCCAGTGTCGAAGGCGACGATGTTGTCCTTGCCGTCCCACCAGGTGACGTTGCCGACACCGCCGAGATTGAGCACAGCGGTGTCCCCGCTGGCGTCGGCTTCCCTCAAAAGCGCCGCGTGGTAGGCAGCCGCCAGTGGTGCGCCCTGGCCGCCAGCGCGCACATCGTCCGAGCGGAAATCATAGGCGACCTTGGCGCCCAGGATCGAATGCATCAGCTCGCCGTCGCCCAACTGGCGCGTATCGCCGCGCCGCCCGGGTTGCGGGGCACGATGCAGCACGGTTTGGCCGTGAAAGCCGACCACGCCGATATCGCCCATGGTCAGGCCGTAGCTTTCGACAAGGTCCTTCACCGCCGCCGACTGCGCCCGCGTCAGCGCCTCCTCGGCTTCGGCAAAGATCGCCGGCTCCGGCCCGTCGAAATTCCACACCCGGGCCTGACGCAGCGTCTCCTCCAGCAAGGCACGGATCGCTGCGGGGTAGGGGGCCAGCGTATAGGTGCCGAAATCGGCGATCCGCTCGCCATCGGTCTTGATCAGCGCCACGTCGATATTGCCGTCAAGCACGGTGCCGGTCATCAGGCCGACGGCCCAGATTGGTTCCACGGTCGACTCCCTTGCGACACCGTTTGCGATTCCAACGCAATCACCTGTCGGACGGATTGTCTCGCCAGGCAAGACCCTGGCCGCGGTCGATTGCTCCGAACCTGCCGGCAGGTTTTTTTACCGAACAGCGAAAATCGAGCAACGCCGTTCTTGCGTCTCGCCGCTCAAGACGCCAGCTATGAGACGAACACGTCATCGCCAAGGAGAAACGACATGGCATCCGAAGTCGCAGTGATCGCCGGCGCGGGTGCGGGCCTGAGCGCCTCTTTGGCACGCCTTCTCACCACGGAAGGCTATCGTGTGGTGCTGGCCGCCCGCAACACGGCCAAACTCGCGGCGCTGGTCGGGGAAACCGGCGCGCTGGCCGTCGAAACCGACGTCGCCGATCCGGCCTCCGTCGCCGGCCTGTTTGACGCCGCCGACAAGCAAGGCCCGCTGGCCCTTGCCGTCTTCAATGCCAGCGGCCGCACGCGCGGCCCGATCGCCGAGGTCGATCCCGATGCGGTCAAACAAGCCTTGCTTGTCGGCGCCTATGGCGGCTTCCTGGTCGGCCAGCAAGCGGCGCGGCGGCTGCTTGCGCGCGGCTCCGGTTCGATTCTTTTCACCGGCGCCTCCGCCAGCATCAAGGGCTTTCCCAACTCCGCCGGCTTTGCCATGCCGAAATTCGGCCTGCGCGGTCTGGCTCAGTCGATGGCGCGCGAACTCTTCCCGAAGAACATCCATGTCGCCCATTTCATTATCGACGGCCAGATCGAGCCGGTCGGGACGAAACCCGAGCGACCGGACAGCCAGCTGTCGCCCGATGCGATCGCGCAGACCTATCTCGCGACCCATCGCCAGCATCGCAGCGCCTGGAGCTTCGAGGTCGAGCTGCGGCCCTTTGTCGAGACATTCTGACCGGTCCGGCGTGACCGTTCTCGCAATTGCGAAATCTTTGAGAGAATATTCCCGGCTTCGTGTTTGAGAAGAAATGCGGTTCTTTGATCCGGCAAGCAGCATTGCCGATGATGTCGTCAAGGCTTGGTATTCCACCTCGCCGCAATGACTTCAGGATTACGAGGGATCGACAATGTCCGAACGCGGAAACGCTTCCAGCTCTCTTCTTTTTTCAGCCATCAGCCGGCGAGCTGCCCTTGCGGCACTTTTTGCCTCGGCCGTCACGCTTGCCGGTCTGGCTCAGCCGACGCCGTCCTTCGCCGAGGACAAGAAGTCTATCAAGGTCGGCATCATCAGCGGCGAGGATGAGGATGTCTGGCGCGTCGTCGTCGCCCAGGCCGCCGAAAAAGGCCTGACCGTCGAGACCGTGGTGTTCAACGACTACACCCAGCCCAACGAGGCGCTCGAGCGCGGCGAGATCGACGCCAACGCCTTCCAGCACCAGCCCTATCTCGACAACCAGATCAAGACCCAAGGGTACCACATCGTGCGCGTCGGCTACACCGGCGTCTGGCCGATCGGCCTCTACTCCAAGAAATACACCAAGGTTGCCGACCTGCCCGAAGGCGCCGTCATCGGCTTGCCCAACGACCCCTCGAATGAGGGCCGCGCGTTGCGCGTTCTGCAGAACGAAGGCGTGATCAAGCTGAAGGACGGCACCGGCATCCTGGCGACCACCGCCGACATTGCCGAGAACCCTAAGAAGGTCGTCATCAAGGAACTGGACGCCGGCATTGTCGGCCGCTCGGTCGAGGATCTCGACGCGGCTGTCGTCAACACCGACTGGGCGCTGAAGAGCGGTCTCGGCCCGGACAACCGCATCGCCCAGGAGCCAGTGGCCGACAACCCCTACCGCAACTTCATCGCCGTGAAATCCGGCAACGAGAACGAGGCGTGGGTGAAGACGCTGGTCGCGTCCTACCAGAACGAGGCGGTCAAGGCCGAGTTCGACAAGGTCTACAAGGGCACCGGGATCAGCGCCTATTGATTGGCGCCTGGTTGTCAGGAGCAGGCGGCCCGCTGTTGAGCGGGCCGCTGTCGCATTTGTCGAGCGTTGAAACGGACAGTGAGATGAACCAGCACGTCACGGCCGAGGCATCCGGTCCGGTCAATATATCGGCCGGGCAAGAAGATGTCGTACGCCTCGTCGACCTCAAGCGCCGCTTTGGCGCGACGCCTGCGCTCGACGGCGTCTCGCTGACGGTGAAGAAGGGCGAGATCCTCGGCATCATCGGCCGCAGCGGAGCCGGCAAGTCGACGCTGATCCGCTGCCTCAACGGGCTGGAGCGGCCGGACTCCGGCGACGTCTTCATCGAGGGCCGCGAGATCGGCCGGCTCGGCGAGCGTGAATTGCAGCCGCTGCGGCGTCGCATCGGCATGATCTTCCAGCACTTCAATCTGCTGTCGGCCAAGACCGTGGAGGACAATGTCGCGCTGCCGCTAAAGATCGAGGGCCGCCCAAAGGCCGAACGGCTGGCGCGCGCCGCCGAATTGCTCCACCTCGTCGGCCTGTCGGAGAAGGCGAAGGCCTATCCGTCCTCGCTGTCGGGCGGCCAGAAGCAGCGCGTCGGCATCGCCAGGGCGCTGGCCGCGCGGCCAGCGCTGCTGCTGTCCGACGAGGCGACCTCAGCGCTCGATCCGGAGACGACGCGCTCCATCCTGGCCTTGCTGAAAGACATCAACCGGCAGCTCGGCCTGACCATCCTGCTCATCACCCACGAGATGGAGGTGATCCGCTCGATCGCCGACCGCGTCGCGGTGATCGATGCCGGGCGCATCGTCGAGCAAGGCCCGGTGTGGTCGGTCTTTGCCGAGCCGCGTTCCGAAATCACCAGGAGCCTGCTCGGCGGCATCCGCCCGCAACTGCCGGCCGAGATTGCCGGCCGGCTTGCTCCCGGAGGCGGCGCCGAGCTCATCCTCAGGGTCGACGTCGCAGGTGAGGCCGCGCGCGGTCCGCTGCTGTCCGATCTTGCGGTGGCGGTGCCGGGGCCTTTCCGCCTCGTCCATGGTGGCATCGACCATGTCCAACAGCAGCCGGTCGGCACGCTGTTCCTTGCGGTCGCGGGCAACGATCCGAAACATCTGTCGAAAGTAATCGCATTCCTGAAGGCCCGCGACGCGCGGGTGGAGGTGCTTGGCCATGTCGCCGGTTCTGTTTGAACTTCTGCTGCGTTCGATCTGGGAGACGGTCCTGATGACAGCCGCGTCCGGTCTCATCTCGCTCGTCTTCGGACTGCCGCTCGGCCTGGCATTGATTGCCACCGAGCGCGGCGGCATTGCCGAAAGCCTGTGGGTGAACCGCGCGCTCGGCGCCGTCATCAACGGCTTCCGCTCGGTGCCTTTCATCATCCTTCTGGTGGCGCTGATCCCGGTGACGCGGCTGGTCGTCGGCACCTCGATCGGCACCTGGGCGGCGATCGTGCCGTTGTCGATTGCGGCGACGCCCTACTATGCCCGCATCGCCGAAGTGTCGCTGCGCGAGGTCGATCGCGGCCTGATCGAGGCGGCGCGCGCCATGGGCGGCAACCGCTGGACGATCATTCGCGAGGTGCTGGTGCCCGAAGCATTGCCCGGCATCGTCGCCGGTTTCACGGTGACGCTGGTAACGCTGATCGGCGCCTCGGCCATGGCCGGCGCCATCGGTGCCGGCGGGCTTGGCGACCTCGCCATCCGCTACGGCTACCAGCGTTTTGAGACCAGCGTCATGGTCGCCGTGGTCATTGTGCTGATCATCCTCGTTTGCGGCATCCAGTGGGTCGGCGACCGGCTGGTCGCCAGGCTGGACCGGCGCGGATGAGCGCCACGAACGTTATTTGCCGGCAGGCTGCCAAACGCAGCGCCGGCTTTCTCTATCGGCGCCGAGATTGGATTGCGCGTTGCTTTGATCGGACCGGCCTGCGTGCCACCGTGACAGCGGAACAAGGAGCTTGACCATGCCCAGGATCGTACCCGTGCTTGATCTCGGCCGTCTCGAACAGGGCGCTTCCGAGCGGCGAACGTTTCTCTTCGACCTGCGCACGGCCGCGCGCGATGTCGGCTTCTTCTATTTGACCGGCCACGGCATATCGGCTGCGGATACCGCAGAAGTGCTCGACGCCTCGCGCCGGTTCTTTGCCTTGCCGGAAGCCGACAAACTGGCGATCGAAATGGTGAAGTCCTCGCAGTTCCGCGGCTACACGCGCGCCGGCGGCGAGCTGACCAAAGGCAAGGCCGACTGGCGCGAACAGCTCGACATCGGCGTCGAACGCCCGGCCATCGAACAAGGCCCCGGCGTGCCCGCCTGGACGCGGCTGCAAGGGCCGAACCAGTGGCCGGGGGCACTGCCCGAGCTGAAGCCGGCTCTGCTGGCATGGCAGACCAAGGCGACAGCGGTAGCGATCCGGCTGCTCAGGGCCTTCGCTTTGTCGCTCGACCAGACCGAGGATGCCTTCGATCCGATCTACCGGGCCGAGCCCAACCACCGCATGAAGATCGTGCGCTACCCCGGTCGCGACGCCACCGGCAATGACCAGGGCGTCGGCGCGCACAAGGATGGCGGTTTCCTGACGCTTCTGCTGCAGGACGAGAGCAAGGGCCTGCAGGTCGAATATGACGGTGCCTGGGTCGACGTCGATCCGCTGCCCGACACGCTGGTGGTCAACATCGGCGAACTGCTCGAGCTGGCCTCCAACGGGTATCTGAGAGCAACGGTCCACCGCGTGGTAACGCCACCGGCCGGTGTCGAGCGGATTTCGGTGCCCTTCTTCTTCAGCGCCCGGCTCGACGCCACGATCCCGCTGCTCAACCTGCCCGAGGAACTGGCGGCCGAGGCGCGGGGTCCGGCCAGCGATCCCGACAATCCGCTGTTTCGCAATGTCGGTACCAATGTGCTGAAGAGCCGCCTGCGCTCGCATCCCGACGTGGCGCGCCGGCACTATGCCGATCTTCTGGAAACCGACGCCTCACCGGCTGAAATCTTTCAAAACGAGAACGAAATTTCCGAATCTCGCGTTGTTTTAGAAAGCCGTTCGTCGCCATCTGCCGCGAATACGCGCATATAGGAATTATCGTTCGGCGGTTTCCTCCCATTCCACCGAGCGGTGTTCCCCTCTGAAGGTTCTTGACCTTCTTTTGGCCGGGCCGCTTTCGCGCCCGGCCTTTTTTATGTCAATAGCTCTTCTTTCTTCCCCACAAGGGGAGAAGGAAGAGGCGCCAGGGGACTTCACCCAAACTTCGGATCAAGGCTCCCCGACTTGTAGCGCTTGGCCATCTCGGCCACCGGCAGCGGCTTGATCTTCTGGGCATTGCCGGCGGTGCCGAACTGCTCGAAGCGCTCCTTGCACAGCTTGCGCATCGCGGCCATGGCCGGCGTCAGGTATTTGCGCGGATCGAACTCGCTCGGGTTTTCGGTCAGCACCTTGCGGATGGCGCCGGTCAGCGCCATGCGGTTGTCGGTGTCGATGTTGATCTTGCGCACGCCGTGCTTGATGCCGCGCTGGATCTCTTCCACCGGCACGCCCCAGGTCGGCTTCATCTGGCCGCCATATCTATTGATGATTTCCTGCAGGTCCTCGGGCACCGAGGACGAGCCGTGCATGACCAGATGCATGTTGGGCAGGCGGCGGTGGATTTCCTCGATGACGTTCATCGCCAGCACCGCGCCGTCCGGCTTGCGTGAGAATTTGTAGGCGCCGTGGCTGGTGCCCATGGCGACAGCCAGCGCATCGACATGGGTGTCCTTGACGAACTCGACCGCCTGTTCCGGATCGGTCAAGAGCTGGTCGTGGCTGATGGCGCCTTCGACGCCGTGGCCGTCCTCCTGCTCGCCGCCGCCGCTCTCAAGCGAACCGAGCACACCGATCTCGCCTTCCACCGACACGCCGCCCCAATGCGCCATGTCGACGACGCGCCGGGTGATTCCGGAATTGTAGGCATAGTCGGCCGGCGTCTTGCCGTCCTCTTTCAGCGAGCCGTCCATCATCACCGAGGTGAAGCCGTACTGGATGGCGGTGACGCAGGTGGCTTCGTTGTTGCCATGGTCGAGATGCATGCAGACCGGGATGTCGGGGTGGATTTCGACCAGCGCGTCGATCAGCTTGGCCAGCACCACATCATTGGCGTAGGCGCGGGCGCCGCGGCTTGCCTGCAGGATGACCGGCGACTTGGTCTCCTCGGCCGCCTCCATGATGGCGAGGCCCTGTTCCATATTGTTCATGTTGAAAGCGGGTACGCCGTAGCCGTACTCGGCGGCGTGATCGAGCAATTGTCTCAGTGTTATGCGAGCCACCCAATAGTCTCCCGTATCTGGTTTCAAGCGCAACGTCGCGGGCCGGCCGATTGCCGGCCTAGATGCTTCTGGCCGGATTTCGCCAGAACCGCAACCGTCAGCGGCCATCGAGGCCGCAATTCTTGTTGCAGGGCTGAAATCCGGTAGCCAGCCGGTGAGGCGCCAATCTCCCCCATTGAGGGGGAGATGGCCGGCAGGCCAGAGGGGGTCGGTTCGACTGGAGCGCTAGCGTCCATCTGTCGGTGCTGGGAGGTCGCGTCATGACGCGCCGACCCCCTCTGTCGCCTTTGGCGACATCTCCCCCTCAAGGGACCCTCAAGGGACCCTCAAGGGGGGGAGATTATCCGCGTTCGGGGAACATCGCCTTCAACCCTTCGCGCGAAGCCTTGGCCACACCGCGCTCGGTGATCAGCCCTGTCACGAGCCGTGCCGGCGTCACATCGAACGCCGGATTGGCCGCCGGCGTCGCTTCGGGCGAAACCCGCACCTGCGCGATCTTGCCGTCCGCCGTCTTGCCCCAGACCAGCGACACCTCGTCACCGGAGCGTTCCTCGATCGGGATTTCGGTCAGCCCATCACCCACCGTCCAGTCGATGGTCGGCGAGGGCAGAGCGACGTAGAAGGGCACCTCATTATCGGAGGCGGCGAGCGCCTTGAGATAGGTGCCGATCTTGTTGCAGACGTCGCCATTGGCCGTGGTGCGGTCGGTGCCCACGATCACCATGTCGACCGCGCCACGCTGCATCAGATGGCCGCCGGCATTGTCGACGATCAGCGTGTGCGGCACGCCGTGGCCGGCCATTTCCCAGGCGGTCAGCTGGGCGCCCTGGTTGCGCGGGCGCGTCTCGTCGACATAGACATGGACCGGAATGCCGGCCTCGACGGCGAGATAGATCGGCGACGTGGCGGTGCCGTAATCGACCGTCGCCAGCCAACCGGCGTTGCAGTGGGTGAGGATGTTGACCGGCTCGCCCGGCTTCTTGCGTGCCGCGATCTCCTTGATGATGGCAAGCCCGTTCTCGCCGATGGCGCGATTGAGATCGACATCCTCGTCTGCGATTTCGGCAGCGCGCTTATAGGCTGCCTCCGCGCGCTGTCCCAATACGATCGGCCTGAGGAACCGCCGCATCTCGTCCAGTGCCCAGCGTAGATTGATCGCAGTCGGCCGCGTCTTGTGCAGCGTCTCCCAGACCGCGTCGAGCGCTTCGTCAGACGGATCGTCCGCCATCTGGATGGCGACGCCGTAGGCCGCGGTGACGCCGATCAGCGGCGCGCCACGAACCCACATGTCACGGATCGCGGTGGCGATGCCGGCAACGCTCCCGATCGTCTCGACCCGGAACTCGTGCGGCAGCCAGCGCTGGTCGATGATCTCGACCGAACGCTGGTCGTCGCTCAGCCAGATGGTGCGGTAGTGGCGCTCGCCGACGTTCAAATCCTGCTCTCCCGTTCGATCAAAGCGGCCAGATTATTGACCTCGTCCATGCCGTGAATCTGGCGCCGGTTGACGGCGATGTGACGGCCGAATTTCAGCGCCTTGGCCTCGCAGGAGGCTCGCAGATCCTCGTCCTCGATGGTCTCGAAATCGGCATTGTGGGCGAGGCCGAGGATGCGCCGGTGCACCTCGATGCCGGCAAAGCCCAAGAGGTCGGTCCAGATCTGGTGCAGCACATGGTCGAGCGCCTGCTCCGAGGCGAGAATGTCGCCCTGATCCTCGAACAGGCTCTTCTGATAAAGCATGCCGGTGCGCTCGGTGCGCCATAGATGCGAGAACTCGGCGCGGAACACCGTCCAGGTGTCGTTGGTCACCCCGAGCAGATAGGCACGCATGGCGTCACGCTTGCCCTTCTGTTCATGGCCGCGCTGCGAGAAGTAGGACATCCAGAAATTGGCGAGCAGCATGCCTACATCGAAGGCCATCGGACCGTAGAAGGCGAACTCCGGATCGATCATCCGCGTCTCGGTGTCGGTGACCATGATCGAGCCCGAATGCAGGTCGCCATGCAGCAGCGTCTCGGCGTTGGCGGCGAAGATATGCTTCAGCCGCTGCGCTTCGACCTTGAGGTCGCGGTCGGCGCGCAGTTCGGCAACCAGGCCGTCGAGCTGCGGCGAGGTGTGCCGGTTCAGCTTGGCATCGAAATATGGGTCGGAAAACACCAGGTCTTCGGTGATGCCGCAGAGCTCGACATTGTCGGCAAACAGCGCCAGGTCGGCCTTGCGGTCCTTGGTGGGCATGGAGAGATCAGAGCCGCGGAACAAAGTGCGGGCCATGAACAGGCCGATGTCGCGGGCAATATTTGGCAACTCGCGGCCGCCGATCAGGGCACGGCGCAGGATGATGTGCGGCGGCGCCAGATATTCCATGATGATCAGCGCCTGGGCTTCGTCGAAATGGAGGATCGCCGGCACCGAACCCGGCGCGCGCGCCTCTTGCCGCGTCAGCGCGTGATACTCGAAGAAGGAGCGTTTGAGCGGCAACGGCCAGCTGTCGCCGACGAGGCGAACATAGGGCAGGGCCTGCTTGACCACGGCCGCACCCGACACGCCCTCGACGATGAAGACGAGGTTCAGATTGCCGTCGCCGACCTCGCGCACCTTCCAAGGGCCCTTGCCGATTTTGGCGCACAGCGCTTCGTTCGTACCGAGGCGCGTTGCAAGCGTCTCCACCGACAGTGCTTCAAACGGCAATTTCGCAGTCATTCCTCACCCTCCCGCTTGCTCGCTCCAATCATAGTGGAGCGATGGCGGTGAGGCCAAGCTAGGAAGCTGACTGGCAATTGTCAATCGAGTTGACAATTGATGACGTAGCCCATAGCGTCATCGTCAGGGAGGAACGAATGGGCAATGATGCCGTGTTCCGCGTGGACGGGCTGAGGAAATCCTTCGGCCATATCGAGGTGCTTGGCGGCGTCTCGCTCGAATTGCATGCCGGTGAGATCACTGTGCTGATGGGCGCCAACGGCGCCGGCAAGTCCACCCTCGTCAAAATCATCAGCGGCGTCTACGACCATGACGGCGGCATCATGCACCTCGCTGGCGGCAACTTTGCGCCGAACACGCCGGCAGAGGCGATCCGCGCCGGTGTCGTTACCGTGCACCAAAACATCAATGACGGCGTCGTCGCCGATCTCGATGTCGCCACCAATCTGACGCTCGACCGGCTGAGCGGCAAGGGCGCGCCGCTGCTGTTCAACCCCGGCCGGGTGCGCCGCGAAGCCAAAGCGGTGGCCGACCGCATGGGGCTCGCCATCGACCTCAAGGCCCGCATCAGCGACCTGTCGCTGGCCGATCGCCAGATGGTGGCCATCGCGCGCGCCATGGCGCACCAGCCGAAAGTGCTGATCCTCGACGAGCCGACCTCGTCGCTGTCCAGCGCCGAGGCCGACCGGCTGTTTGCGCTGCTCGACCGCTTGCGTGAGCAGGGCGTCGCCATCCTCTACATCTCGCATCGCATGTCGGATATCAGGCGGCTGGCCGACCGCATCGTCTCGATGCGCGATGGCGTCATCTCAGGCGTCTTCGACAGCAAGCCTCTCGACTATGAGGGTGCCGTTAACGCCATGCTCGGCCGCAAGATCCATCTTGACCGCATCGAAGCCAGGAGTTCTGCCAAGCCGATCCTGACCGTCGATGCCTTGCGCATCGCCCCTGGTGCCCGGCCATTCTCGCTGACGCTCGGTGACGGCGAGGTCGTTGCCGTCACCGGCCTCGTCGGCGTCGGCAAGACCGCACTTGCCGAGACGCTGTTCGGCCTGCGCAAGCCGCTGTCCGGCACGATGACTTTGCATGGCAAGCCCTATGCGCCCGCGTCGACCAGCGAAGCCATCGCCGCCGGCGTGTTCCTGGTCGCCAAGGACCGTGGCGAAAACGGCATCGTCGGCGGCTTCAACATCCAGGAAAACATCAGCCTTCCCTTCCACAAACGCATGTCGCGCTTTGCCGTTCTCAAGCGTGGTCTCGAGCGCACCACAGCCCGCCGGCAGATCGAAGAATTGGGCATAGTCTGCCGCTCGGAGAAGGACGAAATGACCACGCTCTCAGGCGGCAATCAGCAGAAGGTGATGGTCGCCCGCTGGATGGCGCAGGACGCTCGACTGTTCATTCTCGATGAACCGTTCCAGGGCGTCGATATCTCGGCCAGGCGCGACATCGCCGCCAAGCTGAGGGCAAGCTCCAATGGCCGCGCCACGCTTTTGTTCGTCACCGAACTCGACGAAGCGTTGGAGACGGCCGACCGTATCCTGGTGATGTCGGAGCAGAGCATCGTCGGCGAACACCGTAACGCTGATGTCGATCTCGACCGCCTGCTGGCCGAAGTCGCCGGTGGGCCGCTGCACAGTGCGGCCTGAGCCACGATGATTGAAGAACTGAGGATTGGAATGGAGTGCATGGGTTCGAGTTGGGTAAAAATGGCGGGCGCTGAATGACGTTGCGCGACTACGCTATCCGCTATGGGTTCATCGTGCTTTTGCTCGGGCTGATCGCGTATTTCGCCATCGCCGCCGACGGGTTCGTGTCGCCGCAAAGCGCTGTCTTCATCTTCCAGTCGGTCGCCATTACCGGCGTACTGGCGCTTGGCGTCACTGCCACGCTGGTCGTCGGCGGTTTTGATCTCTCCATTGGCTCGGTCGCGACATCGGCCATGATGGCCGCCGCCTATGTCCTGGTGGTGCTGGAGCAGAATGTCGTCGTCGCTGTCGTCGTCTGCCTGCTCATCGGCGCCATTGTCGGCCTGATCAATGGTTGGCTGATCGTCTATATGCGCGTGCCCGATCTTCTGGCGACGCTCGGCATGATGTTCCTGCTCGTCGGCCTGCAGCGCATCCCGACCGAAGGCCGCTCCATCGCCACCGGCATGACCATGCCGGACGGCTCGGTCGCCAACGGCAAATTCTCCGATGCCTTCCTGGCGCTCGGCCGCCACCGCTTCGACTTCTTCATCCCGAACCTCATTCCGGTCTCCGTGGTCGTGCTCATCGTGCTCGCCGTGCTGATCTGGTTCTTCCTCGAATACACACGCTTCGGCCGCATGATGTATGCCGTCGGCAGCAATGAACGCGCCGCCGAACTCGCCGGTGCGCCTGTCAAGGCATACAAAATCTGGGCCTACGTCATTTCAGGAGTTTTTGCCTCCATCGGCGGTATTTTGCTGGCGGCACGACTTGGACGCGGTGACATCGCCTCGGGTAATAATCTGCTGCTCGATGCGGTTGCCGCGGCGCTGATCGGCTACGCGGTGCTTGGCGCCGCCAAGCCGAACGCCTTCGGCACCGCCATCGGCGCGCTGTTCGTCGGCATCCTGCTGCAAGGCCTGACGATGATGAACGCGCCTTACTACACGCAGGATTTCGTCAAGGGCGTGGTTCTGGTCGTCGCCCTTGTCTTCACCTTCGCCTTGTCGGGCAGGGGGCGGAGATAGTTCTGGCCGGAACAGGATTTTTGCAAGTTCAACAAACGGAGGAAAAAACGTGAACATCACAAGACGACTTTTGGGGAAGGTCGCGCTCGGATTGGCCGGCGCAACAATGCTGATGCAGGTCCCGGCCTTTGCCGCGGACAAGCCGGCGCCGTTCGACAAGCCCGGCGTCAAGATCGCGCTGGTGCGCTATCTCTCGACCGGCGATTTCTTCCAGGCCTATCTCTCGGGCGTCGAGTCACAGTCCAAGGCGCTCGGCATCGACCTGCGCGTGCTCGACAGCCGCCAGGATGCCGCCCTCCAGTCCGACATGGTCGACCAGGCCATCGCACTCGGCGTGCAGGGCATCATTATCCAGCACGGCCTGACCGAATCGATGAAGGACGCCGCCCAGCGCGCGGTCGATGCCGGCATCAAGGTCGTCGCCTTCGACGTCAATGTCGAAAACCCGAAAATCCCGCAGATCGAACAGTCCGACAAGGACCTTGCGCGCCTGGCGCTTGAGCAAGCGGTCAAGGACAATGGCGAGAGCTGGAACGCCGGCTATGTCTATGTCGCCGGCATCGCCCCGCTCGACCGCCGCAACGAGACATGGGTCGACGTGAAAAAGAAATATGCCGGCATCAAGGAAGTCGCCATGTTCGGCACACTCGACAATCCGATCGCCAATTCCGTCGCCAACCAGGCGCGCTCGGTGCTGCAGGCGCATCCCGATATCAATGTGATGTTCGCCCCTTATGACGAATTCGCCAAGGGCGTGAAGATCGCGGTCGACGAAGCGGGCCTGAACAAGAAGATCAAGATCTACTCCGCCGACATCTCTACCTCGGACATCGCGGCGATGCGCGAGACCGACAGCGCCTGGGCTGCCACGGCCGCCACCAACCCGGCCGTCGTCGGCCAGGTCTCGGTGCGCGCGCTGGCGCAGTTGCTGGCCGGTGAAGATCCCGGCCACAACGTTATCGTGCCCCCGACGCTGATCACCCAGAAAGACCTGATCGACAAGGACATCAAGAACATGGAAGACCTGTCGGCCAAGCTGCCGCAGTTCGCCCATGCCGATGTCGCCATGCCGGCCTGGATGCCGAACCCGAACGCGAAGTAATTCCCCGCCGAAGAGCGGCTAACCTCTAAACTAAATACGAGACCGCCTGCAGCAGCTTGTTGCAGGCGGTTTTTTTGTCGAAGATGTCTCCGTGTATGGAAGGTCGTTTGCGGGGAGAGCTAGTATCGCTGTTCCTTCTTCCGCACAGAGCGGGAGGGGAAATGCCGTCATATCATTCCAACATCAATCATCTACAGAATGAACTTGCCCGTTTTCAGAAGGAAGATGCAGCCCTTCTGTCGAAGGAAGCGGCCGCATTAAAGAAAGTTCACAGCGCGAGGGAAGCTATCGGTCGCACGAAGACAGTCTCAACTATCACATCCAAACTGAAGGAGATTGAGCGAGGGTCAAACGATCTCGCATCCATAGGCAAGAAGCGAGCTGAACTATCCGGAAAGATCGCATCGAAGACGAAGGATTTGAACAGCTACATCACAAAGCAAGCCACTGAGGATGAGCGATCCCGAAAGAAAGTAGCTGATGAGCAGAAACGGCTACTGCTCCAACAGGAAAACAAGGTAAGGCAAATCAGTGAGCAGATGCGCCGAATTGCGAACACACCTACAGCCTCGCTTAGCGCAGACCGAAAATTTGATTTCTTTATTTCTCACGCCAGCGAAGATAAGGACGCTTTTGTCCGCGCGTTAGCATCGGATCTGTCCGCGCTTGGGGCTGAAGTCTTCTACGATGAAGCTACGCTAAAAATTTGCGATAGTTTGAGACGAAACATAGATGCAGGGCTCCGAAATTCCCGTTTCGGGATTGTTGTTCTCTCAAGTGCGTTCTTTAGCAAAGAATGGCCAGCCCGGGAGCTTGATGGTCTCACAGCGCTCGAGGTGGGAGGCCAGACCCGGATTCTGCCGATCTGGCATAAAGTCTCCAAGGATGAAGTTGCTACGTACAGTCCGATACTTGCAGACAAAGTCGCCCTCAACACGTCGCTAAAAACGGTGAAGGAGATCGCCGAAGAACTCTACAACTTATTATAGCCAATTTATTCCAGGGAGGATTTGGATCGGACAGCCGCGCGGTGTGATCCGATAGCTAGCCACGGGCGCGGCGTTCTGCCTTCAGGCTGCGAATGAATTCAGTGGGGTCGACGTCCACCGGCTTGCCGCTGGCCATGCCATCGGCATAGGTCCGCTTCAAGTGCTCGAGTTCGAGCGTACGCAATTCCTCGCGCTGCTCCCACAAGCGCAGGGCGTCGCGGACAATCTCGCTGTTGGACGCATAACCGCCACCTTCGACGGCGCTTTGCAGGCGAGCGATCTGCTGCGCGGTGAGGGATATGGTCAGGGTGCGCATAGGTTCGTTTTTCATCCCCACACTATAATGCATCCAACAAGATCTAACAATATTTGTTAGGAACATGACCTCTGCATTACGACCGCCCGGCGCGCGCCAGCCCATGCGCCACCAGCCGGTCGATGATCTCGGCATAGCTGACGCCGCTTGCCGCCATCGCCTTGGCGTACATGCTGATGTCGGTGAAACCGGGGATGGTGTTGAGCTCGTTGACCACGGACGTCATGTCCGGCATCAGGAAAAAGTCGACGCGCGCCATCGCGTCGCAACCGACCGCCCTGAACGCCTTCGCCGCCATGGCGCGCATGCCGGCCTCGACCTCCAGCGGCAGCTGCGCCGGCACCATCAATGCCGCGCCATTCTCGTCTATATACTTGGCATTGTAGTTGTAGAAGCCGTGGCTTTCCGCCGGCACGATCTCGCCCGGCCGCGACACGAAGAGTTCGCCTGCGGGGTCTTCCAGCACGCTGAATTCAATCTCTCGGCCGCGAATGAATTCCTCCGCCAAAAGCTTGCGATCGTGCTGGAAGGCCTCTGCAAGCGCCCGCTCGAATTCCTGGCTGCCATTGACTTTGGCAACGCCGACGGACGAACCCTGTCGCGCCGGCTTGATGAACAGCGGCAGGCCAAGCTGGTCTTCCAGAACGGTTAGCGAAGGCACTGCACCGTCCTCGATCGTTACGGATCGCGCGACAGGCACCCCTGCCGTCTTCAGCAACCGCTTGGCGACATCCTTGTCGAGCGCGGCGGCGGAACCGAGGATACCGCAACCGGCGAGCGGCACGCGCGCCACCTCGGCCAGCCCTTGCACCGCGCCGTCCTCGCCATGCAGGCCGTGCAACACTGGGAACAGTATATCGATATCAGGCAGGTCGTGCGGCGCGTCCTTGATGGGGATCGCCAGCATCCGTCCATGTCCTCCGGGCACCAGGCAGAGCTGCGTGCCATCAGACGGTGTCGCCAGCGCGCCGTCCTTGAAATCGCTCAGCAGCCATTGGCCTTCGCGGGTGACGAAGGTGGGAACGGAGTCGTATTTCGCCGATCCAGAGTACGCATGACATGGTTGCCGAAAGCAGCGAAACCTCATGCTCGGCGGAGCGCCCGCCGAACAGCAAGCCGACACGAAGTCTCTTCGCAGCCATCGACAACTCCACCAAGGATCAGGGTCGGAGCTCGCATGCGAAACACAAGGTGCGCCCTAAAGTGGTCGAGCAATAGGCCAAGGATTGGAGTGGATTTTGACCAGTTCGAGCAGTTTTTCAGCACGACCTGCAAAAGCAGTTCTCCGCCTGGAGTCCTTCAGGTGGGAGAGCGGTTCGTCGTTTTGGTGAACGATGAACCGCTCCAGGTCTATGTCTAGCGCAGCGCTGCGGCGATGTTGCCACCGTCGACCGTCGTCACATCGGCGGTGGTGCGTTCGGCCAATGCTTGGTGCAGGAAGGCCTGCGCCACGTCTTCTGCCGTCACCTCCTGTCCGAGCAGATTGCCCGACATGTATTCCTTCTCCGACACGCCGCGCGCGCCGGAACGGCTGGCGATCATGGCGTCGGTCAACAGGCCGGAGCGGATGCGGTCGGCGTTGACCGCATTGGAGCGGATGCCGTGCGCGCCGTAGTCGAGCGCATATTGCCGGGACAGGAATAGCGTCGCCGCCTTCGGCACACCATAGGCGCCGAATTTCGGACCCGGGTTGACCGCCTGCTTGGAGGTGTTGAACAACAACACACCGCCGGTGCCCTGTTCCAGCATGATGCGCACCGCGTTCTGCGCCGCCGACTGGTGGGCGAAGAAGTTGAGCTCGAAACTCTTGCGCAGCAGGGCATCGTCGAGCTCGCCGATGCGGCCTTCCCAGGCGCCACCGGCGTTGGAGACCAGAATGTCGACGCCGCCATAGACAGCGACAGCTTTGTCGAAGGCGGCGCGCAGCTCGGCCGGGTTGGTGATGTCGGCGCCGACGCCGATCGAATTGTTGCCGGCTGCCTTTGCCGCCTCGGCCGCCCTGGCCGCATCGAGATCGACGACGACGGCATGCGCGCCATTGGCGGCGAACAGTTTTGCCGTCGCAGCACCGATCGCGCCGGCGCCGCCAGTGATCAGCACCACCTGGCCGGTCAGCGGCTTCGGCTTGTTGGAGGCGAGCTTGGCCTGCTCAAGCGACCAGTACTCCAGCGGGAAGAGGTCGGCCTTCGATAGAGGATGGAAGCTGCCGACGGCCTCGGCGCCGCGCACCGCCTCGATCCACATCTCGCCGACATCAGATGCGATCTTCGCATCCTTCAGCGTGCGGCCATGGCCGAACATGCCGAGGCCCGGCACCAGCGTCAGCCGCGGCATCGGGTCGAGCATGGTGCGCTCGACGTCGTCCAGCGCGTCGTTGGTTTCGAAATACGCGCGATAGTCGCTGGCGAAGGCCTCGACATGGCTCTTGATGACGGCCTTGTAGTCGCCGGCCTTGTCGGCGTCTGGCGCCGGAACTGCCATCGGCCCGGTCTTGATGCGGATCGACAGGTCCGGCGTCGACACACCGCGTGCGGCATAGTCGGCGATGCCGGCCGAATTGATGAAATCGACAATGGCATCCGAGGTGCGGAAGTCGCTGATCATGCGATCGAAGCGGCCTTCGCCACGCGATACCGCCACCGCGCCGCGCAGCATGGGCGCGATTGCCGCGGGCGTCGCCAGCTTTGCCGGCAGCGTGACCTTGGCCGGCTGCGGCTTGCCGTGCTTGGCGACATAGTCCTCGGCCACGTTCACATAGTGGATCATCCGGTCGTAAGCCTGCCTGGCATCGTCGCCGAAGGTGAAGATGCCATGCTTGTCGAGGATCAGGCCTTCGACGCTGGGGTCGGCGTCGTAGACATCGGCGGCCACCTTGGCGAGGTCGAAGCCGGGCTTGATATAGGGCACGTATCCCATCTTGTCGCCGAACATGGTCTTGATCAGCGGCTTGCTGTCCGCCTGGTCGACGATGGCGAGGATCGCGGTCGAATGCGTGTGGTCGACGAATTTATGCGGCAGGAAGGCGTGCAGCAGCGTCTCGACCGACGGATTGGGGGAGGCGGGGTCGATGAGGTTCGCCCGCTGCAGCGCCACCATGTCCTCGTCGGCGAGGCTGGCCAGCGCACGCGCCTTCAGCAGCGCGCCGAGCTTGACCGCCGGCAGGCCTTGCGGCTCGATCACACCCATGTCCCAGCCGCTGCCCTTGACGCACAGCACATCCCATTCGTCGCCGACGAGATCGGTGGCCTTGGTCTTGCAGGAGGTGTTGCCGCCGCCATGCAGCACCAGCCGCGGCTCGCCGCCGAGCAGCCGGGTCGTGTAGACGCGCAGCGCGAGGTCGCGGGCAACGCCCTTTTTCGCATAGTCGGCAACCAGTCTTTCCGCGTCGCCGTCATTCCAAAGGTTCTTCATGTCGCTATGTCCGCTTTGCTGTCTTTGATGTTGCTGTGAACAGGAGTGCCGCGACGCCTTGATGACAATGCGCCTGCTGCTGGGATTTCGTTGGTCAGGAAGCCTTTTTTGCCCCCGCACTGGCTCCGGCATGGTCGAGCAGCCGCCGCGCCATGCTGGCGCCGACGACGAGATGCGTGCAGAGTCCGCCGGCGAGCGCGGCGAGCAGCGGTTCGAACTTGCTGTCTTCCTGCACCACCATCAGCCGCTTTTCGATCTGGCGCAGTGACGACAGCGAGGCCGAGATGACGCGGCGGTTGTAGCTGCAGTCGAGCGCCTTGCCGGTGGCATCGATGATCTGGCCGGCAACGACGCCGGCGGCGCCCGCTTCGCGCAACAGCCCCATCTCGCCGGGGCTGAGCGCGCCGCATTTGACGACATGGCTGTCGCCATCGACGGTGCCGACCGAATAGAGCGCCAGATCGCAGTTGGCAATATCGGCCAGTTGTTCGCGGATCACCGGTTCGGCGCGCAGCCCATGCGCCAGCAATTCCGTCGTCAGCACCAGCGGCGCGTAGAAATTGAGGCCCTTGGCGTTGAGCCGCCGGGCGATCTCCATCGTGCACTGGTCGGGACGGTAGGAGTAGGGCGCGCCGAGATTGCCGCAGAGCTGCACAACGGTGACGTCCTGCAGGTCGGCATAGGACATGACGTCGGCGATGGTGTAGACGGTGCGGCCCCAGGCGACGCCGATCCGGTCGCCCTTCTTGACCAGTTCGAGAAAGACGCCCGCCGCCAGCACCGCAACGTCCGTCGAAGGGTCGACGACATAGGCATTCTCCGGCGCGATCCACACCGCATCAAGCTTGAGCGCGTCCTCGAGCTGGCGCGCAAGCACGTCGTCGGTGAACAGCTGCGTCGAGGTCGAGATGTTGACGATGCCGGTCTCGCGCGCCTTGCGCAAATACATGGCGACCGAGGCGCGGGAGATGTTAAGCTGGCTGGCGACCTGGTCCTGGCGCAGGCCATGGGCATAATAGAGCCATGCGGCCTTGTGGATAAGCTGTTCTGCCGGTCGGATCGCCATGCCGTCTCCTCGGCTGACATTATTCACGGCTCTCGACAAAAGTCAAACTGGCGTGGGTACACGATACCTCTTTGCCCAGCGAATCTGGACGATCATTGCGCCAAATGTGCCCGGTCGGGAATCGCCGATGGTGACGTGGCGGGAAGCTGTGGATAGAAGTTCTCAACAATGAAAATTCGGGGAGCACGGGATGGGCAGTCCCTACGAGCAGGATCTCGGCAAGAACGCCGCCAACCATCAGCCGCTGACGCCGCTCACCTATCTGGAGCGGGCGGCAAGCACCTATCCCGATCATGTCGCCATCATCCATGGCAGCCAGCGCATCACCTATCGCACCTTCTGGCAGCGCTCGCTGAAGCTCGCCTCGGCGCTGTCGAAGCGCGGCATCGGCAAGGGCGATACCGTCACGGTGATGCTGTCGAACACGCCGCCGATGCTGGAGGCGCATTTCGGCGTGCCGATGGCCAAAGCGGTGCTGCATTCGCTCAACACAAGGCTCGATGCCGCCGTCATCGCGTTCCAGCTCGACCATGCCGAGACCAAGGTGCTCATCGTCGACCGCGAATTCGCTGCTGTCGTCAAACAGGCACTGGCACTGGCCAAGGTGAAGCCGCTGGTCATCGACTATGACGATCCCGACTATGCCAGCGATGCACCCTATCCGAAGGGCGAGCGCATCGGCGCGATCGACTATGAGGGGTTCGTCGCCGGCGGTGACGAGGGCTACGCCTGGTCGATGCCCGACGACGAATGGGACGCCATCTCGCTCAACTACACCTCGGGCACCACCGGTAACCCGAAGGGCGTCGTCTACCACCATCGCGGCGCTGCCCTGATGGCCTACACCAATACCATCCATGCCGGCATGGCCAAGCACGCCGTCTATCTGTGGACGCTGCCGATGTTCCACTGCAATGGCTGGTGCTTCCCGTGGACGCTGGCCGTCCAGGCCGGCACCCATGTCTGCCTGCGCTGGGTGCGGCCGAAGCCGATCTACGATGCCATCGCCGACCACGGCGTCACACATCTTTGCGGTGCGCCGGTCGTCATGTCGGTGCTCATCAACGCCAGCGATGAGGACAAGCGCCACTTCCCGCAGACCGTTACCTTCAACACCGCTGCCGCGCCGCCGCCGGAAGCCGTGCTGTCAGGCATGGCCGATGCCGGCTTTGCCGTCACCCATCTCTACGGCCTGACCGAGACCTATGGCCCGGCGGTCGTCAACGAATGGCACACCGCCTGGGACGGTCTCGACAAGGGCGAACGCAGCGCCAGAAAGGCCAGGCAGGGCGTGCGCTATGCCGCACTCGAAGGCCTGACGGTGATGGACGCGGAGACGATGCAGAAGACGCCGGCCGACGGCGAGACCATCGGCGAGGTCATGTTCCGCGGCAACATCGTCATGAAGGGCTATCTGAAGAACAGGAAGGCGACCGACGAGGCTTTCGCCGGCGGCTGGTTCCACTCCGGCGACCTCGGCGTCATGCATCCCGACGGCTACATCCAGCTCAAGGACCGCTCCAAGGACATCATCATCTCCGGCGGCGAGAACATTTCATCGATCGAGGTCGAGGAAGCCCTCTACAAACACCCGTCCGTGGCGTCCTGCGGCGTCGTCGCCAAGGCAGACGACAAATGGGGCGAGGTGCCGGTCGCCTATGTCGAGCTGAAGCCCGGCAAGGTGGCAAGCGAGGCCGAGATCATCGAACACTGCCGCGCGCTGCTCGCCCGCTTCAAGGTGCCGAAGGCGGTGATTTTTGCCGAGATTCCGAAGACATCGACGGGGAAGATCCAGAAGTTTCAGCTGCGGGAAATGGCGAAGGGATCTTAGTTCCAGAGCGCAACGGCACGCGCAAGGTCGAGTTCGCGCACACCCTCTGTCACCCTCTGTCACCAAATTATACGCGTACGTCGAATTCGCATTGACACTTCCCTCTTTTCGATTTACGACTGACGAAAGTTGAAATTCGTCACTCATAAATCGACAGAGAGCCATGTCCGAAGCCGCCAGCATAATGGCCGACTCCACCCGCCAGGAGAATGTCACCCGCATTCTCGACTGTGCCGAACGCCTGTTCCGGCACTATGGTTACGGCAAGACCAATGTCGCCGACATCGCCCGCGAACTCGGCATGTCGCCGGCCAACATCTACCGTTTCTTCGCCTCCAAGGTCGAAATCCACCAGGCCGTCTGCGGCCGCATGCTCCTCGCCAGCTACAACATGGCCTACGAGATTTCCCGGTTGCCGATCAGCGCCGAGGAGCGGCTGCGCCGCTACGTGCATGCGCAGTACAAGATGACACTGGAAGTCATGCTCGACGACCAGAAGGTCCACGAAATGGTCATCGTCGCGCTCGAGCGCGACTGGGGCGTCATCGACAAGCATATCGACAGCATTCACGACCTGTTTGCCGAGGTGATCCGCGAGGGCATCGAGGCCGGCGAGTTTGCCGACCAGGATCCGGTCATCGCATCGCGCTGCTTCGGCGCCGCCACCGTCATTCTGTGTCACCCCCAAATGGTGGCGCAATGCCTTGCCAAGACCAATCGGGCGATGCCCGACGATCTCATCGATTACGCGATCAAGGCTCTGAAGTAACAGCCGCCGCCCGCCGGGCGCCGGTGTCGACCGTTCATCTCCAGTCGGGAGCACGAAAGTGTCTTTGTCCAGTTCCATCATCCGCAAGCTGCCGGTCGCCGGCCTGATCGTCGCCACGCTCGGGCTCGCCGCCTGCAGCCAGGAGAAGAAGACCGAGGTCCAGGACATCATCCGTCCGGTCAAGGTGGTCGAGATCGGCCAGGCCGAAAAGAGTCGCGAACTCACCTATTCCGGCTCGGTGCGAGCCCGTACCGAAATGAACCTCGGCTTTCGCATCTCGGGCAAGGTCACTGAGCGCCTGGTCGACATCGGCCAGCATGTGACGACAGGCGATGTGCTAGCCCGTATCGATCCCACGGACTATGAGCTGTCGGTCAAGAGCGCCAAGGCCAGCCTCGACGCCGCCGAGCGGCAGGTCGAGACGGTCGATCTGTCCCGCAAGCGCGCCGAACAGCTTTTTGCCAAGAACTTCACCTCCAAGTCGCAACTCGAACAGGCGACGCTGAGCTACAACCAGGCGGTAGCGACGCGCGATGCCGCCCGCTCTACCCTTGCCCAGGCGCAGAACCAGGTCGTCTACACCGATCTCAAGGCGAGCGAGAACGGCATCGTCACGGCGGTCTCGGCCGATGTCGGCCAGGTGGTCGGCGCCGGAACGCCTGTGATGACCGTTGCCGTCGACGGCGAAAAGGAAGTGCTGATCGCGGTTCCCGAAATGGACATCGCCGCCTTCAAGCCGGGAAAGGACGTCAAGGCCAGCTTCTGGTCCGATGACGCGCTGGCGCTCTCCGGCAAAGTGCGTGAAGTCGCCGGCAGCGCCGACCAGCAGTCGCGCACCTTTGCCGTCCGCGTCTCGCTGCCCGACGACCCGCGCGTGCTGCTCGGCATGACCGCCAACATCGAGGCCTCGGTGGCCAAGAAGCAGGAGATGGTATCGATCCCGCTCAGCGCGCTTGCGGAAAAGGATGGTCGCAAGATTGTCTGGACCGTCGACCGCGCCGGCGAGACGGTGCACGAGCGCCTGGTCAAGGTTGCGGAGTTCACCGCCGACGGCGTCAGCGTCGCCGACGGGCTCAAGCCGGGGGATGTCGTCGTTGCCGCCGGCACCCAGTTCATGACCGAGAATCTCAAGGTCAAGCTGACCGGCGATGCGGTCCAGGCCGCCTCTGCGGAAGGCGATGCCGCAAAGGCCCTGCGCTGACCGCAGGCATGAAGCCGGCTTGATCGTCGCTTCGGCGAAAGGGCTGGGCAAGCGAATTCAGGGTTTCCGGGCGGCGAGCGCCCGATGGTCGAGACGCCAAGATCGAGTTCCCCCGCATCGATCCGCGCGTCCCACCGCGATGAGTGTCTCTCCGCTCGGAAAGCCTCGCCGCCCGGAAGCCAGCATCGGAATATCCTAGCTGCATGCAAAGCGTATGCGCGCACGATCAACGAATTGGACTGACGCCGATGACCACCACCGACAGCACTGAAAAGCAGCCTTTCAATCTTTCGCGCTGGGCCATCGGCCATCCCTCGATCGCGCGCTTCCTGTTCGGTCTGATCATCATTGCCGGCGCGCTCGGCCTAATGCGCATGGGCCAGAAGGAAGACCCCGATTTCACTTTCCGCGTCATGGTCGTCCAGGCGATCTGGCCGGGCTCCTCGATCCAGGAGATGGAAGACCAGGTCGTCAACAAGATCGAGCGCAAGCTGCAGGAAACGCCGCACCTCGACTTCGTCCGTTCCTACACCCGCGCCGGCAGCGCCATCATCACCGTCCAGATCAAGGGCGACACCAATGCAGAGGAGGTGAAGGACGCCTTCTACCAGGTGCGCAAGAAGGTTGGCGACATCTCCGGCGACCTGCCGCAAGGCCTGCTCGGGCCCTATTTCAACGACGAGTTCGGCGACACCTTCATCACCCTGCACTCGATCGGCGGCGACGGCTACAGCTATCCGGAGCTGAAGAAATTCGCCACCCAGGCTCGCGACATGCTGCTGACGACGCCGGGCGTCGAGAAGGCCGTCATCATCGGCGACCAGCCGGAGAAGCTTTATATCGACGTCTCGTCCAAGGCCCTGGCCGAACGCGGCCTGACGCTGACCGACCTGCAGAACGCCATCAAGGGCCAGAACAATGTCGATCCGGCGGGCTCCGTCGACACCGGCCTGCGCTCGGTGCGCATCTCGGTCGAGGGCGATGTCACCAGGGCTGCCGACATCAGGGAATTGCGCCTGCGCGCCGGTGGTCAGGTGACACGTCTTGGCGACATCGCCACCGTGAGTTCCGGTCTCGAAGATCCCTATCAGCGCAAGTACCGCTTCAACGGCCACGAAAGCGTCCAGGTCGGCGTCGTCATGGCCAAGGGTTTTAACGTCAGGGACGTCGGCACGGATGTCGAGGCGACCTACAAGCGCTTTGAGGAAGCGCTGCCCTACGGCGTTGCGGTTGACCAGATCTCCAACCAGCCCGAGGTTGTCAAGGACGCCGTCAACGAGTTCATGGAGGCGCTCGGCGAGGCGCTGCTGATCGTGCTTGCTGTCTCGCTGCTGTCGATCGGCTGGCGTTCCGGCCTGGTCATCGCCATTGCCATTCCGCTGGTGCTGGCCGCCACCTTCGCCATCATGTACGAGCTCGGCATCGATCTGCAGCGCATTTCGCTCGGCGCCCTGATCATCGCGCTCGGGCTGTTGGTCGACGACGCCATGATCGTCGTCGAGATGATGGAGCGCAAGCTGGAGGAGGGGCTGGTCAAGATCGAGGCGGCGAGCTTCGCCTATTCCTCGACCGCCTTCCCGATGCTGAGCGGCACGCTGATCACTATCGCCGGCTTCATCCCGGTTGGCTTCGCCGCCTCGACCGCAGGCGAATATGTGCGCACGCTGTTCTTTGTCGTCGGCATCGCGCTCGTCGTGTCGTGGTTCGTCGCCGTCTATTTCACGCCGTGGCTGGGCTACATGATCCTCAAGCAGCGCAAGCATGCCGGCAACCATCATGACGCCTTCGACACCGGCTTCTACCGGCGGCTGCGCGCCACGGTCGGCTGGGCGGTGCGCCACCGCATCATCGTTCTGGTGATGACGCTGGTCACCTTCGCCACCAGCCTGTGGGCGTTCCAGTTCATCCCACAAAACTTCTTCCCGCAATCCTCGCGGCCGGAAATCCTCGTCGATCTCTGGTTGCCTGAGGGAACCTCGATCAAGGAAGTCGAGACGCAGGCCAAGGCGCTGGAAGCCCGGATGATGGACAACAAGGACAAGCGCTTCATCGCCACCTATATCGGCGAAGGCGCGCCGCGCTTCTTCCTGCCGCTCGACCAGCAATTGCGCAATCCGAACTATGCGCAGCTTCTGGTGATGGCCAATGACGAGCCGGCGCGTGAGCGGCTGATCCTCAAGCTGCGCTCAGTCCTGGCGCAGGATTTCCCTTCGATCCGCTCCAAGGTCGACCGTCTGTTCCTCGGCCCGCCGACCGGCTGGCCGGTGCAGATGCGCATCATGGGTCCGGACCGCCAGGAGGTGCGCCGCATCGCCGACCAGGTGAAGGCGAAATTCGCCGAAAATCCGCTGCTCGGCGCCCTCCATGACGACTGGCTGGAGCCGGTACCGGCGATGAAGCTGGTCATCGACCAGGACCGCGCCCGTGCGCTTGGCGTCACCTCGCAGCGCATCCGCCAGATGCTGCAGGCAGCGATGTCCGGCGCGCCGCTCGATGACTTCCGTGATGGCGAGGAGACGGTTTCCATCGTCGCCCGCGAACCGGACGCCAGCCGCAGCCTGCTGTCCTCGGTCGACTCGGTCTATATCCCGACCGATTTCGGCGGCTTCGTGCCGCTGTCGCAGGTGGCCAAGGTGGTGCCGGTGCTCGAGCAGGGCGTCGAATGGCGGCGCGATCGCCTGCCGACCATCTCGGTGCGCGCCACGCTGCCGGATGGCGTGCAGTCGAACGACGTCGTCACCAAGCTCTACAATGACATGCAGGGCATGCGCGCCGGCCTGGCGCCCGGCTATAAGATCGAGATCCAGGGCGGTGCGGAAGATTCCGCCGAAAGCCAGGCCTCGATTGCCGCCAAGGCGCCGATCATGCTGGCCGTCATCGTCGTGCTCCTGATGATCCAGCTGCAGCATTTCGGTAAGGCGATGCTCGTGCTGGCCACCGGTCCGCTCGGCATCATCGGTGCGGCGGCGGCGCTGTTGATCAGCGGCGCGCCGTTCGGCTTCGTCGCCATCCTCGGTGTCATCGCGCTGCTCGGCATCATCATGCGCAACTCGATCATCCTGGTCGACCAGATCGATCAGGACATCGCCAGGGGGATGGACCGATCGGAGGCCATCATCGGCTCGGCCGTGCGCCGTTTCCGGCCGATCGTGCTGACGGCGATGACGGCGGTGCTGGCGCTGATCCCGATCTCGCGTGCGGTGTTCTGGGGACCGCTCGCCTACGCCATGATGGGCGGCATCCTCGTCGCCACCGTACTCACCATCCTGGTGCTGCCGGCAGGCTACGCGCTGTTCTTCGGCCGCGAGCCGAAGAAAGGCAGGAAGCCGGCTGATGAGGCCGTGCAGGACAATGACAGGCCGCCACTGGCCCTGGCCGCCGAGTAGGCGCTGCTGGGGCACAGGATCTTCCTTGGAAAATGCTGGAACGCCGTACGCTTGACGTGCGGCGTTCTGGCTTTCTCCTTGCCGGTGGCACCGAGCACCCAGGCAAGTATCTCAACACCAGGCGGGTTCATCAAAATAGGTTGAACGGCCACCTGTATGAAAATGCTTCGCGGCGCCGGTTTTGCAAAACAGAATTCCTTTCCAGGACGGCAAAGCCGTCCGATCCTGCTTACATATCGGAGCGGCAACGCTCATTCGCATCAGGTGATCATCCCATGGTAGACAATAAGCAATTGCGGCTCGGCGCCTTCATGCGTCCGGTCAGTCTTCACACCGGGGCCTGGCGCTATCCCGGCTCATATCCCGATGCCAACTTCAACTTCGCCCATCTGAAGCGCTTCGCGCAGACGCTTGAGGCGGCGAAGTTCGACGCCTTCTTCATGGCCGACCATCTGGCCGTTCTCAACATGCCGATCGAGGCGCTACGGCGCAGCCACACGGTGACCTCGTTCGAGCCGTTCACGCTGCTGTCGGCGCTCGCCGCCGTCACTGATCATATCGGCCTTGTCGCCACCGCATCGACGACCTTCGACGCGCCCTATCACATTGCCCGTCGCTTCGCCTCGCTCGACCATATCAGCGGCGGCCGCGCCGGCTGGAACATCGTCACCACATCCAATCCCGACGCCGCGCTGAACTTCGGCCTCGACGAGCATGTCGAGCACGACGAGCGCTATCACAATGCGCGGGAATTCTACGATGTGGTGACCGGCCTCTGGGACAGCTTTGCCGACGACGCCTTCATCCGCGACGCCGAGAGCGGGCTCTATTTCGATCCCGCGAAGCTGCATGTGCTCGACCATAAGGGTGAGCATCTCTCGGTGCGCGGCCCGCTCAACATTGCGCGGCCGGTGCAGGGCTGGCCGGTCATCGTCCAGGCCGGCGCATCTGAGGCCGGGCGGCAGCTGGCAGCCGAAACGGCGGAGGTGATCTTCGCCGCCCATTCCGATCTGGCGGCTGGGCAGCGCTTCTTTGCCGATGTCAAAAGCCGGGCCGAGAAGCTCGGCCGTTCGCGCGACGACATCAAGATCCTGCCCGGCGCCTTCGTCATCGTCGGCGACAGTGTCGAGGAAGCACAGGCCAAACGCGCCAAGCTCGACAGCCTGGTCTATTACGAGAGCGGCATTGCCTCGCTGTCGATCGCGCTCGGCCATGACGCGTCGGCCTTCGACCCCGACGCGCCCTTGCCCGAAATCCCCGAGACCAATGCCTCGAAGAGCGGCCGCGAGCGCGTCATCGAGCTGGCGCGCCGGGAGAATTTGACCGTCCGCCAGCTGGCGCAGCGGCTCGGCGGCTATTCCGGCCTTGCCTTCGTCGGCACGCCTAAAACCATCGCCGACGCGATGGAGGAATGGTTGGTTGCCGAGGGGTCAGACGGCTTCAACGTCATGTTCCCCTATCTGCCTGCCGGGCTCGATGACTTCGCCGAGAAGGTGGTGCCCGAGCTGCAGCGGCGAAAGCTCTTCCGGCGCGAGTATGAGGGCACCACCTTGCGCGAGAATCTCGGCCTGAAGCGTCCGCCGAACCGGTTCTTCGAAGGCTCCGAAGCGGCCACTCGCAAGGCCGGCTGACGTCCTGCCACAAAAAGAAACGGGCGCGCCGAAGCGCGCCCATTCTTTTCAGCCATCACTTTCAGATGACGAAGTACCAGTTGGCGAGCAGCATCACCACCAGGCCGGCGACCAGCGTCAGGTAGGGCAGCATGCCTGCCTTTTTGACCGAGAGGTCTGCGCCCGCCATGCCGAGGTCGGCCAGCATGTGGTCGGGGAACCTGCCCTTGTCTTGGACGTAGTGCCGGTAGCAGAACACCGGGATGATCAGCGCCGCGGTGATCAGGCCGGCCCACAGCGCCATCGGGTTCCACACCTTGGCGCCGGCGCCCATGAAGATGGCGTTGACATAAGCGAAGATGGCACCGAGGCCGAGCAGCCAGCTCGGCGCCTTCCACGGCCGGTTGATGTGGCCGTTGTCGATGCGGTGGATCCAGCCGGCATTGAGGTTGAGGAAGTTGAAGATGATGTAGCCGCAGTTCGACACGGCGAGGATAAAGAAGAAGCTCGTCGCGTCGGCCGAGGCGATGGCCAGCACGATCAGGTTGAAGACGAGATCGGTCCACATGGCGCGGGTCGGCGCGCCATGTTCGTTGACGTGGCTGAGATAGCGCGGCAGCCAGCCATCGACCGAGCCCTGGTAGAGCGTGCGCGACGAGCCGGCCATTGCCGTCATGATGCACAGCACCAGCGCCAGGATCATCAGCATCACCAAGAGGCTGTGGATCAATGCGCCACCCCCGACCATGCCGGCCAGTGCATCGGCGACACCCGAGCCGTCGACGATCGGCGTCGCCAGCATGCCGTTGAGGCCCAGCACGCCCTGGAAGGTGAAGGGCACCAGGATGAACAGAAGCATGCAGAGCAGGCCGGAATAGAAAATCGCCTTGAACGTGTCGGTGCCCGGGTTCTTGAACTCCGATGTGTAGCAGACGGCGGTCTCAAAACCATAGGTCGACCATGCGGCGATGAACATGCCGCCCAGCACCAGCGTCCAGCCGGCAATGTTCCACGAGCCGGGCTCCGGCGCGTAAGCCGCCGCCAGCGGCACCAGCGGCGAAAAGTTCGCCCAGTTGATCTGGCCGGTGACGATCGGCACGACACCGACGATCAGCATCGGGATGATGACCAGGAGGCCGATATACTTCTGCACATTGGCGGTGCCGAGAATGCCGCGATGCTGGATCGAGAAGATGATCAGCATCAGCACCGCGCCGATGAAGAAAGTGGCATTGAGGGTGAAGGAGACAGGACCTAGCGTGTGGCTGAACAGCGTCCAGTTGCGGATCGCCGGCGTGGCCGCCGCGGTCACCGCGGCGATGGCGTCGGCAGGCACCGTTCCGGCATGCGCCGCGATATAGGCGACGACGTCCGGCGACGCCTCGGTGAACAGCGGCACCGGCGCCAGCGCGTTGAGAATATAGGCGGCGGCGATCGAGCAGCCCAGCGACAGCACCGGCGACCAGGCGAACCAGTTGCACCACACCGACAGCGGCGCGATGAACTTGGAATAACGCAGCCAGGCGGTGGCGCCGTAGATCGAGGCGCCGCCCGACTTGTTCGGGAACAGGCCGGCGATCTCGGCATAGGTGAAGGATTGCAGGAAGCCCATGATCATGGAAGCGATCCAGATCCCGAAGGCCAGCGTTCCCGTCGTTCCGGCAATGCCGCCGATCGAAAACAGGACAAGGGCAGGAACGCCGCTCGCCACCCAGAAGGCGCCGCGCCAGTCGATGTTGCGGAGCAGCTTGCCTTCAGAGGGCTGCTCCAGGGCAGTGGTAATCGTGCTCATCTGTCTGAATTCCCCATTTTGTGTTCCCGGCCGGTGATGCCTCGGCTTCGCGAAGCTTGTTCCCCGGTACATGACCGCACGACTCCAGTGTTTCCACTCAGTCGTATTTTTTTCTTAACAGTGAAGATTGATCCGGCGCGCTTTCACGTCAAGTGATTTGTGGCGTCGTGCACATCACGGTTGCGAAACGCTCGCTTTGTCCTTCTCCCCTTGTGGGGTGAGAAGCGGTCCGCGGTAGCGGACGGAAAGCCAATTGCTTTCGAGCTTCGAACGCCCTGAGCCTGCGAAGGGCCGGGGTGCAACCCTCAGGATCGCGGCCTGGTCTTTTGCGGATCGTAGTGAGCGAAGGCCACCACCCGCGCCGGCAGCCGCTTGGCATGACCGTCGAGCTTGCCGATCTCCACCTCTGTGCCGATTGCCGCGTGGGTGACGTCAAGCCTCGCCAGAGCGATGTTTTTGTTCAGCACCGGCGAGCGCATGCCCGAGGTGACGACACCGATCTGGGCGCGGCCGATATGGACGCAATCCCCATGGCCGACGGCGACATTGCTGTCGATGTCGAGGCCAACGAGCTTGTGCTGCGGATGTTCCTTGCGCCTTATCAGAGCCTCGCGGCCGATGAAATCGTCGGTCTTGGCCTTCAACGGTACGGTGAAGCCAATGCCCGCCTCGAACGGGTCGGTCTGGTCGGAGAATTCGTAACCGGCGAAGATCAGCCCGGCTTCGATGCGCACCATGTCGAGTGCCTGCAGGCCCATCGGCTTCAGCCCGTGCGGCTGGCCGGCCTCCCAGATGGCATCGAACACTTTTTCGGCGTCGCGTGGGTGGCACCAGATTTCGTAGCCGAGCTCGCCGGTATAACCGGTGCGCGACACCACGACCGGAATGCCATTGCCGCCGCCGATGCGCGCGACAGCGAAGCGGAACCATTCGAGTTCGTCGATCGACGGTTGCAGCGGCGAGGTCCAGACCACCTCTCGCAAAATGTCACGGCTCTTCGGCCCTTGGACAGCGACATTGTGCATCTGGTCGGTGGACGAGCGCACCAGCACGTTGAGGCCAAGCTTCTTTGCCGTCTCGCGCAGCCATTCGCCGGACAGGTCATCGCCGCCGACCCAGCGGAAATTGTCCTTGCCGAGCCGCAGCAGCGTGCCGTCGTCGATCATGCCGCCATGCTCGTAGCACATGGCGGAATAGACGACCTGGCCGACGCCGAGCTTCTTGACGTCGCGGGTCAGCGTGTATTGCAGCAGCGCTTCGGAATCGGGACCGGTGACCTCGAACTTGCGCAGCGGCGACAGGTCCATGATCACCGCGTCCTGCCGGCAGGCCCAGTACTCGGCGATCGGCCCCTCTTTGGCGAAAGAATTGGCCAGCCAATAACCCCGGTATTCCACGAAGTTGCGGGTGTGCTTGGCGAAGCTTGAATGGAAGGCGGTCTCGCGGGTCATTTTCGGTTCCGAATCGGGCGTCATGCGTCTGGCGATCGCTCGCGAGAATTTGTGTTGGCCGGAATAGGTTCGCACATGGATGTCGGTCGGGTTCCAGCCATTGGCCGGTGTCGTGTCGTCGGGACAGGCGGAGGAGACGCAGACAATGTCGGTGAGCGCCCTGAGCAGGACATAGTCGCCGGCGCGCGACCACGGCTCATCCGACACCATGACGCCATGGGCGTCGATCGCCGTGTTAAAGAAGAAGTTGATCGCCATCCAGCCGGCACGTGGGGTGACACCCTTGTCGGCCAGCGCGCGGTTGAAATTCTCCGAGCAGTTGGTGTGGCCGGGATAGCCGATGTCGTCGTAATATTTGGCGGCACACGCCAGCGCGAACGCGTCATGCCGGCCGCATGTGTCCTGGATAACCTCGACCAACGGCTCCATGTCCTGGTCGTAATATTTCGAGTGAAGGCCGGGCATCGGGTAGCTCGACCCCATCAGCGTGCGCGTCGTCGTTACGTCGAGCGGATGGTCCAGCCCCTTGTCCAGCTTGCGCGCAGAAAAGCACTGGAAGTCGGTGCACTGGCGACCATCGACGTCGATGATCTGCAGATAGTCGCCGGCCTTGACGAAATAGGATTCGGCGGTTGCCGAATGGACGCGCAAATCGAGCACCGGATCGGCGAGCGGATCGGCGAGCTGCGATTTCGATTTCAGGCGCACCGTGGCACGGCGGACGATGACGGTGAGCGGCGTTGCCGTGTCGTGGCCGTCGACCAGCATCGGCCCGCTAGGCGCTGCAATCAGCAAGCCGCCATCGCGCGCGACGGTGAAGGCCTGCTCGGTGCCTGCCGGCGTGGCGCCGCCGAAGACGCGCACCGCCTTGGCCTGGTCAAGCTGCACCTGGCGGCGCTCGAGTCCGCGGCGCACGGAAGCGAGGCTATCGTCGCCCTCGGCTAATAGCGCCTTGATCCCGGCGGCATTGCTATTGGACTTTTCGCCGAAGATGGCGGGGTCGGTGGCGCCTGACTTGTCCCAGGCCAAAAGCTCGCAGGCCTGGCCGCCCTCGACATTGCGGATGGCAAATGTATCGCCGGCCTCGACCTCGATCAGCACCGCGCCGTTACCGGGGGCCGCATACCGCTCCATGCCCGGCGGCAGCGCGATCTGGCCGGGCCGCAGGATGAGGCTTGGCCGCGGCGGCCCGGCTGTCACTGAAGGGTAGGGCGACTGGCTCATCTCAGCCTTGCGGTTACAGAAACAAGTTTGCCTGTGTGTAAAATTATTTTAGCAGCAAGAATAGCAGCGCGGTTGGGTTTGGCAAGGTGGAGGTGGCGTTCTCGACGCGGTCGCTGCAGGTTAGACCCTTCCAATCAAACCCATCTTCCGAACGCCAGCGCCGCCCCTCATCTGGCTGCCGCCATCTTCTCCTCGTAAACGGGGCGAAGGATGCTGTCGTCGCCGGTTTCGTCAATCGCCAGCGTTGCAGGACGAGCGCCGAGGCTGCGACCAGCTTCTTTCTCCCCGTCACTATACGGGGAGAAATGCCCGGCAGGGCAATGAGGGGCGGCGCCAACATCTGAAACTATCGAGCTAAAGCTCCTCGGAATGCCCGATAGCCACACCATACTCCGCAGCCGAATCCAACATCGTGTGCCACAGACTTTCGGCAAACGTCGCAAACACCAGGAGGTTGAACACCGCCTGCCCATCCGCCTTGTCACCACCACGCCAGAGCGTGACGCTGGTGTGATCCACCGAGGTCGCGGCAGCAGCGCCAACCGGAAACGCATCGGGATGCAAATCAATCGACGACAGTTTCGCCAGCATGGCGCGCGCCTTGAGGCCGCAGATGCTGATCAGCACGCGTGCATGCGATTGGTCGGATAGCGAAGCGGAAGATGCAAAGGTCTGAGCGAGCACCTCAGTCCTGCCACCCTTCGACAGGACAAAAAACTGATCCGGTCCCGACCAGATCAGCGTCGCATCAGCGGTGCCAACTGCCTTCGGCGTTTCCGGAGCCGCGACGCCGAAACGAGCGTTCGCGGCCTCGGCCAAATCACCCGCCTTGCCGCGCCGTGCCATCACCTGGACGAGGTCGAAATTGCGGATCTCGGTCAGCGACACACCGGCATCGCCTTGCGGGCCGCAAGCGCCAGGAGCGAGCGCGCGCTCGAGCGGGCTGCGAACATCCCAGAAAAAGTCAGCCACGCTGGCGCCCTCCATCGGGATCGTAGAAGACGGGATTGCAGAGTTCGATATCGTAGTCTTCACCGCGCAGCGGATCATGCGCGTGGACGATCTCGCCGATGCGTTCGCGGCCGCGCTCGACAAGGCCGAGACCGATCCACTGGTCGAGCGTCGGCGAGAAGCAGACCGAGGTGACGTAGCCCTGGTCGTTATCAGGCCCGGGCGTCTGGCCCTTCGGGATGATGTGCGCGCCGGAGCGCAGGCGGCGCGCCTTGTCGACCGGCTTGATGCCGACCACGACCTGCCGGTCCGGCGCCACCAGCGCCTCGCGGCCGGCCATGACGCGACCGATGAAATCCTTCTTGGTCGACATCATCTTGCCGAGACCGAGATCGGCGGCGGTCGTCGTGCCGCTCAGTTCCGGTCCGGCGACATGGCCCTTTTCAACGCGCATGACGCCGAGGGCTTCTGTGCCATACGGCGTCACGCCGAACGGTTTACCCGCCAGCATCAAATTGCGTGCCATCGCTTCACCGTAACGCGCCGGCACCGAAATCTCGAACGCCATCTCGCCGGAGAAGGAGATGCGGAACAGCCGCGCCTTGATGCCGCCGCGCAAAGCGACTTCGCGCACGCCCATGAATGGAAAACCTTCGTTCGAAAGGTCCTCGGCAGGGTCGACGATTTCCTTCAACAGGTCTCGCGTCCTTGGCCCGGCAATCGAGAATTGCGCCCACTGGTCGGAGACCGAGGTCAGTTGCACGTCGAGTTCGGGGAATAGCACCTGCCGGCAGAATTCGAGATGCTGCATCACCAGCCCGGCCTTCGCCGTGGTCGTGGTGAGGAAATAATGGTCCTCGGCCAGCCGCGAGGTCGTGCCGTCATCATAGACGAGGCCGTCCTCGCGCAGCATCAGCCCGTAGCGGGCTTTTCCCACGGCAAGGTTTGAGAAGGTGTTGATGTAGACGCGGTCGAGGAAGGCGCCGGCATCGGGGCCGTGCACATCGATCTTGCCCAGCGTCGAGACATCGCAGAAGCCGACGCCCGAGCGCACCGCCTTGACCTCGCGGGTGACCGATTCCAGCCAGTCCTTCTCGCCCGCGCGCGGATACCATTGCGCGCGCTTCCACAGGCCGGTGTCGACAAAGATCGCGCCTTGTTCGGCCGCCCAGTGATGCGACGGCGTCAGCCGCGTCGCATGGAAATTTTCGTCGCGATGGTGGCCGGCAAAGGCGCCGATGGCGACCGGCACGTACGGCGGGCGATAGATGGTCGTGCCGGTCTCGGGAATGGATTTGCCCGACACCGCCGCCATGATGGCGAGGCCGGCGACATTGGACGTCTTGCCCTGGTCGGTCGCCATGCCGAGCGTGGTGTAGCGCTTCAGATGCTCGACCGATTCAAAACCCTCGCGCTGCGCCAGCTCGATGTCGGACGCGGTGACGTCATGCTGCTGGTCTACAAAGGCCTTGCCTTTGCCGGCGACGTGCCAGAGCGGGGTCAGTGAGAAGGACTCGTCGCCGGCAACAGCTGCAGAGCCCGGATTGCCATTGCGTCCCGCGTCCCGCGCCGCTGCGGCGCCGGCCTCGAAACCTGCGCGCAGGCAGGCGCCTAGCCCGAAGTCGCCGTTAGCCGCACCTGCGGCGACCATACCGGGCGGCGCGCCGTCCGGCACGAAGGCGGCGATGTCGTCTCGCCATTTCGGCCGGCCGCGATGGTAAGAGGTGAGCCCGACCGCCGGATTCCAGCCGCCGGAAACGGCAAGCCCGTCGGCCTCGACCTCGGCGCGCGCGCCGCCGGTCAGCGACACCGCTATTTTTCTTACGCCGTCCTTGCCGCCGTCGACGCCGCTGACCGAACCATGCAGCACGGTGAAGCCGTTCATGGAAGCGAGAGAACGATGGGCAGGCGAGACGTCAGGCCGCGCGTCGATCACCGCCGCGATCTGCAGCCCGGCGCCGAGTGCCGTCTCGACCGTGCGCCAGCCATCCTCATGGTTGGTGAACAGCGCGATCCGCTTTGCCGGCGTCGCCGCATAACGTGTGACGTAGGTGCGGATGGCGGACGCCATCATCACGCCGGGCGTGTCATTGCCGGCAAAGACGATGGGACGCTCAATCGCGCCGGCGGCGACGACGCAGCGCTTGGCCACGATGCGCCACAGGCGCTGGCGCACCTGATGCTCGGGCGGCACCGGCAGATGATCGTTGACCCGCTCGATCGCGCCATAGGTACCGCCATCATAGACGCCGAACAGGGTCGTGCGGGTCATGATGCGGACATCCGGCATCGAGCTGAGCTCGGCCAGTGTGCGCGACAGCCACTCCGCGGCCGGCAGACCGTCGATCGTGCCGCCATCCGACAACAGACGGCCGCCGGGCGCAAAATCTTCTTCGCACAGGATGACGCGCGCACCGCTGCGGCCTGCAGCGAGTGCGGCGGCGAGACCGGCCGGACCAGAGCCGGCGATCACCACATCGCAATGCGCCCAGGCCTTGTCGTAGTGATCCGGATCGGGGGTGACCGCCGCGCGACCCAGACCCGCGGCGCGTCGGATCGCCGGCTCGTAGACCATTTCCCAGAATTTTGCCGGCCACATGAAGGTTTTGTAGTAGAAGCCGGCGACGAAGATCGGTGCGAACAGCTGGTTCACCGACATCACATCGTGGCGCAGCGACGGCCAGCGGTTCTGGCTGGCCGCTTCGAGGCCTTCATAGAGTTCGGCCGTCGTGGCCTTGGTGTTGGCCTCGCGCCGTGCGCCGGTGCGCAGTTCGACCAGCGCGTTGGGTTCTTCCGAGCCCGCAGTCAGAATGCCGCGCGGACGATGGTATTTGAACGAGCGGCCGACCAGCTTGACGCCATTGGCGACCAGCGCCGACGCCAGCGTGTCGCCCTGGAAGCCGGAAAATGTCGTGCCGTCGAAGCGGAAGGTGAGGGGGGTGGAACGGTCGATGAGACCGCCGGATGAGAGACGATGGGATTGGCTGGAACTCACGATGGCCGGCCTCTCATCGATCCAATGCCAGGCGGGACCGTCGCGCTCTTCACCCTCCCCCTTGTGGGGGGGGTCGCTGCGCAGCAGCGGGGTGGGGGTGCGGCACCGACCCCCACCCGGACCTGCGGTCCGACCTCCCCACAAGGGGGAGGTAGGGGGCTGGCGCTTTTCGCGACGGCTGTGGTCTCGACAGAATAGCTCATGTCTCCACCTGGCTCGCACCAGCCCCCGCCGCCGGTTCCACCGCCGAGATCTCGTGCGTCAGCGTGTTGCGGGTGACCTTCAGCCAGGCCCGGCAGCCACCGCCGTGATACCAGTTCTCTGCCATCACGCCGGCGATGTTGTCGCGCAGATAGACATAGTCGTAGACGGCATCTTCGCCGGCATCCGCCGCCGGCCGTACAGGCTTGGCATCGCCGAGATAGCTGAACTCGCCGAGTTCGCGTTCGCCGCAGAAAGGACAGGTGATACGCATCTTGTTCCGGCCGCCTCAATGCAGGTTCGGTTGGGCGCCTTGGCCCTTTTCGTCGATCATGGCGCCGCGCTGGAAGCGGTCGAGCCGAAACAGCGCCGCCTCCTTGTGCGTTTCGTCACGCGCCAGAAGATGGGCAAAGACGAAGCCGGAACCGGGCGTCGCCTTGAAGCCGCCATAACACCAGCCGGCGTTGAGGTAGAGCCCGTCGACCGGTGTCTTGTCGATGATCGGCGAGCCATCCATCGACATGTCCATGATACCGCCCCACTGGCGCAGAAGCCGCACGCGGCCGATCATCGGGATCAGCGCCATGCCGCCTTCGCAGACATCTTCCATGACAGGCAAATTGCCGCGCTGGGCGTAGGAATTGTAGCCATCGATGTCGCCGCCGAAGACCAGCCCGCCCTTGTCCGACTGGCTGACATAGAAATGCCCGGCGCCGAAGGTCATGACGCCGGGGATGAGCGGCTTGATCGCCTCCGAGACGAAAGCTTGCAGCACATGGCTTTCGATCGGCAGGCGCATGCCCGCCATCGCTGCGACACGCGACGATGACCCGGCGACTGCCATGCCGACCTTGCCGGCGCCGATCTTGCCGCGCGACGTCTCGACGCCAGTCACCTTGCCGTTGCCGTCCCGGACAAAGCCGGTGACCTCGCAGTTCTGGATGATGTCGACGCCGAGTTCGCTCGCCGCATGGGCATAGCCCCAGACCACCGCGTCATGCCGCGCGGTGCCGCCGCGGCGCTGCAGGAGGCCGCCCTGCACGGGAAAGCGCGCATGGTCGAAATTCAGGAACGGCAGCATCTTCTTCAGCGCCGCCTGGTCGAGCAGTTCGGCATCGATGCCATTGATGCGCATGGTGTTGCCGCGCCGCGCATAAGCGTCGCGCTGCGCATCGGAATGATAGAGGTTGAGGACGCCGCGCTGGCTGACCATGGCGTTATAGTTGAGGTCCTGCTCCATCCGCTCCCAAAGCTTCATCGAAAGCTCGTAGAAGCCGGTATTGCCGGGCAGGCCGTAATTGGAACGGATGATGGTGGTGTTGCGGCCGGCATTGCCGGAGCCGATCCAGCCCTTTTCCAGCACGGCGACGTTTCTGATGCCGAACTCGCTGGCGAGGAACCAGGCGGTGGCGAGCCCATGGCCGCCGCCGCCGATGATCACAACATCGTAGTGGTCCTTGGGCGCCGCATCGCGCCAGGTGCGCTGCCAGTTCTTGTGGCCGGAAAGGGCAGCACGGGCGAGCGAGAAGATCGAATATTTCATCAGGTCATTCCGAGGTCGCTCGCACCGCTAGGACGATTATATGTCCAGCGTGTGGTCGCGCTCCCATTGCGTGAAGTGCGAAGCATAGGAATTCCATTCCTGTTGCTTCAGCTTTAGATAAGCCGACGAGAATTCCTCACCCAGCGCCGCCTTGAGCGATTTGTCCTTGTCGTATTCGCGAAGCGCGTCGAGCAGGTTGAGCGGCAGCTTCGGCGCGCCCTTCACAGTGTGACCGTTCTGGTACATGTCGATGTCGTAGCGCTTGCCGGGATCGGCCTTGGAGCGGATGCCGTCGAGACCGGCGGCAATGATGACGGCCTGCAGCAGATAAGGGTTTGCGGCGCCGTCCGGCAACCGCAGCTCGAAGCGGCCGGGGCCGGGCACGCGCACCATGTGAGTGCGGTTGTTTCCGGTCCAGGTCACCGTGTTCGGCGCCCAGGTGGCGCCCGAAATGGTGCGCGGCGCGTTGATGCGTTTGTAGGAGTTCACCGTCGGGTTGGTGATGGCGGCCAGCGCCGAGGCATGTTTCATGATGCCGCCGAGGAAATTCTTGCCCTTGGCCGACAGGCCGAGTTCCATCGCGTTATCGGCAAAGACGTTGACCTTGCCGGCCTTGTCCCAGACCGAAATATGGGCGTGGCAGCCATTGCCGGTCAGGCCCTGGAAAGGCTTTGGCATGAAGGTCGCGCGCAGGCCGTGTTTCTCGGCCACCGACTTGACCATGAACTTGAAGAAGGAGTGCTTGTCGGCGGTGGCGAGCACATCGTCGAAAGCCCAGTTCATCTCGAACTGGCCGTTGGCGTCCTCATGGTCGTTCTGGTAGGGGCTCCAGCCCAGCGCCAACATGTGGTCGCAAATCTCGGCGATGACATCGTAGCGGCGCATCACCGCTTGCTGGTCGTAGCAGGGTTTTGAAGCCGTGTCGTATTTGTCGGAGATGACGCTGCCGTCCGGCGAGATCAGGAAGAACTCTGCCTCGACGCCAGTCTTGACATGCATGCCGTCAGTGGCGGCTTCCGCGATCAGCCGGCGCAGCGTGTTGCGCGGCGCCTGCTCGACTTCCTTGTCGTCCATGATGCAGTTGGCGGCGACCCAGGCGACATCGGGCTTCCACGGCAGCTGGATCACCGAATCCGGATCCGGCACCGCCAGCATATCAGGATGCGCCGGCGTGAGGTCGAGCCAGGTGGCGAAACCGGCGAAGCCGGCGCCGTCCTTCTGCATGTCGGCGATCGCCTGCGCCGGCACCAGCTTGGCGCGCTGGCCGCCGAACAGGTCGGTGTAGGAAATCATGAAATATTTGACGCCGTTCTCTTTGGCGAATGCGGCGAGATCGTTCCCCATTATAGTTCCTCGCTTATTTTGATGTGTTTTTTAGAAGCCGTTTTTCCCCGGTATCCAGTTGGTGCCGGCCAGCGGCACGCCAGCCATGGCGGCGGCTTCGATGGTGAGGGCTACGAGATCCTCGGGCTCGAGATTGTGCAGGCTGTTCTTGCCGCAGGCACGCGCAATGGTCTGCGCCTCCAGCGTTATCACCTTGAGGTAGTTCGCCAGCCGCCGTCCGGCGGCGATCGGATCGACCCGCTTCATCAGTTCGGGGTCCTGCGTGGTGATGCCCGCGGGGTCGCGACCCTCGTGCCAGTCGTCATAGGCGCCGGCGGTGGTGCCGAGCGCATTGTATTCGGCCTCCCAGCGCGGGTCGTTGTCGCCGAGCGCGACGAGCGCTGCCGTGCCGATCGACACCGCGTCGACGCCGAGCGCCAGCGCCTTGGCGACGTCGGCGCCATTGCGGATGCCGCCCGACACGATCAGCTGCACCTTGCGGTGCATGCCGAGATCCTGCAGCGCCTGCACCGCCGGCCTGATGCAGGCAAGCGTCGGCTGGCCGACATTTTCGATGAATACTTCCTGGGTGGCCGCCGTGCCGCCCTGCATGCCGTCGACGACGACGACATCGGCGCCGGCCTTCACCGCAAGTGCTGTGTCGTAATAGGGGCGGGCGCCGCCGACCTTGACGTAGATCGGCTTTTCCCAGTCGGTGATCTCGCGCAGCTCGAGGATCTTGATCTCGAGATCGTCCGGCCCGGTCCAGTCGGGATGGCGTGAGGCCGAGCGCTGGTCGATGCCCTTCGGCAGCGTGCGCATTTCGGCGACGCGGTCGGAAATCTTTTGTCCCAACAGCATGCCGCCGCCGCCGGGCTTGGCGCCCTGGCCGACAACGACTTCGATGGCGTCGGCACGGCGCAAATCCCTGGGGTTCATGCCGTAGCGTGACGGCAGGTACTGGTAGACCAGTTGCTTGGAATGGCCGCGCTCTTCCTCGGTCATGCCGCCGTCGCCCGTGGTGGTCGACGTGCCTGAGAGCGTAGCGCCACGGCCGAGCGCTTCCTTGGCCGGGCCGGACAGCGACCCGAAGCTCATGCCGGCAACGGTGATCGGGATTTTCAGCTCGATCGGCTTCTTGGCATAGCGCGAGCCCAGCACGACCGACGTGTCGCACCGCTCGCGATAGCCTTCCAGCGGATAGCGCGAGATCGAGGCGCCGAGGAACAAAAGGTCGTCGAAATGCGGCAGCTTGCGCTTGGCCCCGGCGCCCCTGATGTCATAGATGCCGGTCGCCGCGGCGCGGCGGATTTCGGAAAGCGTGTAGTCGTCGAAGGTCGCGGATTTGCGCGGCGTCGTCGGCGGGTTCTTGTAGGTCATGCTGCCTCAATACGCGTCGGCGTTGTCGATATTGAAATTGTAGAGCGTGCGCGCCGAGCCGTAGCGCTTGAATTCCGACGGCTTGACGCCGGTGACGCCGGCGCGGTCGAGCAGTCCCTGCAGCAGTTCGATATGCTCGGGCCGCATCTCCTTGGCGATGCAGTCGGCGCCCAGGCTTTCGACCTTGCCGCGCACGAACAGCCGCGCTTCGTAGATGGAATCGCCAAGTGCGTCGCCGGCATCGCCCAGCACCACCAGATTGCCGGACTGCGCCATGAAGGCCGACATGTGGCCGATATTGCCGTGCACGACGATGTCGATGCCCTTCATCGAGATGCCGCAGCGCGACGAGGCGTTGCCCTCGATGACGAGCAGCCCGCCCTTGCCGGTGGCGCCGGCATACTGGCTGGCGTCGCCCTTGATGACGATCGAGCCCGACATCATGTTTTCGCCGACGCCAGGTCCGGCCGAGCCGTGCACGGTGATGGCAGCGCCGTCATTCATCCCGGCGCAGTAGTAGCCGACGCTGCCGCGCACATCGATGCTGACAGGCTGGTCGACGCCGACCGCAACCGAATGGCTGCCCTTCGGGTGCAGCACTTCCCACGCCGTTTCGTTGGAGCCGGGCGTCAGATTGTGAAGCGCCTGGTTGAGCTCGCGCAGCGACGACACATCAAGATCGAAGACCCGGGACGCCTGGTCTTGCGCCGCCTTCGAAAGTTTGGTTGCCGGCATGGGCTCAATGCTCCCAGAAATAGACGGTTGCGGGTTCCGGCTCCCAGACCCTCGCATTGTCTATGCCGGGCAGCTTGGTCAGCGCCCGATATTCCGAGCCAAAGGCGACATACTGGTCGGTCTCGGCCATGACGGCGGGCTTGCAGGCGATCGGATCGCGCACCACGCCGAAACCGTTCTTGGTGCCGACGACGAAGGTGAAGAAGCCGTCGAGGTCGGACAGCGTGCCTTCCAGCGCCTCGCCGAGGTTCTTGCCATGCGCCATCTGCGAGGAGAGATAGGCGGCGGCGACCTCGGTGTCGTTCTCGGTCTCGAATTTCATGCCCTCCCGCACCAGCTCACGCCGCACATTGTTGTGGTTGGACAGCGAGCCATTGTGCACCAGGCACTGGTCGGCGCCGGTCGAGAACGGATGCGCGCCCATAGTGGTGACGGCCGATTCCGTCGCCATGCGGGTATGGCCGATGCCATGCGTGCCGGTCATCGAGCGGACGTCGAAGCGGTCGACGACCGCTTCCGGCAGACCGACTTCCTTGTAGATTTCCACCGCTTCGCCGGCGCCCATGATGCGCACGTCGGGGCGGATTGACTGCAGCGCTTCGCGCGCGGCATCGACCTTGTCGGGCGCGGTTCTCAACACTGCATGGGTGGACTTCACCGCTATGCTCACCGGCGCGCCGATGGCCTTTGCGAGTTCGGCGTCGAGGCCGCGGAAATCGCGCTCGGGCTTCGCGGACTGGATGGTGATCTTGGCTTCATTCCTGGAAGGCGCGCCATAGATGGCAATGCCGGCGCTGTCGGGGCCGCGATCGCTGAGCGATATCAGCATCTGCGACAGCATCGAGCCGAGCTGCGGCTCAAGCGACTTGTCTTTCAGAAAAAGTCCGACGATTCCACACATGTCAGCCTCCCGACGTTACCACTAGACGATGATGTATCGAATGCGTCGTGCGAATTCAATCGTATGAAAAAAATATTCCTGTAGTTACGTATCCGGCTCGATGCGGCCTTGTGAACTATCGCCGCCGTCGCGGGCGCTGTGAATCCATGTGGCGGTGCGGATGCGGGCTATTCTGTAGGCATCGAGGATCGACAGCGCATAGATCAGGAAGCCGCCGGCGTGGCGGCCGACGAAGCTGGCATCGGCCGGCGCGATCTTGGCCGTCACCCAGGCGAGGATCACCATGAAGAACAGGAACTGCAGGCCGCGCACGGGCACGCCCAGAATGACGTGGCCGCTGGCCGGTAAGACGATGGCAGCGCCGAGCACCAGATACGGGTTTGTCGGTGCGGGTGCGCTCATGCGACCTGCCTTTCCTGTCGGTTGATGGCATCGCGCAGCACTGAGGCCGAGGTCAGCAGTCTCTCGACCAGCGTTGGATCCAGCCTTGCGCCGCCGAATGCGGCCTGCCGGAACACGCCGTAGCGCGCCCGCTCGGCCTCGGCCAGCAGCCAGACGATGCGCACGCCGTTCGGGGTGATCAAGAGTTCCTTGGCGCGGCCTTCGGCAAAGATGTCGAGATGGCTGGCGATCAGGTTCTGCGGAAAGCGCGCCGCCCTGAGGTCGGTTCGCAGCACGGCTTCAGCCGGAAATCCCGGAGCCTTCGGCAGCGTATGCTGAAGATGATCGAAATTGGAGAAGGTCGTCGGCGAGCCCGGCCGCATCATCATGTCGAAGGTCGCCGGCACCGCAACCGGCTCTGTGATCGTGACACTCAACCATCGCGCCGGCAGCTTTCGCGTTGCCAGCGTGTCGACGATGGTGCGCAGCTGCACGCGCTGTCCGTTCCATGTGCCGGCCCAGGTGACAACGCCGGCTGTGCCATCGGAGACATCAACGGCATCTGTGATGACGGTCCGGATGCTGGCTGCCTCGGCTGCAAGATCAGCCTTGGCCTTTTTGCGGCTGGCGCGCGTATGCCAGGCGAGGTGCAGGACGAGAGCCACGGCGACCGCCCCGGCCAGCAATGCTGTCGTCACGTCAGACACCTCGTCACGCCATGCCCGCCCAGACCGGCAGGCCCTCTCCTGTCAATAGCCCTGCGGCTTCGGCCACGGCATGGTGAACTGGTCGCCGCGGCGCACATAGCGGTAACGGTAGAAGTGGAACCACAGCGAGATCAGGAAGTAGAAGGCGACCATGGCGATCAGCTGCGTGCCGTAGCCGAGGAAGATCGCAAAGAAGGTCACCACGCAGAGGCAAAACAGCACGATCGCCGGGATCGGGTGGAACGGGTGCGTATAGCCGCGGCGGATCGTGCCCAGCGGCCACTTTTTGCGGAACATCATGATGTTTATGCTCATGAAGGTGTATTGCAGCACGCCCGACAGGATTGAGAAGGTGATCGCCTGGTTGAGGTCGGCGATGAAGGCGAAGGCGAGCGCGATCGGCAACAGGAACAGGATCGAGCGATAGGGCGTGCGGTATTTCGGGTGCACGGCCGAGAACCATGTCGGCAGATAGCGGTCGCGTCCAAGCGAGAACCACGCGCGGGCCGCATCGTTGATACAGCCATTGGCCGACGCCAGTGCCGCGAGCAGCGTGGCGACGAACAACAGGTTTTCCAGCAGCGGGCTGCCGGTCAGCTTGCCGGCGTCCCACAAGGGATAATAGGTGATACCGAGGTACTCCCAGGGCATCAGCGAGGCGCAGACATACCAGGTCATGGCGGCGGCGATCAAAAGCGTGATCATGCCGGCCATGGTGCCGTAAGGCAGCGAACGCGCCGGCGAGCGCACTTCCTCGGCGGCCTGCGTGGTGCCTTCGATGCCGAGATAGTACCAGATGCCGAACTGGAAGGCCGCGATGACGCCGATCCAGCCATAGGGCAGCGCATTGGCGGGGGTGACCAGTTCGTTGAGCTTCAGCACAGCACCCTGCGTCCAGGGGCTGACCGAGAAGAACAGGATAACGATCGAGACATAGGCTATCGCCGTGATGACGAAGTTGACGTTGAGCGTCATCAGCACGCCGCGATAGTTCAGCCATGCCAGCACGACGATGGTGGCGGCAATGAAGGAGTTGTGGGTGAGCCCTTCGACGCCGGCCTTGGCGACGATGGTGTCGCCGAGCAGGATGGCGTCCGAAACCTCCAGCATGGTGTAGGCAAAGACCAGGAACAGCGCGACGTTGAAGGCCATCAGCGGCCCGACAATGTGCTTGGCCTGCGCGTATTGGCCGCCGGCGGCGGCAACCGTCGATGTCACCTCGGAGTCGATCATGGCGACCGAAGTGTACAAGAGCCCGACCACCCAGCAGACGATCAGCGCCGCCAGTGCGCCGCCCTTGTCGGCCGAGAAATTCCAGCCGGTGAATTCGCCGACCAGCACGATGCCGACGCCAAGCGCCCAGACATGGGCCGGGCCGAGCACGCGTAGCAGTGAAACCCTGTCGCCGTGTATTGCCGGTTCAAGCGTGATCGTCATTGTTCAATCCCCACTCAGATCCGGTGTTTTTCGGAAGCGGCTTCAAGCTCGCCTTCGCGCGAGGAAGTCAGCACCTCCTCGGAATAGGTCGTGTCGATCTTGAACCAGTCGTAGAGCATCCACAGCGCAAGCACGACCGAGATGCCCCACGATGCGTAAGAGAGTGCGACCCACATGAGCGTGCTTCCCCAAAATCTCTGGCGTTACTTGTCGTCGAACTTTTCGTTGATGACGTCGCGATATTCGCGGTCGGAGGCGCGGAACAGGAAGACGAAATAGCCGATCAGCACCGCCGCCATGATGATCAGCGTCGGCCAGTCGATGATGTAGTGGAAGCGGTTCTGGATGATGTCGTGCGCGGTCTCCGGCGTATAGCCGAGCTTTTCCCAGATCGAGGCCATGGTCGGGTTCTGTCCCAACGCTTCCCAGGTTTTGGCATCGAGCGCGTCGATGGATTTCGCCGCACCCGCCAGGCCGAGTTTCAATGGCAGCCACAGCGCCACGAAAATGGCGACCACGACGACCACGATATCGAAAATCTGCCCGGCCTTGCCTTGTTCCGGCGGCGTGTAGCGCGACATGACTTCTACCCCTCAGGACGTTCTGTTTTCAGGACTTGCGGTTGCGGGCCGCGTCGGCGTTCTTGATGTCGAGACCGTAGATGAAGTCCTTGTCTTCCTTGTAGTGATTGACCATCGCCAGGATGGCGGCCGTATTGAAGATCAGCACGGCGGCGGCAGCGATAGCGACGACGATCTTGATCCCGGTGTCCGGGATGTAGGGCCATGTCATGACAAGCACGAAGAGGATCGTCGCCCAAAGGCAGATGATCAGGAGCGCGGATCCGCGCAGGTCGGAACGGTACAGCGCTTCGATGCGCTGCTGCAGGTCTGACATCGGTTTCCCCTTTTCCAGCGTCCGACCCCGAATTGGCCGCCCGCTGCCCTCTTTCAACAGAGTGAAATTTTTTTCATAAATTCGGGCCGAATCCAGCAATTGTCAAGCCGATTTTACGTTGGGTTAACCGTTTGTCCCCAGCCGCGAATTTTGCCTGACAATGAAATTATTTGCTTCCGGGTATTGCGGCATCAGGACGTTTGCGATCAATATTCGACCAAATGCTCCCGCCTCGCGCAGGGAGCCGGGAACACAATAGAATTTTCGAACGGAGGATTTGCGGATGACGGCATCCTGGAGATTTTCGACCCTGGCGGATCGCCATCGCGCGTTAGGCTCGAAGCTCGAAGACTGGAGCGGCATGGGCACCGCCTGGACCTACGACAAGGACGCCGACGAGGAATACACCGCCATCCGCACCAGGGCCGGGCTGATGGATGTGTCGGGCCTGAAGAAGGTTCACATCACCGGGCCGCACGCCTCACACCTCATCGACCTGGCAACGACGCGCGACGTGGAGAAGATCTATCCCGGCAAGTCGGCCTATGCCTGCATGCTGAACGAGGCCGGAAAATTCACCGACGACTGCATCCTCTACCGCACCGGGCCGAACGCCTGGATGGTGGTGCACGGCTCCGGCACCGGCCATGAGGAATTGCAGCGCGCTTCCGTCGGCCGCGACGTATCGCTGCGCTTCGACGACAATCTGCACGACCTGTCGCTGCAGGGACCGACCGCGGTCGACTATCTCTCAAAGCATGTGCCGGGCATTCGCGACCTCAACTATTTCCATCATATGCAGACGCAGCTGTTCGGCTTTCCCGTCATGATCTCGCGCACCGGCTATACCGGCGAGCGCGGCTACGAGATATTCTGCCGCGGCCAGGACGCCGGCACGATCTGGGACAGGATCCTCGACGAGGGCAAGAGCGCCGGCATCATTCCGTGCCGCTTCACCACGCTCGATATGCTGCGCGTCGAAAGTTATTTGCTGTTTTATCCCTATGACAACTCGCAGAAATATCCGTTCGAGAACGAAGGCCCCGGCGACACGCTGTGGGAGCTCGGCCTCGACTTCACCGTCAGCCCCGGCAAGACCGGCTTTCGCGGCGCCGAACAGCATTACCGCCTCAAGGGCAAGGAGCGCTTCAAGATCTACGGCGTGCTGCTCGACGGCAAGCAACCCGCGGATGAGGGCGCGCCGGTCTATCGCGACGGCAAAAAGGTGGGCGTGGTCACCTGCGCCATGTATTCGCCGCTGGTCGAGAAATCGATGGGCATCGCCCGCCTCGACGTCGACTGCGCGGTCAAGGACACCAAGCTCGAGATCCGCAACAAGAGCGGTTCGATCAGGGCGACGGCGCAGCCTCTGCCCTTCGACGATCCCAAAAAGACCAAGCGCACGGCGAAAGGCTGAGGCACAATCGACAGCGAGGGGTTTCGAGGTACGAAGTAGAGAATGGCAGCCAAAACGATCATCAGCCGGCCCATTTACGGAACCCTGTCCCCGCAGCCCGGCAAGCATCATCTTTTCGTGGCGGATGCGGAAGGCGCGCTGGCGATCGTCGATATGGCAAGGACGGCGCCCCCCGGCTTCTTCGACGGCGCCGAAATCGTCTTCATTCCCGGGGCCGACGGCAAGCACGTTGCCGCTCTTGAGGCACTGAAGTCCGCGCAATTTCATGTCGCGCCAACCTTCGCCAGCCTGCTGCCCCGGCTGAAGCAGACGCTTGCCAACGCGCATATGGGCCTGCGCCTCTATCTCGCCGGCACCGAAGGGCTGATCGGCCAGGCCATGCAGGTGGCGCTCGAAGCCGGCATCGATCATACCTCCATGCAGACCGAGCATCGCGGCTCATTGGCGCGGCGCATGCAGTGCGTGCATTGCAAAGGCATCACCGAAAATGTGACGACGCAGCCGGCCACCTGCGCGCATTGCGGCCTGCTGCTTCTGGTGCGCGATCATTATTCGCGACGGCTGGCAGCATTCCAGGGCGTCTGCATAAATGCCGAGGATCGCTCGGAGATCCCTCCCATAGAGGAGGTCTTCCCATGAGCACCGGCACCACCAAGCTCGATGTCGTCGTCAGCGACGTCGTCCCGGTCAACGAACTGGTGACGCGCTTCCATTTCCGCCGCCGTGACGGTGAGCTTTTGCCGACCTTTTCCGGCGGCGCCCATGTCGTGGTCGAGATGCGCGATGGCGACCGCACAAGGCTCAATCCCTATTCGCTGATGGGATCGCCGCTCGACACCCGCGAATACACCATCTCGGTGCGCCGCGACGATGTCGGCCGCGGCGGCTCGTTGTTCATGCACCGGAGCGTCAAGCCTGGCCTGGAGATGGTGGTCAGCTACCCCGTCAATCTGTTCTCGCTCGACCTCAGGGCAAAGAAGCATCTGATGCTTGCCGGCGGCATCGGGATCACGCCGTTCATGGCGCAGACCGCGCAGCTCGCCGGGTCCGGCGGCAATTTCGAGCTGCACTACACCTGCCGCACCGCCTCGCTCGGCACCTATGCCGATGTGCTGCAGGAGCGCTATGGCCGTCGCGTCCGGCTCTATCACGACGACCGCGACGAGCGCATCGAACTCGACCGTCTGTTGTCCTCGCAGCCGCTCGGCACCCATCTCTATGTCTGCGGCCCGGCCGGCATGATCAACTGGGTACGCGACCGCGCGGCCGCTTTGGGCTGGCCGGCGGAGACCGTGCACTACGAGCATTTCGCGGCACCCCAGCCCGGCCTGCCGTTCGACGTCACACTTGCCGTCAGCGCCAAGACCATCCGCGTCGGCGAGCAGCAGAGCCTGCTCGAAGCCATCGAGGCCGCCGGCGTCGATCCGCCCTATCTCTGCCGCGGCGGTGTCTGCGGCCAGTGCGAGACCAACGTCGTCTCGTATGACGGCAAGTTCATCCACAACGACCACTGGCTGAGTGAGGAAGACCACCGTTCCGGCTGCAAGATCATGCCCTGCGTGTCGCGCTTCGAAGGCGAGTCGCTGGTCCTGGAAAGATAGGAGGCGAGCTTGGGCATCACCTTTCGCAAGGAAACGTTTCGCGACGATTTCACCTTCAGGAACAGCCCGGAGCACATCAGGCGGTTTCCGTTCCCGTTCCACGAAGACGCCTACATGTATGCCGTCAACATCGAGCCGCATGTCGTCGGTCCCAAGGGCAGCGTTCTGGAAAACCTGATCGACGTCGACGAGCACTATGTCGCCGAGATGCAGGACCGTGCACTGGTGCTGGCCGACGATCCGCTGCGCTGCCAGTCGCTGCCGCATATGACGCTGGCCGGCTGGGACCTGCTCGAACTTTTGATGGAGCAACAGGCACTTGGCTATCCCGAGCATTTCACCCTGACCCGCGACGGCGACCGCTGGCGCTGGATCAACCGGCCGCTCGGCATCGACGACACCTTCACCTTCGGCGACACCTCGACACTGCCTTACGGGCCGATGGAGTACATCACCCGCCAGAGCCAGGGTGATTTCTGCATTCTCGATCAGCGCGACGGCAATCTTTGGATGGACGCCGGCATGGTCACCACTCAGGCCGACTGGTCGCTCGATTTCGACATCGGCATGAATTTCTTCGAATGGCACGCGCCGGTGCCGTTGGCGCATGAAAAGGGCATTTTCGTCAGGGCGCTGAAGTTCCTCACCAACATCCAGCAGGGCAAGCCGGCGCGGCGGCTGAACTGGACGATGACCATAAACCCGCGCCTCGACACCAGTCCGGAGAATTACCACAAATGGGGCCCGGACCGCGCGACGGTAACGCCCGAAAATGTCGCCGACAAGGTGCATCTGCGCGTCGAACTGCAAAGCTTCTGGCGGCTGCCGCGCTCGAACGGCATCGTCTTCCCGATCCGCTGCTATCTCATCAAGATGGACGAACTGGTGACACAGCCGAAATGGGCAAGGCGACTGCACCGGGTGATCCGGGATTTGCCGGAAGAGCTGGCCACCTACAAGGGCCTGACGCGGTATCGGCCGACATTGGTGGAATGGCTGTCGAAGCTGGATGATGGCAGTGCGACGTCACCGGGGTTCGGGCCGGACTAAAGGCCCCCTCATCCGGCCGCTGCGCGGCCACCTTCTCCCCGAGCGGAGAAGAGATCGCCAGCGCCGACGCCAGACTCCTCTCCCCTCGGGGAGAGGTCGGATTGCCCCGAATTGCTCTTGCAATTCGGCCTTGGCAATCCGGGTGAGGGGGCTGCGGCGGTCCGACTACCCCGCGCTCTGCGGATAGCAAATAATCGACAGATACCGCATCGGAAGTTTCGTCAGTTGCTCCGGCCCGTGCGGCGCGTCGGCGTCGAAGAACAGGCTGTCGCCCGGCTTCATCGGATAGAGGTTGCTGCCGTGCCGGTACACCACCTCGCCCTCCAGCATATAGAGGAATTCCATGCCCTCATGCTGGAAGGTCGGGAACACATCCGAATCCTCGGTCAGCGTAATCAGATACGGCTCGACGACGACGCCGCTGGTGTTGGAGCCGATATGGCCGAGCAGATTGTATTGATGGCCGGCGCGGGTGCCGCGGCGTTCGACATCTAGCCCTTCGCCGGCCTTGACGAAGACGGCGCTGCGCTCTTCCTCGAATCGGCGGAAGAAGGCGGTGACGGGAACGCCGAGCGCCCTCGACAGCGCCTGCAGTGTGGTCAGCGACGGCGAGGTGATGCCGTTCTCGATCTTCGACAGCATGCCCAGCGAAATATCGGTGGCGACGGCGAGATCGGCGACGGTGATGCCGAGCTTCTTGCGGAAGGCGCGCACCTCGCGCCCGATCGCCACCTCCAGCACTTTTTCGCGGGTGTCGCGAATGGCATGCGGGTTCTGCGTCAGCGGCGCGCGGATGGTTTTTCCGTCCACGGAGGCCTTTGCCGGTGGCTTTGCCCTTGTCGAAGCAGTCTTGGAGTCGGAACTTGTCTTCGCCATCTCGCCTCCGAATCCCCCTGATTATTTCACTCCAGGTGAACATATTCGGTGCCGATACAGAAACGCAACCGCGCAGCAAGCCCCTTAAGTCGAATGGTGTCCGAACAGGATTTACGCCGTCATCCGTTTTTCCGGAAATCCGCTGGGGCGAAACGCGGTTTCTCCACTAGGCCTGTTGACAGCATCCAAGAGGCAATTACTGTCCTGTGAGTGAAATTTGTTTCGTAAGAGCAATTCCAAAAATCGAATGACACCGGGAGGCCTGCCATGAAAACGCGCGTTGCCGTCATTGGAGCGGGGCCATCCGGTCTGGCCCAGCTCAGGGCCTTCAAGTCGGCTGCCGACAAGGGCGCCGAGATCCCCGAAATCGTCTGCTTCGAAAAGCAGTCGGACTGGGGCGGCCTGTGGAACTACACCTGGCGCACCGGCCTCGACGAGCATGGCGACCCCGTCCACGGCTCGATGTACCGCTACCTCTGGTCGAACGGACCGAAGGAATGCCTGGAATTCGCCGACTATACGTTCGAGGAGCATTTCGGCCGCCCGATCGGATCCTACCCGCCGCGCGCCGTTTTGTGGGATTACATCAAGGGTCGCGTCGAGAAATCAGGCCTGCGCAAATGGGTGCGCTTCAACAGCCCGGTGCGCATGGTCACCTTCTCGGACGAGAGCAGGAAATTCACTGTCACCGCGCATGACCGCACCAACGACGTCACCTACTCCGAAGAGTTCGACAATGTCGTCGTCGCTTCCGGGCATTTCTCGGTTCCCAACGTTCCCTATTTCGAAGGCTTTTCGACCTTCAACGGCCGTATCCTGCACAGCCATGATTTTCGCGACGCCATGGAGTTCAAGGGCAAGGACATACTGATCATCGGCCGCTCCTATTCTGCCGAGGACATCGGCTCGCAATGCTACAAATACGGCGCCAGATCGATCACCTCCAGCTACCGCTCCAAGCCGATGGGGTTCAAATGGCCGGAGAACTGGAAGGAAGTGCCGCTGCTGCAGAAGGTCGTCGGCAAGACGGCGCACTTCAAGGACGGCACCACAAAAGATGTCGACGCCATCGTCCTGTGCACCGGCTATCTGCATTCCTTCCCGTTCCTCACGGAAGAGCTGAAGCTGAAGACCGCCAACCGCATGTGGCCGGACGGGCTCTATGAGGGCGTCGTGTGGGAGAAGAACCCGAAACTGTCCTATATCGGCATGCAGGACCAGTTCTACACTTTCAACATGTTCGACGCCCAGGCCTGGTTCGCCCGTGACGTCATCATGGGCCGCATCAAGCTGCCGTCGGGACAGGCGATGGCCGAGCACGGCGCCAAGTGGCGGGCACGCGAAGAGACGCTGGAAGACGCCGAGCAGATGATCTGGTTCCAGGGCGACTACACCAAGGAACTGATGGACCAGACCGACTATCCCGGCTTCGACGTCGAGGCGGTCAACCAGACCTTCATGGAATGGGAGCACCACAAGGCGGAAGACATTATGAGCTTTCGCGACCACGCCTACCGCTCGCTGATGACCGGCACCATGGCGCCATTGCACCATACGCCCTGGCTGCAGGCGCTGGACGACTCGATGGAAAGCTATCTCCAGGTGAAGGGCGTGGCGGCGGAATAGGTCGGCGTGATGCAAAACAATGCGCCGGCACCGGCCCAGTTTCAATTCAGAGGGTAGTCGGGAGCCGCATCGGTCTCCGTCACCTTGACCCACACCAATTCGCTATAATAGGCACCCTCCGGGCCGGTGCCGTACATAGACAGCCTGTCAGCCATCAGCAGATGTGTCATGTCGTTGAGTGCCCGGCCGGTCGGCTCCTCGGGCCAGGCGAAGACGCCGTCGGTTTTGGCGCCGAACCTCACATCGGTGCATCCGAAATCGATCTCGACCTTCCACGACAGCAACGGCCTGATATCGCTGAGCGGCGGGCGCGGCGGATCGGGCTGCTCGAAGTGATGGTCGACCGAGACTCTCGTCGGCACTGCCGGCGTGATGCCTTTGGCTTTGAAGGAGGCGATGGCGTCGTCGCCAAATCGTGCGAGCAGGCCAGCGTGCCATAACCGGTAGGTCGCGCGGAAAAAGCCGCTGACCCGGATAGATTTGCCATCGTTGTTGAAGACGTTCACAGCGGCGTAGAAACGGCGCAGTCGTGGCGCCAGCGCCCGCCAGTCGCATTCGGCCGGTGTCCCCGGCGTCGCGATGAAATCGTCAAGCAGATCGCTGCCGCGCACATTGGCGTTCAGCACCGTGCAATCCTCACCATGGATATGCCAGTGCCGCCGGAGCTCGGCTGCTGCGATGCCAGGCTTGCGCAGCTCTTCCACCGAGGCGCGAACCCGAGCAATCGCGTAGGACGTAGCCGCATCCAACGTCTCAAACCCCGAAACCACATGCTCGCCGGTTTTGGCCATGTCGAAGACGACGACAGTAAAAGGCGGTTTGCGCTGATCGGGCATTCGGCAGCAAGCTCAGGCTGGTCGAGGATGAAGCAGCTTTCCGCGCGAAAATGCGTCAAAGTCAAGAGCTGGAGCGCGGCCTGCCATTTCCAGAAGAGGCGAACTCCAGAAGAGGCGAAACCGTCTATCCGAGCCGTGCTTGAGCTTTCGCGGCTCAGGGGTCGAAGACCGACCGCGATGATGTCGATGGCAGGTTGTTGCCAGCCCGCGACAATGCCGCGACTTTGGACAGTGCGACCAACACTTCCTGGCCGAGATCGCGTGTGCCGGCCACGGGGCAGGTGATGATCATCACTTCAATCCAGCGGATAGTCGGGAGGCGCCTCCGTCTCGGTCACCTTGGCGGTTAGTATCTCGCAGTCGTTGGCCCAGTCGGGGCCATCGCCGCGCATGGCCATCATGTCGGCCATCAGCAGGAACTGCATGGTTCTGAGCGCCCAGTCGGTGGGCTCTTGCGGCCAGGCGAAGATTCCGGCGGCGTCGCCGCCGAACTTCACGTCATGGCAGACAAAACCGACCTCGACCTTCCAGGATCGCAGCGTCACGCCTGGCGGCGGGTAGGGCGGGTCGGGAAGCTCGAAGTAATTGGCGACCATGAGCTTCGTCGGCTCCGCCGGCTCGATCCCCTTGGCCTTGAAGGCGGCAATGGCGTCGTCGCCAAAGCGCTCGAGGAGGCCGTCTCGCGTCAGCCTGTAGGTCGAGCGAAAGAAGCCGCCCGCCCAGACGGATTCGTTGTTGCCGTTGGAGATCAGCAGCGAGGCGCGGAAGCGGCGCAGCCTTGGCGCGAGAACTTGCCAGTTGCATTCGGCCGGCATCGACGGCGTCGCAATGAAATCGTCGAGTAGATCGCTGCCGCGCACTCCGGCGTTCAGCACCGAACAGTCTTCGCCATAGAGGTGCCAGAGCTGGCGAAGCTCAGCAGTGGCGATGCCGGGCTTGCGCAACTCCTCCACCGAGGCGCGAACCCGCGCAATGGCGTAGGACGTCGCCGCCTCCAGCGTCTCAAACCCCGAAACTACGTGCTCCCCGTCCGGCTCGCCGGTCTTGGCCATGTCGAAGACGAGTACGGCAAAAGGCGGTTCGCCGGGATTGGACATTCAACAATTATCCTAGTCTTGCCCGCGCCTTCGCCGTCCAGGCATTGAACAGCCGGTCTGCGACGATGCCGATGAAAGCGATGGCGAGACCCGCGACAATGCCGCGTCCGGAATCGGCCTTGGACAGCGCGATGAAGACTTCCTGGCCGAGGTCGCGTGTGCCGACCATGGCGCAGATGATGATCATCGCCAGCGCCATCAGGATCGTCTGGTTGACGCCCAGCATGATTTCGGGAAGCGCCAGCGGCAATTGCACGCGAAAGAAGGTCTGGCGCGGCGTGCAGCCGGAAACCTTCGCCGCCTCGATCAGCGCCGGCGGCACTTGCCGGATGCCGTGATTGGTGTAGCGGATCGCTGGCACCACGGCGAACGCGACCGTTGCGATCATGGCGGTGACGTCGCCGACCCGGAACAGCATCACCACGGGAATGATGAAGCAGAAGGACGGCAGCACCTGCAGCGTGTCGATGATGGGCGTGACGATCTTTTCGAAGCGGTCGCTGCGGGCGGCCGCGAGACCGATCGGAATGCCGATCAGGCAGGCGATGAAGGCCGAGATGCCGCAGAGATAGACTGTGGCCATAGTCTTTTCCCAAAGGCCGGTGACGGCGCAGAAGGCGGTCAGCGCCGCGACAAGGGCGGCCAAACGCAGGCCACTGAGCTGATAGCCGGCGAGGCCGAGCAGGGCCACCGCGCCGAGCCACGGAAAGCCTTCGCAGAAGGCGCGCAGCGGGTTCAGTACATTGAGGATGAGCGCCACGCGAAACGCTTCGATCACGTCGAAGAAGTTGATCGTCACCCAGCTCACCGCCGCCTTCCACAGTGGCGCGGTGGTGAAGGTGATCTCCTTCTGCACCGCTGCGAAGGCCGGTACGAACAGGCCGAGCAGCGTCGTCACGACCAGGATGGCGATGGCCAGCGACAGATTGGGATAGCGCCGCCAAACGCTCTGGTTCGCCTGCCGTTGAACGTGGCCTTTTGCCTGCTTATGCGCGATCGCCTGGCTCAGCCGGTCGAGCGCGATTGCGAGCGCCACAATGGCGAGCCCGGCTTCCATCGCTTCGCCGACCTTCAGCGCACGCAGCGCCAGCAGCACATCATAGCCGAGGCCGCCGGCGCCGATCATCGAGGCGATGATCACCATGTTCAGCGCCAGCATGATCACCTGGTTGACGCCGATCATCAGTGTCGGCCGCGCCGACGGCAGCTGCACGCGCCACAATTTCTGCCGCGCCGTGCAGCCGGCCATCTCTGAGAAATCGTCGATCTCGGAGGGCACCCGCGACAGACCCAGCATCGTTGCCCGCACCATGGGCGGCGTGGCGAAGATGGCGGTGGCGATCATCGCCGAGACCGGGCTGTTGCCGAACAGGAGCAGCATCGGGATGAGATAGGCGAAGGTCGGGATGGTCTGCATCAAATCGAGGGCAGGGGAGATGATCAGCCGCTCGGCCCATGGCTTGCGCCACGCCCAGATGCCGGCGAACAGGCCGGTGACGATGCAGAACGGCACCGCGATGGAAATCAGTGCCAGTGTCAGCATGGCGCTGGTCCACTGGCCGAACAGCGCGGTGTAGAGGAAGCAGCCGCCGACCAGCATGCCGAGTTTTCTACCGCCCACGGCGTGCCCGGCGATGAAGGCGGCTACGCAGACGCCGATCCAGGACAGGCGCGGCAGGACATAGGCATCGGCACCGTGACCAATCTTGAAATTCTTGGCCAGCAGGTCGAGCGCGAAATCGAGGGGAACGCCGAGCACCGCGGTGATCGAGCGGGTCAGCCAGGACAAGTTCGACTTGATCCAGCGCATCAGCGCACTGACCCAGTCGGCGACGGGAACGACCGCATCGGCCGGATAGTCGACCGCCCATGGCAGCCTCTCCTGCAGCAGGAATACCACCAGCACGGCGGCCAGCGCCAGCGCCCAGATCAGCAGCCAGCGCTGAACCGGTGGCCTCGTTTGGCTGGCGCTTGCAGTCACCGTCATGCGCCGGCTCTTTGCTTGTCGATGCCGGCCAGCAGTCCGATCACGGCTTGCGGCGTCACCTCGCCGATCGACTTGCCGCTGCCGTTGACCACCGCGAACGGTTTTCCCGAAGCGACGATGCTGGCCGAGAAGCTGGCGATCCTGGCGTCGGGCGAAACCGTGCCGCCATGCTCGGAGCCATCCAGGGCACGCATCAGGCTGCGCGCCGAAATCACCTTGGCGCGGTCGACATCCCGGGTGAATTCGGCGACATAGTCGGTCGCCGGATTGACCACCAGTTGCTCCGGTGTGCCGATCTGGATGACCTCGCCGTCCTTCATGATGGCGATGCGGTCGGCCAGCCTGATCGCCTCGTCGAAATCATGGGTGATGAAAACGATGGTCTTGTGCAGCATGGTCTGCAGCCGCATCAGCTCGTCCTGCATCTCGCGGCGGATCAATGGGTCAAGCGCCGAGAACGGCTCGTCGAGGAACCAGATCTCCGGCTTGGTCCCGAGGCTGCGGGCAATGCCGACGCGCTGCTGCTGGCCGCCGGAGAGTTCGCGCGGATAGAAATGCTCGCGGCCGCGTAAGCCCACGAGATCGATCACCTCCCGCGCTCTCGCTTCGCGCGTCGGCCGGTCTTGGCCCTGGATACTCAGCGGGAAGGCAATGTTCTCCAGCACGTTCAGATGCGGCAGCAGCGCGAAATTCTGGAACACCATGCCCATGCGATGGCGCCGCAGTTCGATCAGCGCCGAATCGGAAATCTTGAGCAGATCGTTGCCTTCGAATTCGACCTTGCCGTGGGTCGGCTCGACCAGCCGCGACATGCAGCGCACCAGCGTCGACTTGCCGGAGCCGGACAGCCCCATAATGATGAAAATCTCGCCCTGGCGGATTTCGAGATCGACGGCGCGCACCGCGCCGACCAGTCCGGCCGCGGCGATGTCGGCCATGCTGGCCTTGCCGTCACGCTCGCGGATGAAGCTGGCCGCGTTCGATCCGAACAGTTTCCAGACATTACGGCAGGCAAGCTTTATCGGCCGCACATCCTCCGGCGTGCCAGTTGCCTGCGGTTCAGTCGCTTCCGTCATCCAATGGTCCTTCTGGAAAATGGAGATAAGACCCGGCCGCTAGGGCCGGGTCTGGCTTCCAGTCAGGCGATCACTGCGCCCAGGCTTTCCAGTCTGCTTCGTGGGCGGCGATCCAGGCGGCGGCGACATCTTCGGGCGTCTTGCCGCCGAGGTCGATCTCGCCGCTCATCTTGTTGAGCTCATCGGTGTCGATCGTGTACGCCTTGGCCACCTTGTAGGCGACCGGCCATTTGTCCTTCATGCCGGACCAGGAGTATTTCCAGATTTCGCCATGCGGTTTGCCGCAATCATATTTGGCATCCGGGTTGGTGCCCCATTTCGGGTCGGTGTAGCACTCGGGCGTATACTCCGGGAATTCGACCCACTCGCCCTTGTACTTGGCCGGCGCCCAATGCGGCGAATAGATCCACAGCATGATCGGCGCCTTGCGCTGATAGGCCGAGTCCAACTCGGCGAACATCGCCGCGTCGGTGCCGGCATGGATGACGGTGAAGGGCAGCTTCAGCGCCTCGACGCGCTCGTCGTCAAAGCCTTCCCAGGTTACCGGGCCGCCGAGATAGCGGCCCTTCGGCGCCGTCTCCGCTGTCGAGAACGCCTCGGCGCATTTCGGGTCCTTCAGCGCTTCCCAATTGGGCAGGCCGGGGCATTTCTCCTTCATATATTCGGGAAACCACCATTCCTCCTTGGCCTTCGGCCCGAGCTTGCCGAGCCGCTCGGTCTGGCCGGTGGCGTCTGAAGCCTTCATCGCTTCGCCGGCCGTCGTGTCCCAGAACTCCAGGCCGACATCGAGGTCGCCATTGGTGAGGCCGGTGGTCAGGCTGGAGAGGTAGTCGGCTGTCGGATATTCGACGGTATAGCCGAGCTTTTCGAGGATACCGCCAAGGATCTTGGCGTTGAGGTTGACGCTGGTCCAGTCGAACAGCGCGATCTTGATCGGGTCGTTGGATTCAGGTGCTGCTGCGTGGACCGGTGATGTAAGCGCACTTGCGGCGGCAAGCGCCAAGGCTCCCATTGATAGGTTCGAAATCACACTGCGAAATGACATGCTTGTTCTCCTGTCAAACCATGTGGAAATTTCTTGATCGTTCCCTTCTTGCGTCTTTTCTTGATTGTGTTGGAAAGGCGGGTCGTTACGCAAGCTCGTTCGCACCAAGCCAGTGCCGCGGCCGCAACTTGCGCAGGCGAAATGGTTGCTCGACTTGGTGTTTATGTGATGCCGGGCGGGCCCGCGTCATGGCATCGGATGGATTGCTGCGTGAGCAATCGTCAACGGATCGATCGCCGCTCCAGCGGCGCTCTCAGACGTGCGAGCCATCAAGGTCCCATGGTCTCGGCCGGCAAGCCCCATCCCCGCCAGGCCGTTTCATGGGATGAAATTATATATACCAACGTTCATGCGGCGCAACGGCTGATGCCCTGTGCACTGCGGAATTTCAGACTGGCGATTGCCAACCGCCAGAGCTGACGTTCACGACATGATCAGGCCGCCATCGACATTGATGGTTTGGCCGGTGATGTAGGTGGCGTCGTCGCTGGCGAGAAAGCTGACCAGGCCGGACACGTCCTCGCCGCTGCCGGCGCGTCCCATCGGGATGTTCTTCACCCATTCGGCCATCAGCTCGCCGGGCTTGTAGTCACCCATCAGCTTGCCCCACGCTGCGTCATTATAGGCCCACATGTCGGTGTCGATGATGCCGGGGCAGATGGCGTTGACGGTGATCTTTTCCTTGGCCACTTCCTTGGCCAGGCTCTGGGTAATGCCGACGACGCCGAACTTCGACGCCGCATAGTGCGGCGTGTAGATGAAACCCTGCCGCGCCTGGCCCGATGCCGTGTTGATCAGCCGGCCGCCGTCGCCATGCTTGCGAATGCGCGCGATCGCTTCCTGGCAGCACAGGAACACGCCCTTGGTGTTGACGGCCATCACCTTGTCCCACTCGGCCTCGGTCATCGCCTCGATCCGGGCGATGGTGATGACGCCGGCATTCTGCACCGAAATGTCGACACGGCCGAATTCCTTCTCGGCGAGGTCGTAAAGCGCGGTGACCTCATACTTCCTGGTAACGTCCATGCGCATCGACGCGACCTTGGCGCCTGCCGCTTTCAGGCCGGCGGCGACGTCCTCGACGCGGGTATCGATGGCGCTGACCACGACCGCGGCACCTTCCTCGGCGAAGCGCTTCGCCATCGCCGCGCCGATGCCACCGCTCGCGCCGGTGATGACCGCAGTCTTGCCTTCAAAACGCTTCTGCATCTTTTCTCCTTACCAGCAGACAAAACCGCCATCGACGATCAGGTCGATGCCGGTGACGTAACTCGCGGCGCGGCTGGCCAGGAACACGGTCGGGCCGACCATCTCTTCCGGCGTCGCCATGCGCCCCATGGGCGTGTCGCGTTCGAAGATCTTGATCTGTTCGGCGACCTCCGGCCGCTTGTTCATCGGCGTCAGCGTGTAGCCTGGGCTCACCACATTGACGCGCAGGCCGCGATCGGCCCATTCCATGGCGAGGCTTTTCGACATGTGGATGACCGCCGCCTTCGACGAATTGTAATGCGCCTGGGTCAGGCCGCGATTGACGATCGAACCCGACATGGAGGCGATGTTGATGATCGAGCCCTTGCGCCGCGTCAGCATGGCGCGCGCTTCGGCCTGGCAGGACAGGAACACGCCGCTGACATTCACGTCGTAGATTTTCTGCCACTTCTCCAGCGACAGCGTCTCGGCGGCCTCGGCTCCTGCAATGCCGGCATTGTTGACGGCGATGGTCAGCGCGCCGAGTTCTTTTTCGGTGCGCTCGATCGCCGCTGCAAGGTCAGCCTCAGACGTCACCGTGCCGGTCAGCACCAGTGCCTTGCGGCCAAGTGCCGAAATCCTGTGCGCGGTCTCGTCCAGCCCGCCCTTTGAGGTGTGGCCGAAACACACGACATCGGCGCCGGCTTCGGCCAGTCCAATGGCGATCGCTTGCCCGATGCCGCTGCCGGCGCCGGTCACCAGTGCCACGTCTCCGTGAAGATCGAATAGTTTCATCGTCGGTCCCTCTGCTCCAACTGCCGGCCGCCTGAAATGAAGGGGCGCCAGTCTTTGCTGGCGCCCCGCGCGGTCCGGTCCTTGGGAGGATACCACCTGCTGCGCTTTGTTCCGACTCCTGTCCTCAGCTCGTGGCGAGTTCCATCACCGCGACATTGCTCGCCTCGCTGCGGTCGAGAATGCCGCGCTGGCGGCCGCGGCTCAGCACCAGCACGCGGTGCGACAGCCCCAGCACCTCCTCGAGGTCGGAGCTGACCACCACCACCGCCATGCCGGAGCGGGCGAGGTCGGCGATGACGTCGTAGATAGCCGCACGCGCGCCGACATCGATGCCGCGCGTCGGTTCATCGAGGATGAACACTTTCGGCGGGCGTGACACCCATTTGGCAATGATCACCTTCTGCTGGTTGCCGCCGGAAAGCTTGCTGACCGCCTGGCCAGGTTTGCCCTTGACCCCGAGCCTTGCGATGCCGGCTTCGGCGAATTTCTGCACCGCTTTCGGAAACACCCAGCCCTTCGGCGCGACATGGTCGAAATTGCCGAACGCCAGATTCTCGCCGATGGTCTGGTCGAGCACCACGCCTTGCGCCTTGCGGTCTTCCGGCACCAGCACGACGCCGGCCTTGATCGCTGCCGCCGGCCCGCTGAGATGCACCGATTTGCCGGCAACGCGCACCGAGCCCGACGAGATCGGATCGGCGCCGGCGATCGCCCGCACCAGTTCGGTGCGGCCGGCGCCGATCAACCCGGCAATGCCGAGGATCTCGCCTGCTTTGACCGAGAAGGAAACGTTGTTGAAGCTCTTCTCCGGCGAGGACAGGTTGTCGACCTCGAGCAGCGTCTCCTCGCGCGGCGGCGTCAAGTGTGGGAACATCCGCTCGACCGAGCGGCCGACCATCTGCTCCACTACTGTGCGCACGGGAATATCGGCGCGTTCGTGGCGGGCGACGATGCGTCCGTCGCGCATCACAACCACGCGGTCGGCAATCTGCGCGATCTCGTCGAGACGATGGCTGATGTAGATGAAGGACATGCCCTCCGCCTTGAGCTTGCGGATCTGCTGGAACAAAAGCTCCGTTTCCTCGCCGCCAAGCGCTGCGGTCGGTTCGTCGAAGATCAGCAATTCGGCATTGAGCGTCAACGCCTTGGCGATCTCGACCTGTTGCTGGGCGGCGATGCGCAGCGTGCCCACCTTGCGCTCGGGCGAGACGTCGAGGCCAAGCCGCTTCAACTGCGCCGAGGCCTTGGCGTTCATCGCTGCGCGGTCGATGCGGCCGCCGCGCATCGGCAGGCGCCCGACATAGACGTTCTCCGCCACCGACAGATCCGGCAGCAGCTTCAGTTCCTGATGGATCATGCCCACACCGGCATCGATGGCGGCGGCGGGCGAGGCGGGGGAATAGGGCTTCCCCCGCCAGATGATGGTGCCCGCGTCGGGCCGGGTCGAGCCGGCGATGATATTGGACACCGTCGACTTGCCGGCGCCGTTTTCGCCGAGCAGCGCCACAACCTCGCCCGGCCGCACCTCGAAGCTCGCATCGGCCAGAACCTGGACCGGTCCGTAGCTCTTGCAGAGGCCGTTGACGAAAAGCCCGTTGTGCGGGCTTTCGCTGTGGCGAGGATCAGGAGACATCGTGGCGCTCTCTCTAAGCGGTGCGGGTTATTACGGGTGCTTGGCGATGAACTGTTCGACATTGTCCTTGGTGGTCAGCGTCGCATCCTGCAGCTGCTCGGCCGGAACGCTTTCGCCGGCCACCAGCTTGATCGCCGCATCGACGGCGAGCCGGCCCATGCCTTGCGTCTGCTGCGTCGCGGTGACGTCGAACACGCCGTCCTTCAGCGCCTTGAGTGCGGCCACGTCGCCATCGAAGCCGGCGACCCAGACCTTGTGGCCGGGATTGGCGACCTTGACCGCCTGTGCCGCGCCCAGCGCCAGCGCATCGGCCTGGCCGATGACGATGGAGACATCGGGATGCGACTGCAGCAGGTCCTGCGTCAGCTTGAAGCCTTCGTCCTGGTGCCAGCCTTCGCTCCACAATTCGCCGACCACCTTGATATCGGGATAGGCCTTGAGCGCTTCGCCGCAGCCCTTCGAGCGATCCACTTCCGGCGTGGTGCCCTTCTGGCCGTGGATGATGATCAGTTCGCCTTTGCCGCCGGCCTGCTTGGCGATGTAGTCGCACACCGCCTGCGCCGAGGCGACGCTGTTGGTGGCGATGAAGGTGTCGCCGGGCGCGCCGTCGGCGTTGCGGTCGACATTGACGACCGGGATGCCGGCAGCCTTGGCGGTTTTGGTCGGCACGGTGGCGGCGGTGGCGCCGGCCGGAATGTAGATCAGCGCGTCGATGTTCTGCGTGATCAGATCCTGCACCTGGCTGACCTGCGTTGCCGAATCGCCCTTGGCGTCGACGGTGACGATCTCGATGCCCTTTTCCTTGCCGTAGGCTTCGACCGACTGCTTGATCTGGTTGAAGAAGTCGGCCTGCAGATTGGCCACGGCGAGGCCGAGTTTCTTGGCCTCCTTGGCCGAGGCCATGTCGGTCAGCCCGAGCATAGGAATGATGGCGGCAGCGGCCAGCAGCAATGAACGTTTGGTCAGCATGTGTTTCCTCCGTTGATAGTCAAACTGTCCCGCCAGCGCATCGCGCCCCTTGGAACATCCCAGTTTCGGATCGACCGATCCGTCTATCGCCCGGACGCTCCGGGCGAATTCTCAATTGTGCCCCGCTCTCTATCGCGCCCTGCGCCGCCAGGTGTCGCTGGCGACGGCCAGCGCGATCACCACGCCGATCACCACCTGCTGGATGAAGGGCGAGACGCCGAGCAGATTGAGGCCGTTGCGCAGCACGCCGATGATGAGCACGCCGACCGCTGTGCCGCCGATCGAACCGACGCCGCCCGAGAGGCTGGCGCCGCCGATCACCACCGCCGCGATGGTGTCGAGTTCATAGCCCAGGCCGGAACTCGGCTGCACCGAATCCAGCCGCGCGGCGAGCACGATGCCGGCAAGACCCGCAAGCACGCCGCAAATGGCATAGACCCAGTTGGTCAGCGACTTCACCGGAATGCCGGAGAGCCGCGCCACCTCGGCGCTGCCGCCGATGGCGTAAAGGCTGCGGCCGGCGGCGCGGTAGTTGAGGAAGATGGCGAAGACGATCGCCAGCACCATCATCACCCCGACTGTGACCGACAGAAAGCCGAAATGGCGGATGATCGACAGGCTGGTGAACCAGTCGGGAAAGCCGACGATCTGCGAGCCGTCGGTGATCATGTTGGCAAGGCCGCGCGCCACCGACATCATCGCCAGCGTCGCGATGAACGGCGGCAGCCGGGTGACGGTCACCAGCAGGCCGGACACCAGTCCGCAAAGGCCGGCGACGACCAGTGCTGCAACGACGCCGGCCGCAAGGCCGAGATTGAGATAGTCGGGGTGGGAGACAAAGCCCATCACCATGGCGGCCAGCGCCAGCACCGAGCCGACCGAGAGATCGATGCCGCCGATCAGGATCACCAGCGTCATGCCGATTGCCATGATGCCGAGCACCGTGATCTGGTCGAGCACGTTGAGGATGTTGCGCATGGTGAGGAACGTGTCGGTGGTCAACGTCAGCGCCAGGCAGAGCAGCAGCAGTCCGATCAGCGGTCCCATGGTTCCGGCAAACAGTGCCGAAAGCTTCGCGGCCGTCGCACCTTGAGTGCCGGGCGCGGCTTTCAACTCGCCAGCCTTCGACTCGCTTGCATCATTACTCACGGCCACTTCGTCTCCTCCGTCAGCGAAACGGCGATGGCCTGCCGTCCGCTCTTGTTCACCAGGCACCTCCCTGTGAACAATTTATCTTTGATATGCAATTTTGTTCAGCTAAACTGTTCATTAGAAAATTGTCAAGAGCCGTTGCGCCATTCGGCGGTGGTTTGCGCCACAGGGCGGTTTGTCCTAGGGAAGGCCAGGGGGCGGCGCTTGCGGAAAGATTTCCGAAATCTGCCGCGGGAGGGCAAAAGATGGCGACCGTCGAAAACGAGAAGGCCTCGCGCTTCCCCGATGCCGAGCTCAAGGCCCGGGCCGCCTGGCATTACTATGTCGAAGGTCTGACGCAAGAGCGCATTTCCGAGATCCTCGGCGTCGGCCGCATCAAGGTGCACCGCATTCTCTCCGCTGCGCGAGAGGAGGGCATCGTGCAGTTCCGCATTCGCGACAGTGTCGTCGAATGCGTGCAGCTCGAGGAGAGCCTGAAGCAGCGTTTCGGGCTCAGCCAGGCGGTCGTGGTGCCATCAGCCGCCGACCGCAGCAACGCGCCGCTGATGATCGGCCACGCGGCTGCCGCCTATCTCGCCGACAATGTGAATGCCGGCGACGTCATCGCGCTGGGCTGGGGTCGCACCCTGAAATTCGCCATCAACGAACTGCCGAGGCGGCCGATCGCCAGGACGACGGTCGTCTCGATGCTCGGTGGCCTCACCCACGCGCAGCCGCTCAACCCGACCGAAAGCGCCTGGGAGTTCGCCGAAAAGATCGGCGCTGAATGTTTCCTGCTGCCGGTGCCGGTCTATGCCGACAAGCCGGAACAGCGCGATGCCTTCATGAGCCAGCGCAGCGTTCAGGATGTCGTCTTCCGCGCGCGCCGCGCCAACATCGCCGTGCTCAGCGTCGGCTCGTTTTCCAAGGACAGCCCGATCGCCAATTACGGCTTCATCAAACCGAGCGAACTCGAGGAATTGCAGGCGGCCGGCGCGGTCGGCGACCTCTTGTGCCACTTCATCGACGCCGAGGGCCACCCTGTCGACCATGAGGTCAACCGCCGCGTCTGCGCCTATCCGCTGCAGGATCTGTCCGATATTCCGAGCATCATCCTGGTGTCAGGCGGTCAGGAGAAGGTCGCCGTCATGCGCGCGGCGCTGGCCAACACCAGGATTTCGGTGCTGATCACCGATGAGGATGCGGCCAAGGGATTGCTCAACCGCTGAAGCACGCGGGGGCTTGTCAGAATTCGCAGGGCTCCGGACGACTGTCGTCCGACCAGTCGGCCAGCGCGACCGGCACGAATTTTCCCGCGACCGGTTTGCCGTCGTCCAGGTCCTTTGAGGCAACGCCTCTGCCGGTGAGAAAATTGATGTCGCAGCCGCCCAGCGTCGTCTCGACCGAGCCGTCGGCTTTCTGCACATTCCAGTCCCAGTCGCGACTGTAGCCGGCGACAAGGAATTTACCGCCGCGCCAGACGATGGTCAGCGTCGCATCCCATGATTTGTTGGCGCCGCAGCCGAAGCACGAGGTGACGGCAAGCGATCCCTTGCCCTTGCTTTCGAGCCCGAGAATACAGTCCTGCGTCAGCGCCTTTTTGACAAAGTCAGGCTTGCGCGAAGGATCGAGCTTTCCTTCGCCGGCAGCCAGATAGATCGAGAGATCCGCCAGCCCGCTGTCGGGATCCGCCGCGATCGCGGCCCGATCCATCCTGCCGTCATTGTCCATGTCGAGCGTGACCTCGAAGGGCGGCTCGTCCTGCGCACGCGCCGTCATTGGAGCTGCCGCAAGCGCGACAATCCAGGGCAGGGCGGCAAGGTGAAATACTGCTTTCATAGGCCCGATGAGTCTAGCATTGGCCGGGCAGGACGCAAAATCGGCAAGCTGGGCAGGTTGGGCATGGGAGCCTCACGCAGGCAAGCTGCGCTTGAACTCAGATCGCACCGAGCCGCGCGTGGATGTCGCGTGTCGCGTGATAGAGGTCGCGGTAGATCGCCTTGCGCGCCCGGTAAGCCGGCACCAGCGTCATATCCGGATCGACACGCCTGGCCGGCGCCGCCGCCATTGCCTTGGCGGCGTCTTCCGCCGAGGCGAACCAGCCGATCGCCGAAGCAGCCAGCATGGCCGCGCCAAGGGCCGCCGCCTCGTTGACCGGCGACACGAACAGCGGCCGCTCCAGCACGCTGGCCATGATCTTCATCAGCAGCGCCGAATTGGTGCCGCCGCCGGCGGAAATCATCTCTCCCGACTTGCCGCCGCTTTCGGCCTCCATCGCCTCGCTGGCGATGGCCTGCTCCAAAGCGATGCCTTCCAGCGTGGCGCGGAAGAGATGCCTGGGCTCATGGTCGAGCGACAGGCCAACAACGGCGCCGCGCGCCGCGCCATCCCAATAGGGGCTCATGACGCCGGCCCAATAGGGCATGACCAAAAGACCGTCGCCGCCGGCCGCAACATCGACCGCACCCTTCTCCAGTTCTGCCGCGGAAGACGCGCCGGTGGTGCGCACGATCCAGTCGACCAGTTGCATGCCCGAGCGCAGCACGGTTTCCAGCATGAAGCCGGAGCCGGTCGGCGAGACCAGCGTGCGAAACGCATCCGATGTGGTGACCGTGCCGGAATAGCAGCCGCTGACGACGCCGGAGCCGAGCGAGAGATAGCTCCTGCCGGCACCATAGACGCCCATGCCGAGACCCATGGCCTGGCCATCGCCGGCGCCGGCGACAATTGGCGTGCCCGCTTTGAGGCCAGTCAGCTGGGCAATGCTTTCGGCAAGGCCGCCGCAGATTTCGCCTGGGCCGATCAGCGCCGGCAACTGCCGTGGCTGCAACCCTGCAGCCGCGACAAGCTCAGGGTGCCATTCGCCTGTCGTGACATCGAGCAAGCCGAGCGGGTCGGCACTTGCCGTGCTGGTTACCAGCCGTGCGGTCAGCCGGTGAACGAAGAAGCCATGAACATCGACCAGGGCGGCGGCGTTGGCCAGCACCTGCGGCTGGTGTTCCGCCAGCCAGGCGATGGCATAGAGCGCCGGCGTCGGATCCGGCGGCTTGCCGCTCCAGTCGCGGATCGTCTCGCGGCCAAGCTCGGCCGACAGCTTGGCGACTTGAGGCCGGGCGCGCTCGTCAAGCCACAGGATCGCCGGGATGAGCGGCTTGCCGGCATGATCGATCAGGGTGAAAGTCTCGCGCTGATGGGCGATGGCGATTGCCGCCACGCGCGCGGCGCCGACCTTGTCGGCAACCTGCTTCAGCGCACTGATGAGGGCTGCCCACCAATGTTCGGCATCCTGCTCGAAATGGCCGGGCTTCGGATTGGCCAGCGGATAGGCCTCGCGCGCCTGGAACAGCTCCGCGCCGTCGCGGGTGAAGGCGATTGCCTTCACCGCCGTCGTCGAGGCATCGATCCCGATAACGACATCGTCCATCACAGGGAGATCCCGAAGGTTCAGGCGGCGTTGGTCACAAACTGTCCGTCCGACTGGTCGAGACGGCGGCGTATCTGCGTTATCACCATCGAATCGTCGGGTACACAATTTTCATAGGTGAGGAAGTCGCCGGTCTTGACCGGCTTGACCACCTTGGCGCGTTCGGCAATCCCGAGCGGCAGCGCGCCCTTGGCGCGGGCGTCCTCCCAGGTCATGGCGAAGCCGCGATAGTCGTTCTCGCCGATCATGCCGAGCGATTGGCCCGCGCAGAGATCGCTCTTGGCCACCGCCACCGCTTCGGCGACCGGATGGTCGAGGGGCTCCATGTCGGCGCGTTTGTAGACCACGGCGCGCGCCGCCGACAGTGGCACTTCAAGGCTTGTCAGGTGATAGGGACGGTAGATCGTGAAATAGGGGCCCTTGCCGACCTTGAGGTCGACCATGCGCTCCAGCACGCGCGGATGCCTCGTTTCGATGATGCAGAACACGCCGGGCGCCACGCCCTTGCCGATGGAATAGTCGACCACGCCCTTGCGGTGCAGCACGCCGCCATCCTCGCGCGGGCAAAGCACGCTGGCCAGTTCCTCCAGCGTCGCCGTCGGGCCGTGCATGCCCGGCACGTCGGGCACCAGCCCGGTGGCGTTGGCGATAGCCACCATCTCGATCGCCGTCTTGGAACCGTCGACGAACTCGACCAGCATGCGCGCATTCATGTTGCGCTCGGCCGCTTCCTTCTCGTAGTCGGCGGGCATGGCGTCGATCTTGAGCGGGTTGTTTTTGCCCTTGCCGGCGGCGATGATGTTGAAGCCGAGGCTCTTGGCGAAGCCGATGATCTCCAGCGTGCAGGCGGGTTCGTCGCCGGCCGCACCGGTGTAGACCACGCCGGCCTTGCGCGCTTCCTCCTTGAGGAAGCGGCCGATCGTAATGTCCGCCTCGACATTGAGCATGACGATGTGCTTGCCGTTCTTCATCACTTCGAGCGCAAACAGCGTGCCGATGTTGGGATTGCCTGTCGCGTCGATGATGACATCAATGCGGCCGGCCGCGGCCAGCGCATGCAGATCTTCGGTGACAGCGATCTTGCCGGCCTCGATGGCGCGGTCGATGGCAGAGGCGGTCGCAGCCTGGACGATGTCGGAGCGGTCATGGCCGGCGAGCAGTGCGGCATCGATCGCCGCTTGCGGCCGCACCTCGGAAATGGCACCGATCCGCATGCCCGGCATCAGCGCCACCTGGACGACGATGTCGGTGCCCATCTGCCCGGCGCCGGCGAGTCCGATGGTGATGGGCCCTTGGGCTTCAGCGCGCTGCAGAAGTTCCGCTGCAAATTGCGGATGGGCCATATCGCTTCCTCCAGTCATGACGCGCCGCAGCGTCAAATCATCATTTTGAACATTCCTATTTCCATTTGAAAAATATTTCAACCCGCAAATCGGAGAATGGCTGCAGGACCAAATCTCCCACGGAGGATTCGTGGGGTGACAGCTTCATGCTGCGCTTGATCTCAGCCGATCTCTAGGAAAGGCTTGCCGAGCAGGTCGGGCACGACATCGATGCCGAGGCCGGGCCCGTCGGGAATGCCCATGTGGCTGCCGGTGACCGGTGGGGCGTTGGAGGCCGTGCGCACCGTCACCCACTCATGGAAGGCGATGGCGTGCAGCCGGCGTTCTTCCGGCGTCGACAGCGACAGATGCGCCATCGCCGCCGTGTCGATCTCGGCGCCGCCCGTATCCTCGACGGTAATCATGAAACCGAGATCGACGGCGACGTCGCGGATTTGCCTTGTCCTGGTTACGCCGCCAAGCCGCGAGATCTTCAGCGTCAGCCCGTCGGCGGCGCCCAGGCGATGGATTTCCAGCATCGCCTCGAGCGAGATGACGCTCTCGTCCAGCACCATCGGCTTGTCGAGCATGCGGCGCACCGACATGTTCTCCTCGATCGTCGTGCAGGGCTGCTCGAACGTGTAGTCGATGCCGCGCGTTGCATCGGCGAACTGCCGCGCCTGGTAGGGTGTCCAGCCGGCATTGGCGTCGCAGAAAATCACCGTGCCTTTCGGCACGGCCGAAGCGACTGCGCTCACCCGCTCGATGTCTTCATGCACATTGCCGCCGACCTTGACCTGCAGTCGGCGGCAGCCCTGGGCGATGATCCTTTTGGCCAGTGCCGCCATCTGGTCGAGCGTGCCGTGGGTGACGACGCGGTAGGTCTCCGCCATGTCGCTCTCGCGGCCGCCAAGCATGGTCACCAGCGGCACGTCGGCGGCCCGGGCCGCCAGATCCCAGCAGGCCATGTCGAGCGCCGACTTGGTGTAGGGATGGCCCTTGAACACCGTATCCATCAGCCGGCCGATGCCGGCGAGGCCACGCGGGTCCTGGCCGATCAGGTGCGGCGCAATCTCGACCACGCCCGCGCGCGTTCCCGCCGGAAAGGCGGCCGAATAGAAATTGCCGAGCGGCGCCATCTCGCCCCAGCCGGTCACGCCGCTGTCGGAGGTGATGGCGACGATCACCGCATCGAAGCAGTCTGCAACCCGCCCCTTTGACATGCGGTAGGGCCCGTCCACGAAGGGCTGCACGACGCGATAGGCCTTGATGGTTTTGATCTGCACTTGTCTGTCCGTTGTCTCTAGGCGTTGAGGAGGGTCAGCCCTTCGATGTCCGCTGTTCGAGGCCACGCGCATAGGCAAGCAGCTCTTCGAAATCGAGGTCGATATGCTCGCGCGCATGGCGCTGGGCGGCGCGCATGTCGGCGCCCTTCAAGAGCCGCACATAGGTCTCGTGGAGATCTTCGGCCGGCACCGGCTCGTTGCGGGCCCGCTGGTGCAGGGCAAAATACATCTGCAGCCGGCTGGTCAGCCGCTGCCAGGTTTCCAGCAGCACCGAATTGTCGGCCCATTCATAGATCAGCCCGTGCAATTGCAGCGCGGCTTCGATCTGGCGGGTGGTGTCTCGCGCGCGCGTCGCCTGCTTCACTGCCTCGTGCCGGCGGTCGAGTTCGCCGAAGAAGCGCTGGTCGCGCAGCTTCCATGTCCGCTCGATGGCGAATTCATCGAGCACCTTGTTCAGCGAATAGGCGTCGTCGATATCTTTGGCGGTGACATCGATGACGAAGGTGCCGGCATAGGGAATGCTGGTCAGGATGCCTTCCTGCACCAGCTCGCGCATCGCCTCGCGCAACGGCGCACGGCTGACCCGCATCTGCTCGGCGATCCTCAGCTCGTTGAGCTTTTGGCCGGGTTCCAGCTGGCCGGTCAGGATCGCGCGCCGCAACAGCGCGACGATCTCGGCCCGGCGTGTCGTATCCGCGATCGGACTGAAGTCCAGCTTGGCCATTCCGTCATTCCAGTGAGAGCCGGAAACGAGACAAGCAGATTGTCGACAATCCTACAAGATGATTGTTCCGGATTCTTGTGCCTTGCGGTTACTCCAAAAACGGCGTGCGGCGCTCCATAAAAAAACGGCGCCCTCGGCGTGGAAGCCGAAGGCGCCGCAGGACCGGGGCTGATGGGGGTTATCAGCTGGCCGGTTTCTCCTGGGGCAACGGCGAGATCGGCATTCCTGGTCCGATTTTCTGCAGATTGCCCGTTATCACCTGGTCGCCTTCGGCAACGCCGCTGAGGACCGCCACAAGGTCGCCGCTGGTCGCGCCGAGCGAGACGATGCGCTGGTCGACCGTGTTGCCCTTGCCGACTACATAGACATATTTGCCGAGCTGGCTCGAACCCAGCGCCACCTGCGGCACCATCAGCGCGTCGGGCAGCTGCTTGATGTGCAGCCGCACCCGGACATACTGGCCCGGCAGCAGCGAGAACTTCGCATTGCCGATGGTGGCGCGCGCCGTAATCGTGCCGGTCGAGTGGTCGACCGTGTTGTCGATGAAGGTGAGTTCGCCCTTCTGGCTGGCTTCGGTCTCGCCGGGCAGCAGCACCTCGACCTCGATCGGGCCGGCGGCCCGGGCCTGTTCGATTTCGGCCAGGTCCGTCTCGCTCGGATTGAAGGTGACGTAGATCGGGTCGAGCTGCACCAGCGTGTTCAGCACCGTGCCGGCGACGCTGACCAGCGTGCCGACCGAAGCCTGGTTGCGGCCGACGCGGCCGGCAAACGGAGCGTGGATTTCGGCGTAGCTCAAATTAAGCTCGGCCGTCCGCACCGCCGCCTGGTTGACGGCAAGCGACGCTTCGGCCTGACGCAAGGTGCTCGTGCGCTGGTCGAACCCATCCTTGGCCAGATAACCGCTCTTGGCGAGTTCGGAGCCGCGGCCGAGATTGGAGCGTGCATAGTCGAGGCTCGCTTGGTCGCGCTGCACTTCGGCCTTGGCCTGGTCGAGAGCCGTCTTGAAGTCGTCGGGCGAGATTTTGTAGAGCAGATCACCCTGGCGCACATCCGCGCCGTCCTCAGCCGTCTGCTCCTGCAGATAGCCGGGCACGCGGGCCTGCAAGGTGACGCTGCGGATCGCCTCGATGCGGGCGGCGTAGTCGAGATAGATCGGGATCGTCTTCTTGACCACGCTCGTCACCGGCACCGGCATGACGAATGCCGCAGGTGCTGCCGTCGCTGCCGCCGTGCCGGCATTGAGGCTGAGATTGCCCATGTCGAGGAAGTGGACGCTTGCCACCGAGATCGCTCCCAGGGCGACGGCCGTTCCCAAAGCTATTTTCCATTTACGCATTTTGGTCTCCAATTCTATTCGGCTGCTTCGGCCAGGCGCATCGGCGCTGGTTCGGCAGTCGGTTCATTATTGTCCTGGTCATGAGCAGCGTTCGGTTCGCTGCGCACGCGGCCTTCGCGCAGCTGTTCGATGACCGCGTAGAAGACTGGCACGAACACCAGCGACAGGATGGTCGCCGCGACCATGCCGCCAAACACGGTGGTGCCGATCGACTGCCGGCTTGCCGCACCCGCACCCGTCGCAAACATCAGCGGCAGCACGCCGAGGATGAAGGCGAAGGCCGTCATCAGGATCGGCCGCAGCCTCAGCCGCGCGGCTTCCATTGCCGCGTCGACAATGCTCAGTCCCTCCTCGCGCCGCCGCCTTGCAAACTCGACGATCAGGATCGCGTTCTTGGCGGCGAGGCCGATCAGCATGACGAAGCCGATCTGCGAGTAGACGTCGATCTGCATGCCGCGCAGGAACAGGGCTGCGAAGGCGCCGAACAGGGCCAGTGGCACCGCCAGCAGCACCATGAACGGCATCGCCCAGCTCTCATACTGCATCGCCAGGATCAGGAAGACGAAGACGATGGCGAGGCCGAAGACGACCGACGCTATCGATCCTGCCTTGAGCTCCTGGAAGGTGATGCCGGTCCATTCGAAACCGAAATCCCTGGGCAAAGCGGTGGCGGCGGCCCGTTCCATCGCGGCAACCGCCTGGCCCGACGAGAAGCCGGGGGCTGCGCCGCCATTGATCGTGGCCGAGGCGTTGTTGTTGTAGTGCGGCACGGTTTCCGGGCCGACGAACGGCACCAGTTTGCCAAGTGTGCTCAGCGGCACCATTCCGCCGGAGGCGTTGCGCACATAGAGCCGCGAAAGGTCGCCTGCGTCGGCACGTGCATCCTTGTCGGCCTGGATGGTCACCCGGAAGGTGCGGCCGAACAGGTTGAAGTCGTTGACGTAGAGCGAGCCGAGATAGATCTGCAGCGTGTTGAAGACGTCGGGCAGGTTGAGGCCGAGCAGTTTGGCCTTGCTGCGGTCGAGGTCGTAGTTGAACTGCGGCGTCGAGGTCGAGAACGGCGAGAACAGCTGCTGCGGGTTGATTTCCGGCTGCTTGCGCGCCTCGGCGATCACGGCTTGCGTCGCGTCGTTGAGGGCTGAACTGCCTCGCCCGGTGAGGTCCTCGACGACGAATTCGAAGCCGCCCGTGGTGCCGATACCCGGGATCGAAGGCGGATCGAAGGACAGCGCGAAGGCTTCCGGAATCTGCATCAGCTTGCCGCGCACATCGGAGACGAGCTTGGACGCGCTCTGGTCGGGGCCGCGCTCTTCCCACGGCTTCAGGATGGCGAACTCGACAGCCGAGTTCGACTGCGCCGCACTGGTCAGGAAGTTCAGGCCGCTGATCGAGCCGACAATCTCGACGCCGGGTGTTGCCTGCAATATGTCGCGCGCTTTCTGCGCCACCGCGTCGGTGCGTTCCAGCGAGGCGCCGTCAGGCAGCTGGATGACGACGAAGAAGTAACCCTGGTCCTCGACCGGAAGGAAGGTCGAGGGCAACTTCTGCCAGACGAAGTAGGTGGCCACCAGGCCGGCCGCGAACAGACCGAGCATGATCCAGCGCAGCCGGATGAGGATACGCACGCCGTGCGCATAGGCATGCGACAGTCTGTCGAAGCCCGTGTTGAACCAGCGGAACGGGGCGAACTGCGTCTCGCCGCGATGGCGCAGGAAGGCGGCGCTCAGCGCCGGGCTGAGCGTCAGCGAGTTGAAGGCGGATATGCCGACCGAAATCGCCACCGTCAGCGCGAACTGATTGTAGAGCTTGCCGGAGACGCCGGGAATGAAGGCAACGGGCACGAAGACGGCCATCAGCACTGCGGTGGTGGCGATGATCGGTCCGGTGACCTCGGCCATCGCGGCCTTGGTCGCCGCCAGCGGTTTGAGGCCCGCCTCCAATTGTCGCTCGACATTTTCGACCACCACGATGGCGTCGTCGACGACGAGGCCGATGGCCAGCACCATGCCGAGTAGGGAGAGCATGTTGAGCGAGAAGCCCATCATTTCCATGACCACCATCGTCGCCACCAGCGACACCGGAATGGCGATGGTCGGGATGATCGTCGTGCGCCAGCTCTGCAGGAAGATGAACACCACGGCCACGACCAGCACCAGCGCTTCGCCAAGCGTGATCAGGACGTCATGCATCGATGCCGACACGAAGCGCGTGGTGTCGTAGTGCATGGCGTAGCTGACGCCCTTGGGGAAACGGGCCGACAGTTCCTGCATCTTGTCCTTGACGTGCTGCTGCAGATCGAGCGCGTTGGAACCGGGCATCTGGTAGACGGCCAGCACCACCGTCGGGTCCTTGCCGAAGAAGGCCGACGACGAATATTGCAGCGCGCCGAGCTCGATGCGGGCGACGTCGCGCAGTCGCACCAGCGAGCCGGTGCCGGTGTTGGCGCGCACGACGATGTCGCCGAACTCCTTGGGGTCGCTCAGGCGGCCGACGGCGTTGACCTGCATCTCGAAGGCGGTGCCGGCGGGCGCCGGCGACTGGCCGATCTTGCCGGCCGCCACCTGGACGTTCTGTTCCGAGATGGCGTTCTGGACATCGACAGCGGTGATGCCAAGATTGGCGAGCTTGTCCGGGTCGAGCCAGACGCGCATCGAATAGCGGCGCTCGCCGAATATCTGGACGTCGCCGACGCCAGGCAGCCGCTTCAGCGGATCGACGACCTGCAGATAGGCGAGGTTGCTCAGCGCCACCGGATCGACCGAACTGTCGGGCGAGGTCAGGTTGACGATGAGGACGAAATTCGGGTTCTGCTTCTTGATCGTCACGCCGCCCTGGTTGACGATCGCCGGCAGCGAGGAGGCCGCTTGCGAGACGCGGTTCTGGACGTCGACGGCCGCGGTGCTCAAGGAATAGCCGACATCGAAGGTGATGGTGATGGTCGAGGAGCCGTCATTGGAGCTCGACGACGACATGTAGGTCATACCTTCGACGCCGTTGATCTGCTGCTCCAGCGGCGTCGTCACCGTATCGGCGACCACTTGCGCGCTGGCGCCCGGATAATGGGCGCTGACCACGACCTGCGGCGGCGTGATGTCGGGAAACTGCGAAACCGGCAAAAGGAAATAACAAATCGTCCCGGCGAGCACCATGATGATGGCGATGGCCGAGGCGAAGATCGGACGATGGATGAAAAAGTTTACCACGACACGCAAACCTCTTTAGAAGAACCGGCCTCTTTAAAAGAATTGGCAGACCGGGACTGCCGCCGGCCGCGCACCGAACCCGGGTCTTGCAAAAAATACGAAGACGGCGCCGCACCGCTGAGGCCCTGCTCATCGGCAACGGTCCTCAGCATCGCTTCGAAGGCGCGCGGATTGACGCGGTCCGCTTTCATCACCAACCGGATCATCGGATCCCGGATGGCTTCATCGATGGTCAAATCCTTGCGCTGCGACATTGGAGCGTCTCCATTCCAGCGGCCCGCATCGGACGATCGCGAACCGGTTTTCATCTCTTCACCGGCCGGAGCCGCATGACCTGCAATTTTCACCCTTTGTGATCTGGCAGGACCAGTTCACGGCCTTGTTATTGACGGAAGGCCACATAGGTGTTACCAGTAAGTAACATTCGGATAGTTACAGACCGGTAACACCCTAGTCAAGAGGTGAACCGAATTTTTAGGGAGACAAGGAGACTGCGATGGCAGACGGCATTACCGATCGCGTGCGCCCCCGGGACCGAATCCTGGAGACGGCGCAGGACATGTTTCACAAGCATGGCATCAAGGGCGTCGGTGTCGACGCCATCACGGAAGCCGCCGGCACCAACAAGATGACGCTCTACCGTCATTTTGAGTCGAAGGACGAACTGATCGTCCAATGCCTGCGCGCGTCGGCGGCTAAAGGCGCCGCGATGTGGGACCAATTCGAGGCTGAGCATCCCGGCGACAAGCTCGCCCAGTTGCATGCCTGGATTCGCATGGCCGCTGCTTGCCTGGCGGCTGACGGTCGCGGCTGCGACATGGCCAATGCCGCCGCCGAATTGACCGAGCCGGACCATCCCGCCAGGAGCGTGATCAAGGAGCTCAAGAGCGCTCAGCGCGATCGCCTCGTTGCGCTGTGCCGGGATGCGGGCATCGGTCAGGCCGAGCTTCTGGCCGATACGCTGTCGCTGCTGTTCGAAGGGGCGCGCGTCAGCGTGCAGACCATGGGCTGCCAGGGCCCCAGCACGCAGTTCGTGCGCATGGCTGAAGGCCTGATCAGCTCTTTCAGGGCGCGCTGAATTCCAGCTTTCGGAGTTGAGGAGTCCCCATCATCCGGCGGGGCTTTTGGCTATTCTCCGAACTTGCCCGTCAACTCTAATTTAGATTCATTTGAGAATGAAAAAAGCCCGCTGCCGGGAGGAGGTGGCAGCGGGCTCGATTTCGAACGAGATGCGGGAGGAGGTGCACCGCGCTCAGCGTCGGCATCGCATCTGGGAGGAGTAGATGGCCGACACCCAGATGAGTACGGGTTGCCCAATGATTCGGCAACAATGAAAGTTGCATGGCTGCTGTGCAGATTTGCGGCATCTACCCCGACTTGTCGTACAAATCGGAGAAACCGCCACGGCGCGACTTCACTGCACCGGCACGTTTTCCTTGAAGATCAGCCGTGGCTCGATGAACTTCTTCGTCAGGTAGGGCGCGGCGGACGCGATCGAGCCGAGCAGGCGGATCACAGATTGCTCCGCGATCAGCCGCGCATTCTGGTCGATGACGACATCGGCGAGGTCGTCGACGAGATAGCCGCGCGTTTCCTTGGTCAGGTCGTGGCAGATGAAGACCGGCTTCTTCTTTGGCTTGGCCTCGAGCAGCGCTCTCGCCACACCTGAGCGCCCGGCGCCGACGCAATAGATGCCGAGCAGTTCCGGCTCGTTGTGCAGCGCCTGCATCGTTGCGGTGTAGCTGCCCTCCGGTTCGTCATTGATCTCGACCGCACTCGAGACCGTGAGATTGGGGAATTCCTCTGTCAGCACCGACCGAAAGCCCATCTCGCGCTCCTCGTGCCCGCGATAGGAACGCGAGCCGACGACCATCGCCAGATGACCCTGGCGGCCATTGAGGAAGCGCCCCATCAACAGCGCCGCCGTGCGTCCGGCAACCCGGTTGTCGATGCCGACATAGGCCGAACGCGGGGCGGCTGGAACGTCGGAGACCAGCGTGACAAGGCGGATGCCTGCCTCGACCACATCGCGCAATATGTTGCGCGTTCGCGGATGATCGACGGCAATGACGCCGACGCCATTGGCCTTCAGCGACAGATTTTCAACCGCCGCCTGCAGCGCTGCCGGCGAGATGCCGCCGAGATTGTGGATCCGGCACGAGGCGACCAGCGGCAGGCGCCCCGCATAGTCCTCGATGTGCCCGGCGAGGTCGATCATGAAACCGTTGGCGCCGATCGGCAGGAAGAATTCAAGATGCGCCGGCCGCGACGGCAGCGTCACCTGATCGACCACCGGCAAATAGCCGAGCTGCTTGGCCGCCTCCATCACCCGTTGGCGGTTGGCGGCGCTCGCGCCGGCCCGGTTGTTCAGAACCCGGTCGACGGTCGCGGTCGACAGGCCGCAGCTCCTGGCTATGTCGGCAACGGTGGCTTTCATGGCTGTAGTCATAGAGCATGATCCCGAAAAGTGGGAACCGGTTTTCTCGGACAAACGGGAACCGTTTTGTCAAAAGGTCATGCTCTACAACGAGTTAGAGCGGATGCGTTTCCGTGCCAGACGGCGCGAAGACGGTTCAGCCGTGCGATGGCCCGCCTTCGATGATGGCGTCGCGGATCTCCTTGTCGGACATCCCGGTGATGATGCGTTCGACCTCGGCCACGCTGGTCTTCTTCGGGTCGATGTCGTCGGCCACCACCTTGCCCCGGCGCATGACGACGATGCGGTCAACCACCTGGAAGACATGGTGGATGTTGTGGGCGATGAAGATGCAGGAATGCCCGGAATCGCGCGCGTTGCGCACGAAGCTCAGCACGCCTTGCGTCTCGGCGACGCCGAGATTGTTGGTCGGCTCGTCGAGGATGATCAGGTCGCTGTCGAAGTGCATGGCGCGCGCGATGGCGACGGCCTGCCGCTCGCCGCCGGACAGGGAGCCGATCGGCGTCGTCGGCGGGATGTTCTTGGAGATGCCGACCTGTTTCAACAGGTCGCGGGCGACATTGTTCATCGCCTCCTGGTCCATGCGGTTCAAAAAGCGCGGCGGTTTGATCGGCTCGCGGCCGAGGAACAGGTTGCGCGCGATCGACAGCTGCGTCACCAGTGCCGAATCCTGGTAGATCGTCTCGATGCCGTGCGCGATGGCGTCGCTGGTGCTGCGCAGATTGACCTTCTTGCCGCGGATGAAAATGTCGCCGCTGGTCAGCGGCACCGCCCCCGACAACACCTTGATCAGCGTCGATTTGCCGGCGCCATTGTCGCCGAGCAGGCCGACGATCTCCCTTTCGTTGACATGAAAATTGGCGTCTTCGAGCGCCTGCACGCGCCCGTAGGACTTTTTGATGTTGGACATGCGGATGAGCGGTTCAGCCATGGTTCTAGGTCCCTGCCTGATGCCGGCGTTCCAGCCATGAGTGCAGCGCCATCATGCCGAGGATGATGGCGCCGATGAAGATGTTGTAGGCCAGCCCGGGCACGCCGATCAGCACGATGCCGTTGCGCATGACGCGCAGGATGAGGATGCCGAGCACCGTGCCGATGATGGTGCCGCGCCCCCCGGTCAGCGCCGTGCCGCCGATCACCACCATGGCGATGACTTCGAGCTCGTAGCCGGTGCCGCTGTTGGGGTTGGCGGCCGACGTGCGCAGCGACGAGATGACGCCGGCAAGCGAAGCCATCACCGACGACAGCACGAACAGGCCGATCTTGACGCCGCTGACGTTGACGCCGCGCGCCCTTGCGGCGCCTGGATTGCCGCCGGCTGCCTGGATCCAGTTGCCGGTCCGGCTTTGCGTCAGCACGTAGCCCAGTGCGATGGCCGCCGCGATGAACCAGAAGAGCGACATGTAGATGCGGAACGGGCCGATGAAGAAATCACCGACCAGCGCTTCGGCCAGCCAGCTGCCCTCGGCGCTCCACGTCCGCTGCGGAAAGCCGTCGGTGACGAACAGCGCGGTGCCGCGCACCACCAGCAGCATGCCGAGCGTCACCAGGAAGGATGGGATTTTCAGCTGCGTGACGAACCAGCCATTGACCAGGCCGATGAAGGCCGCGATCAGCAGCGCGGCGAGGAAGCCGACCTCCAGCGAGGTCAGGCCGCTGTTGAACAGCGTCCACATCAGCACCGGCGAAAAGCCGAACAGCGAGCCGACCGACAGATCGAATTCACCCGACGTCATCAACAGCGTCATCGCCAGCGCGATCAGCCCGAGCTCGACGGTGAAGGCCAGCGTGTTGGAGATGTTCTGCGGCGACAGGAAATCGTGGTTGATGCTCCAGAACACCGCGATTTCGACGATGAGCAGAACGAAGGGCCCGAATTCCGGCCTCGCGATCAGGCGTTGGATGAGCGAACGGTTTTCCACTGATAACCTGCGACAGGAAGGGGAAGGCTGAGCCCAGCGCGCAACGCGAAGGGCTCGGCGAAAGACAGTCGCGACCGCGGCTGCGGCCGCGACTGTTGAAGGTCTGGGTTATTTGCCCGACAGGATGTCGTCGTAGACCTGCGCGGTGTCCTTTTCATAGAGCGCGCCGGTGATGACGTTGAAGCCCGGAGGAATGCCTGACGCCGCCATGTTGGCCAGCGACAGCGCGACGTAGCTGGTCGCCTGCGGGTCCTGCCACTGGCCGGCATTGACGTAGCCGGTCAGCACTTCCTGGGTGGTGTCGAGCGAGTTGCCCCAGCCGACGACCGGGATTTCGCCCGGCTTGATGCCGGCCTGGTCGAACACCCGCTTGATCGAGCCGGTGACCAGATCGCCGAGGCCGATGATTGCCTTGACCTTGGCCTTGTTCGCGGTGAGATAGTCGACCATGCGGTTGATGGCTTCGGCCTGGTCGAGCGTCGCTTCGGTGATCTCATAGGTGATCCCCAGCGGTTCGAAGACGCTCTTGATGCCTTCCTCTTCCTGGACGCCGTAGGTGGCGCCGGGGATTTCGACCGGCATCCAGACGAAGTCGCCCTTCTTCACCAGACCCTTGTCGACCAGATATTGCGCCCAGTGCTTGCCGAAGGTGACGTTGTCGCCGCCGACATAGGCGTCGAAGCTTGCCTTGGGATCGGGCGTGTTGAAGTTGATGATCGGGATCTTGGCGGTGTTGGCTTCCTTGGCGATTTCGATCAGGCTGCCCGGATCGGGGCTGGTGGTGACGATGCCGTCGGCCTTTGCCGAGATCGCGGCGCGCACGGCCTCCTGCTGCGAGGCAACGTCGCCATTGTGGAACGAAGTGTTGACGGTGTTGCCGGTGTCCTTCGCCCATTGCTTGGCGCCGGCCAGGAAGTAGGTCCATACCGGGTCGGCCGGGCCGCCATGCGAAATCCAGTAGAACGTCTTGGCCTGTGCCGCCGCCGGAACGGCCAGCGCCACAATCAAGCCAAGCACGAGTAATCGTAGCCTCGTCAGCATTTGCTTTCCTCCCATGTTGAAAAACGACCTCCACGTCCGGCGATGATCCGGGCCATGCCCTTGATCCTCTCCTCCTGCCAGCGCCGACCCGGATGCGCAGAGCATCTTCTTTTGCGGCCGATGGCAAGCCTCCATCCGCCCAATGGATGGTGGCGCGATGCAACGCGCCATCATCGATCCCATCAGATCGCATCAGTTAGAGGGCGATTCCAGGAAAAGTGTGAAACGGTTTTCCGTCCGGAATTGCGTCAACCAAGAGATAGAGATATTTCCCGGCAAGCAGGCGGGGCTTAAACTCAGGCGCGCGGATTTTCCTGGAAGCGCTCGGCCTGGCGGTTGGGCAGCACCTTGGCCAGCCGGTCGAGCGCGAGCGCCAGCACCATCACCGCGCCGATCACGAAGGGGCTCCATGCGGCGTCGATGCCCAACAGGGTCACGCCGCTCAAGATGACCTGGACGATCAGCATGCCGATCACCGCACCGAAGACGGTGCCGCGCCCGCCGGAAAGCGAGGTGCCGCCGATGATCGCCGCGGCAATCGCCATCAGCACGAAACCGCCGCCTTGGTCGACGTCGGTAACGGGAGAGCCAAGCCACAGCGCGCCCGCCAGCCCCGAGACGACGCCCATCAGCACCAGCGTCTGCAGCCGCACAGCACCTGTCGGGATGCCGGCATAGAGCGCCGCCTGCGGATTGCTGCCGACGGCCTGGATCCGGTAGCCGAAGCGGCTGCGGTGAAGCACGAGGTGCATCACCACCGCCATTGCGACGAATACAAAGACAGCCGTCGGCACAAGGCCGAACAGCTTGCCGTGAACGATCTCAAAGAAGTCGCCGCTTGGGCTGGCCGGAGCTGTCGCTTGCATCTTGACGGCCACCTCCGCCAGGCCCCGGAACATTGCAAAGGTGCCCAGCGTAACGACGATGGCCGGCAGTCGCAGCGCCACCACCAGCAGGCCGTTGACGAGGCCGAGCCCGGCGCCGAGCAGCACGCCGGCAAGGGCGGCAAGCCACGGGTCAATGCCGGCGGCCAGAAGGAATGCGGTGAGAAGGGCCGCGAGATGGAACATCCAGCCGACGGAAAGGTCGATCTCGCGGAGTGCGAGCACGAACACCATGCCGATCGCCAGCATGCCGGGATACGCAGCGGTTTCCAGCAACGACAGCACATTGGCCTCGTCGAGGAAATCCGGCCGGGCAAAGCCTGTAATCGCCACCAGGACAACGAGCCCGATGAGCGGCCTGAGTTCGACGGGCAGGCGAAGGCTGCGCTTCGGGTGGGCAGCCGAACCGGCAAGCTGTAGCATGGGATCCAATCGTGTCATGCCATGGCTCCCACGAGTTTCTTTTTCGGCCGCTCCGCCTCCGGCATCTCGCCGGTGGTGGTCAGTTGCAGCACTGTCCTTCGCTTCATCTCGGCGCCGGACAACTCGCCGGCGACCCGGCCGCGGTGGAAGACAAGGACGCGGTTGCTGAGGTTGGTCAGTTCGGACGGCTCGACCGAACGCAGCAAAACGATACAGCCATTGGCTGCCATCTGCCGGATCAGCGCATAGATCTTGCGCTTGGCAGCCGCCTCGATACCGCCAGCCGGATTGTCTAGGAGCAGCACTTGCGGCGCCGTCTCCAGCCATTTGGCGATTACGATCTTCTGCTGATCGCCGGCCAGCAGCGAATTCACCGGCGCGTCCGGCAGGCCCTTGATGCGCAGCGCATCGATCTGCCTTGCGGCGGCGGCGATCGCGGCCTTGGGCGAGTAGCGGCGCGACCCCCAGTTGCGGGCGCCGGTAGCGATGTTGCCTATGTTGAAGGCCAGCGACCGGTCGGGCATCAGGCCGTTGCACAGGCGGTTGGCCGGCACCAGGCCGATGCCGCGCCGCGCCGCTTCGGTCGGATTTCCAGGCAAGCCGTAGCCGTCGGGGAGCCGCACCCTGCCGCTTTGCGCCTTGCGCAGGCCAAACAGCATCTCGAACAGGTGTTCAACGCCTGACCCCTCAAGCCCGGCCAAGCCGAGGATCTCGCCGGAGCGGGCGGTGAAGCTGACGCCGGAAATCCGGCCGCCGCTCAGACCCTCCACCGTGATCCGCGGCCTTATCGTGCTGGCATTGGCCGGCAGTGCAGGCGGGAACAGGCTGTCGCGCTGCTGGCCGATCATGGCGTCGATCACATCGGCTTCGCTCAACGCCGAGCGCTCACTTGTCAGCACGTCACGGCCGTTGCGCATCACCGTGACCTGGTCTGCGATCGCAAACACGTCCTCCAGCCGGTGCGAGACATAGAGCACGCTCGTGCCCTTGGCCTTGAGGTCTCTTAGTACGGTGAACAGGTGCTCGGTCTGGCGCCGGTCGAGCGCAGAATTCGGTTCATCGAGGATCAGCAGCCTCGGGCCTTCCAGAATTGCGCGGCCGAGTTCGACATATTGCCGTTCGCCCATGCCGAGTTGTCCCACAGGAGCGTGGACATCGACGTCGAGCTTGAGTTGCCGAAGCACGGTGCGGCTGCGTGCCTCCATCTCGCGCCTGGAGACGAAGCCATTGCGCAACGGCTCGCGATTGACGAACAGATTGGCCAGCACCGAGCGGTCGGCAAACAGGCCGAGTTCCTGGTGGACGACGCCGAAGCTGTGCTTGCGTGCAGCGATCGGGCTGTCGACGGTGACCATCTGGTCGCCGACGCGGATGGTGCCGCTGTTGGGCCGGAGCACGCCGGCAAGCAGCTTCACCAGCGTCGACTTTCCGGCGCCGCTTTCACCGACGACAGCATGGATCGTCCCCTGTCCGACAGACAGGTTCATATCCCTGAGCGCGACAACGCCGCCATAACGCATGGCGAGATTGCGCACCGATATCATCGGCAAACCGAGCATGCGATTCGGCCCCCACAGACCGCGCCCCGATCCTGGAGCGAATTTCCGATACAGTCACCCGGATTCCGCTAACAAACGGCTTACAGGGACCGGATAGGAACGTTTATCGGCTATCCGTTCGTCCTGGCTGCTCCGAAATCAGATCAGGTCGGCCTTGGCGAGGTCCCGCATGAGATGGCTGGCGCCGTAGGTCCAGTGCGGGCAATCGGGCGACAGAAGCACGCGGTTCACCAGCGCGCCGAATTTCTCCGACGAGATGGTGACGATGTCGCCGATCTTGTGGGTGAATCCCTTGCCCTTCTCGCCGCGATCCTTCGACGGCACGAACATGGTGCCGAGATAAAGCGCCAAGCCGTCGGGATACTGGTGGTGCGGCCCCATGGCGGCCGCGACCAGCTCTTCGGGCGAACGGCTGATCTCGGCCATCGAGCTCGCGCCCTCCAGCGAAAACCCGTCCTCGCCCTCGACCTGCAGCCGCACCGTGGCGCGCTTCACGTCGTCAATCGAAAATGTTGCGTCGAACAACCGGATGAAGGGCCCAAGCGAGGCCGAGGCATTGTTGTCCTTGGCCTTGCCGAGCAGCAGCGCCGAGCGTCCCTCGACGTCGCGCAGATTGACGTCGTTGCCGATGGTGGCGCCGACGATCCTGCCGGTGCTGGCGGCGATCATGGCGATCTCCGGCTCGGGGTTGTTCCAGGTCGACACCGGATGCAGCCCGACATCGGCGCCGAAGCCGACGGACGCCATCGGCTGGCATTTGGTGAAGATCTCGGCGTCGGGGCCGATGCCGACTTCCAGATATTGCGACCAGGCGCCGCGCTGGATGAGCTTGGCCTTGATCTCCATCGCCTCAGGCGAGCCGGGCTTCAGCTTCGACAGATCGTGGCCGATCAGCCCGGCAATGTCGGCGCGGATGGCGTCGGCCTTTTCCGCCGAACCGCGCGCCTGCTCCTCGATGACGCGTTCGAGCAGGCTGACCACGAAGGTCACGCCCGACGCCTTCACCGCCTGCAGGTCGACAGGCGAGACCAGATAGGGTTTTGCCGGATCGCGGGTGGCCTGAAAACTGTTGGCGGCGATCGCGTCGAGCGAGCCGACCGGTTCGCCCTTGGCTGAGCGCACGTGTCCGGCCGGATCGGCCATCTCGCAGATGTCGCGCACTGTGGGTGCGGTGGTCGAGGTGACGTCGAAAACGATCCCGTCGCGCACGGTGACCACCAGCGGATGCGAGGCATCGCTTGCCCTGGCTCGGCCGATGAAGAGCCCGTCGGCGGGAAGCTGCGTTGGGTTCGTCATGGCTTACGGTCCTTTGATGATCGAGATGGCAGCTGGGCCGCTGCACTTTCACCGGATTCACGCCAAAGGTCTATCCCGTGGCGCAGGCAATTGTCGGTTCTGACATGAGGCCCGCTCTTTCAAAAAAATGAAACTGGCACTAGAATTTTCATTTTCCGCATACTCCAGGTGAAGCCTTGCCCGCACCGTTTTCCGTTCCGATCTGGCAGAAGCCGCAGACCGCATCCGCCTTCCAGTTGCTCGTCACTGCGCCGGTCGACGTTGCCATCGTCGGCGGCGGCTTCATGGGCCTGTCGACCGCCTTGCACGCAGCCCGGCTCGGTCTCGGTGTACAGGTGCTGGAGGCTGGCGAGATCGGCCAGGGCGCCTCGGGCCTCAATGGCGGCCAGGTCATTCCCGGCCTGAAATATGATCCCGAATGGCTGCTCGAGCATTTCGGCCCCGAGCGTGGCCAAGCGCTGGTCGATTTCGCCGCCTCGGCGGCGGATACGGTGTTCGATCTCATCCGCGACGAAAAGCTGGCGGTGCCGCTCACCCGCAAGGGCTGGATCCAGGCCGCGCATACCGAAACCGCATTGAAAGCGGCGGCGAACAGGGATGGTCAATGGCGGGCGCGTGGCGCCGATGTCCGGCTTCTGAATGAAAGCGAGATCGCCGATATGACCGGCGCGCAAGGCTATCTCGGCGGCTGGCTCGACCGCCGCGCCGGCATCATCGATCCGCTCGCCTATACAGTGGAACTGGCGCGCATCGCCGCCGCCGCCGGCGCCAGCATTGCCGAGCGGCAGAAGGTGGTGAAACTCCGCAAGGAGGCCGGCCTTTGGCGTGTCTCAACCGAAAGCGGCGCCGAGGTGCGGGCGAAAGCGGTTGTCCTGGCGACGAACGCCTATACCGATGGACTGCTTCCGGGCCTCGCGGAAACGATCGTGCCGCTGCATTCCTTCCAGGTCGCGACCGCGCCGCTGTCATCCAACCTTGCGGCGACGATCCTGCCGGAAGGGCAGGCGGTGTCCGACTCCAGGCGCATTCTCGTCTACTACCGCAAAACAGCCGACGGCCATCTGGTGCTTGGCGGCCGCGGCCGCATGGCGCGGCCGAGGAGCGAGGCCGACTGGGCGCATCTGCAGCACGCGCTGGTGCGGCTCTATCCGGCGCTCTCCGATGTCGTCATCGAGAAGCGCTGGTTCGGCCGCGTGGCGATGACACCGGATCACCTGCCGCACATCCATGAGCCGGAAAAGGGCCTGCTCGCCGTGGTTGGTTGCCAGGGCAGGGGCGTCGGCCTGATGACCGCGCTGGGAAAACGCATGGCGGGCTACCTCGCGGGCGGCGATGTCAATCAATTGCCGTTCCCGCTGTCGCCGGTCCGGCCGATCCCGTTCCACGCCTTCCGCCAGGTCGGCGTCGCCGCGACCATCGCCTGGTACCGGATGCTCGACGCCTTCGAGCGCTGATTGGGTGCCGGTCGCCTAGGCCTCGTGGATTCAGCTTGACAGTTTCACAAATATGAAAAAAGCTAAGCCGATTTCATATTTCCGTTGAGCAGTCCGATGTCGAGCATCGTTGCAACAGAAGCGCCGGCAGGGTCGTCCCGAGGCTTCCGCTTCGCCATGTTGCTGCCGGGCGGGCTGGTCACCTTGTTCCTGATCCTGTTTGCCCTTGGCCTTGTGCTCTTCCTCTCACTTCGCGGCAATGACGGTTCGCTGCTCGGCGCCGGCTTCACGGCAGGCAACTTCATCACCGTGGTCTCCGATCCGCTCTACTGGACGGTGACGCTGCGCTCGCTGGTGATCGCCGGCCTGGTGACGCTGGCGACCGTCGTCACCGCCTATCCCGTCGCCTACTATCTCGCTTTCTATGCCGGCCGCCGCCGCAGCCTGCTTTTGTTTCTGGTGACCCTGCCGTTCTGGACCAGCTATCTCCTGCGCGTCTTCGCCTGGAAGATCGTGCTCGCCTACAACGGCGTCTTGAACTCGGCGCTGATCGAAAGCGGCATCTGGTCGGAGCCGACGCTGGCCTTCCTCAACACGCCGGCGGCGGTGGTCGTCACGCTGGCGCATGCCTATGCGCCCTTCGCCATCCTGCCGATCTATGTGGCGCTGGACACCATCCCGAAATCACTGCTCGAAGCCGCCTCCGATCTCGGCGCCAGACCGTTCACGGCGTTTCGCCGCGTCGTCTTGCCCAATTCGATGCCGGGCGTTCTGGCGGCCGCCCTCGTCGTCTTTGTGCCGACGGTCGGCGACTATGTCACCCCGGCCATGGTCGGCGGTCCCGCCAGCACCATGATCGGCACATTGATCCAGTCGCAGTTCGGCAAGGCCAATGACTGGCCGTTCGGGGCGGCACTTTCAGTCTGCGTGATGCTGGTCATCCTCTGCGTGGTGCTGGTCGCACGCGGCGCCGACCGCAAATTCGGCAGCCGCACATGAGCGCGGCGCGGAGAGATGATGGCCGCGGCTGGCTCGGCGTCTATGTGCTTGCCTATCTCGTCTTCCTCTATCTGCCGGTGCTGTTGATCCCGCTGTTTTCCTTCAACAACTCCATCCAGGCCGCGTTTCCGCTGCAGGGCTTCACGCTCGAATGGTATGCCACGCTCTATGGCAATCCGGCGCTGTCCGGCGCGCTTTTGAACAGTCTCGTCATTGGCGTCGTGGCCGCCGCCGGCGCCACGCTCTGCGGCATCACCGTCTCCTATATGGACCTCTACGGTCGTTCGCCGCTCGCCGCCACCATCAGCGCCATCTCCAGGCTGCCGATCCTGATCCCCGGCGTCATCGTCGGCATATCGTTGCTGATCCTCGTCAATCTCATCGGCCTCGGCCCGTCGCGCATCGCCATCGTTCTCGGCCACATACTGGTGGCGCTGCCGACCACCGTGGTGATCATGCGCAGCCGGTTTGCCGCAATTCCGAAAACCATTCGCGAGGCCGCACTCGATCTCGGCGCTTCCGACTGGACGACCTTCCGGCGGGTGATGTTGCCGCTCTCGCTGCCGGCCATCGTCTCGGCCTTCATGCTGGCCTTTCTGATTTCCTTCGACGAGTTCATCGTCGTCTTCTTCCTCGCCGGCACCGAGCCGACGCTGCCGCTCTACATCTGGAGCCAACTGCGTTTTCCTCGCTCGCTGCCGACCGTGATGGCGCTGGGGACAGCTATCCTTGCTGTGTCCGTCATCATCGCCGGCATCGCCGAAATCCTGCGCCATCGCGGGCTGAGCACAGCCCGTCGGACGGCGCCCACCAGTCCAGCCTGACCCATAACAAAAGAGGAGAACCGAAATGGCATTCGACCCGAAATCAATTACTGGGCTGAAATCGATCACTGGCCCGAAATCGATCACTGCAAAGACAGCCCGCACCGGGCTTGCCGCGCTTGCAATCGTCCTGTCGTCGACTGTCGCCTTCGCCGCCGACAAGCTGCAATATTTCACCTGGTCCGGCTATGAACTGCCAGACTTCAACAAGAGCTTCCTGACGGCCCATCCCGATGGCGTCGAGGCCTCGATCTTCGGCGACGACGACGATGCCTTCACCAAGGTCAAGGCCGGCTTCCGCCCCGATATCGCCCATCCCTGCTACGACAAGGTGGCGCGCTGGAACAAGGAAGGCCTGCTGCAGCCGATCGATACCAAGCGCATCAAGAACTGGGATTCGATCTTCCCGGTGTTCAAGAACCTGCCCGACATCCAGGCCGGCGACGGCAAGGTCTGGATGGTGCCGTGGGATTGGGGCAACACCTCGATCCTCTACCGCACCGATCTGGTGAAGAACCCGGAAGCGAGCTGGAACCTTCTGTGGGACAAGCAATATGCCGGCCGCATGGCGACCATCGATGCCGTGCATGACACGCCGATCGTTGCAGCACTTCTGGCCGGCGTAAACCCCTTCGATATGACGCCGGAGCAGATGGACAAGGTGGCGGAAAAATTGCGCGAGCAGCGTCCGCTGCTCTCCAACTACACCACCGACATGACCTCGGTCGAACAGGCGCTGGCCAGCGGCCAGCTGGTCGCCGCCATGACCTGGAACGCGTCGGCAACCTCGCTGAAGAAGCAGGGCGTGCCGGTCGAGTTCATGAAGCCGAAGGAGGGCATGCTGACCTGGGCCTGCGGCTTCGTCATGCTCAAGGACGCCAAAAACGTCGACCTCGCCTATGACTTCATCAACAGCCGGCTCGACGCCGACTCGGGTAAGTACCTGATCCAGGCCTACGGCTATGGCAGCTCGCTGAGCACCGCCTTCGCCGGCGTGGCGAAGGACGAACTGGACAAGCTGCAATTGCCGGCGGACCCGGAGGTGATGCTGAAGACCACCATCTTCACCGGCCCGATGAAGCAGAATGACGATGTGGCGAAGATGTTCGAGAAGGTGAAGGCTGGGGGGTGAACTGAGGCTGGGGTGTCCCCTTCTCCCCTTGTGGGAGAAGGTGGATCGGAGCACAGCGCCGAGACGGATGAGGGGTGTTCCAAGGAACGCCAACGTCTCACTCCGCTGGAACACCCCTCATCCGTCGCCTTCGGCGACACCTTCTCCCACAAGGGGAGAAGGGGGAGCCTATCAACCCCGCGCCGCGCCAATAAAGAGACGAGGACCCACGCATGGACATGCTTGACGACGCAACCGAGAAGCCCAAGGCCGACGCCGACATTCGCGTCGGCCGGCGCGTGCGGGCGCTGCGGCTGGAGCGCAATTTGTCGTTGGCCGAGCTGGCAGCAAAAGCCGGCGTCTCCATTGGTGCGCTGAGCCAGATCGAGCGCGGCCTGTCTTCGCTGCGCGTCAAGGTGATCTGGCCGCTTGCGGCCGCGCTCGACATCGAGCCTTCGGCGCTGATCACCGACGGCAACGAAGCCGCCAACGATCTCTATTGCGTGCGCGCCGACAAAAGGCGGCAGCTCCCGGTCAAGTCGGAAGGCATCGCCAAGGCGCTGCTGTCGCCGCCGGGCGCGGCGCTGACCGGCCTCTTGGTGACCGTGGAAGCCGATGGCGGCACGGCGGAAGCCTATGCGCATATCGGTCACGAGTTCGGCTATGTCCTGTCGGGCGAGGTCGAACTGGTGGTGGACTCGACAAAATACGTGCTGAAGAGCGGCGACTCCTTTGCCTTCAAGAGCACGCTTCTGCACGCCTTCCGCAATCCCGGCACCGAGCCTTGCCAGATCCTCTGGGTCAACACCACCAAGCCGTCCGAGGTTCGCGATGGCGCCTGATGCGCTGGTACGCCTGGACACGGTCTCGAAGGTTTTCCCCGGCGGCGTTGTCGGGCTCGACGCCGTCGATCTCGACATTATCAGCGGCGAGTTCATCACCCTGCTCGGGCCCTCGGGCTGCGGCAAGACCACCAGCCTGCGCGTCATTGCCGGTTTCGAGAGCCCATCGAGCGGCAAGGTGCTGCTCGATGGTCGCGACATCACCGCGCTCAGGCCGTTCGACCGTCCCGTCAACACCGTGTTCCAGGATTATGCGCTGTTCCCGCATATGAACGTCGCCGAGAATGTCGGCTTCGGCCTGTCGCTGCGCAAACTGTCCGGCGCCGAGCAGGCAAGGCGCGTCCGCGAAGCCCTCGACATGGTCGGCCTCGCCGACAAGCTCGGCGCCCGCGTTTCCGAACTGTCGGGTGGCCAGCGCCAGCGCGTCGCGCTCGCCCGAGCCATAGTCTGCGAGCCGCGCGTTCTGTTGCTCGACGAGCCGCTGTCGGCGCTCGATGCGCATCTGCGCGAACAGATGCAGGTCGAACTGAAGCGGCTGCAGTCGCGGCTCGGCACCACCTTCGTCATGGTCACCCACGACCAGACCGAAGCGCTGTCGATCTCCGACCGCATCGTCGTCATGAACAAGGGCCGCATCGAGCAGATCGCGCCGCCGGCCACGCTTTACGACCGGCCGGCGACGAAATTCGTCGCAAGCTTCATCGGCACCATGAACCTCTTGCAATCGCGCTTCATCGGCCGCGACGGCGACCGCCTGCGCTTCGCCGCTGGCGGGCTTTCGCTGGAAGCAACATCTGAAACCGGCGACACACCCGGCGAAGGCACTGAGCGCACCATCGGCGTTCGCCCCGAGGACTTGCTGGCCACCACCGATGCCGCCGCCGGCACCGCGCCGGCGCGCGTCAACTCCATCGTCTTCCACGGCCGCACGCTGCGGCTGCATGCTGAGCTGGGGCAGGGATTGCCGGTGGTGATCGATGCGCCGCGCCAGGCCGAGGGCTTTCAATTCAGCGTCGGCGACGTGGCGCATATCAGCCTGCGCCGTGGTGCCAACTGCCCTATGCTGCCAAGCTGATCCAACCCAATCCCTTCATCGACGGTTGGATTTAACCTGCTGTGAAGATCGCCAAGGTGGAATTAAGTGTGAATTGACTCGCAAAGGAACATATTCCTACTTTGCGGGATGCCCGAACTAAGCACCCGACCGCGCCGAAATGTGCAAACCCTCTGCTTGGCGCATGAAGTCGGGCAGCTAATTCGTGTTCGATGTCGGAACTGCAACATCACTCGACACTATCTGCCTGGCGATCTCGCAAAGCTGGTTGGTGATATCCCCTTTTGGGATGTGGAGCGGCACATGCGGTGCGAGCGCTGCAAAGGTCGTGAGCTCGATGCAGGCATCATTCTGCCAAGCGCTGCTGAACGCCTTAAAATTCGCGTCAGACGTCTTGTCGAAATCCGCATGGTTCGCCGGGTAATCTGGCGAGACGACGATTGAGGAGAGCCGATTTCGGGCTAAAACAGAGACCCTTGGGCCGGGGCCTGTGGTGGGAACTTGATCTGTGTGGCTGGCTTCTCAACGATCACCAACGCGTCGTTGGGCGCCGTCCGCTGCAAATGCCGTGCTTTCGACCATGGCGCCGTCAGCCAAGCCTCGGTTTCCTCCGGCGTGGTGAGGATCACGGGCATAGCCTTCTCATGGATCGGCGCAATGAGAGCATTAGGCTTGGTGGTCATGAAGGCGTATAGCTCGAAGTCGCCGGGACCGTCCTTGACCTTTCGCACGCCCTGCCAAGACGTCCAGAAACCAGCGAAGAAGAACAACGGCCGGCTCTCGCCACGGGCAAACCAGTAATTTCGCTGGATTCCTGTTTCCGGGTCTTTATCGTTCGCCGCAGGGCTGGGCTCGGCAAAGCTGGTCACCGGCACGACACATCTGTGCTCGACCCCCACATATTGCTGCCAGTGCGAATATTGCGGATTGCGAACGTTGGTGGTGCCGTAGTCGGCCTTACCTTTCATGCGCTCGGGCGGCGTTGGCAAACCCCAAAGCAGTTTCGCCAGTTCACGCTCCCCATCCGCCCTGTTGCGAACGACAAGCCCAGGTTGATTGGGATAGACATCAAGCGAAGGTTCGAGGTTGCCGCTGATATCGTGCAATGTGCGGGTCCATTGGCGGACCGCCTCTTGCGTCGTCGTGATGTTGTAGAGGTTGCACATGCACCCAGCATTGCGGAATTGGCTTTTGTCTGCAACCGAAGTCGCTGTCCGACGCCGCCGCAATCGTCGTCACACAGCCGCGCTATATCCATCGTCCTGACACACCGTGTCAGCTGTCGTGCGGGTAAAGGTGGCGGGCCGGCAAGCGCTTCCCTACTTCAAACCAGTCTGAACAGGAGGAACACACATGACCATCGCGGATGTTGCCAAGGATTTCACCGAAATGCTCCAGCAGGGGGATCACCTGGGTGCTGGTGAAAAGTACAATGCCGATGATATCGTCAGCCTCGAAGCCATGGAGGGGCCGATGGCCATCGCCCGTGGCAAGGAGGCTCTCAGGCAAAAGGGCGAATGGTGGCAAGCGAACCACGAAGTCCATGGCGGCTCTGTCGAAGGCCCCTATGTCAACGGCGACCAGTTCGCGGTGCGCTTCAAGTTCGACATAACGCCCAAGGCCACCGGCGAACGGGTCACCATGGACGAGGTTGGCCTGTACACGGTCAAGAACGGCAAGATCACCGAAGAGCGCTTCTACTACTGAGCCCGGGTGCCGTCGGGTTCCGGCGCGCGCTTCGCTGCACGACCCAAAAACCAGGCGGCCGGGACAAAGTCCTGGCCGCAGTGGGAAAAGCTCAAATGGTCTTCACATACTGCGCCAGCTGATCGGCCACCGTGCCCCAGCCGTCGAAGAACCCCATCTCTTCATGATTGTTGCGGGTAGCCTCGTCGCGATGGATGGCCGTTGCCGTGTAGCGCGTGCCCTTGTCATCCGACTGAAGCGAAATGACTGCGGTGATGAAGGGCTCGCCCGAGGGCCGATAGCCCGGCAGCAGCGCATCGGTCCACACCAGCCGCTCGTTCGGCACGATCTCGAGATAGCAGCAATGGCGGTCGTTGAGCTCCTTGCCGTCGGGCGATTGCATGCGCGTCCGGAACAGTCCGCCCGGACGAAGGTCGATCTCGCAATCGGTGATCAGCCAGGGCTTGGGCGTGAACCATTGCTTGACATGCTCCGGCACCGTCATCGCGCTCCACAAGAGTTCGCGCGGCGCGTCGAGCTTGCGCTCCAGCACAAGGTCCAGTCTGGGGTCGGGCTTGAAGGGATAGCTCACTTTTCTTGCTCCTTGAGGCTCATCACATAGGCGTCGAATTGATCGAGTCGGCGCTCCCACAGCGTGCGCTGTTCGGCCAGCCAGTTTTCGGCGAGCTGCAGCGGTTCGGGCGCCAGCTGATAGGTCCTGGTGCGGCCGATTTTTTCCGATCGCACCAGACCGCAGCCTTCCAGCACTTTCAGATGCTCGATGAAGGAAGGCAGCGCCATCTCGAAAGGCTGCGCCAACTCGCTGACCGAGGCCGGACTGCGGTTCAACCGCTCGACCACGCGCCGCCGCGTCGGGTCAGCCAGCGCGCGGAAGATGCCGTCGATCGGCGGGAGACTTGTAGTTGGGGCGAGGAGGCTTGGCATGGGCGATCCTGAGGTCTGTCGACGCGGTGCAGGCAGATACTTAGGAAATTTCCTTAGTATTGGCAACCTCTAAAAAAGCGCCGCTAGCGATTGGGAAGCTGGCAAAGCGGGGAGGGCGGTTTTAGGCTGTCTGAGGATTCGACTGTCAGTCAAGGGAAGCGCGTTTTGACGATCACCATGTACGGCATCACCACCTGCGACACGATCCGCAAGGCGCGCACCTGGCTGGAGGGCCATGCTGTGCCCTACCGCTTTCACGACTACCGGGCCGAGGGGATAGAGGCGGGCAGACTGGACGGGTGGGTCGGCAAGGTTGGCTGGGAAAAGCTGCTCAACAAGGGCAGCACCACATTTCGCGAACTGCCGGACAAGGACAAGCAAGGGCTCGACGAGAAGAAGGCCAGGAAGCTGATGCTGGCCAACCCGACGATGATCAAGCGCCCGGTGCTCGAGGTCGGGGATGAGATTTTGGTGGGGTTCAAGCCGGAGGCTTATGAAGGGGTGGTGAAGTAGCGTAGCCTTGCCTCGTCAGCCTATGGCGTAGCAAGGAGCGAAGCGACGCAGCGCAGACCCGAGGATGACGAACGCGTGGAGGGCGATCGCTAATTGTGAAGGCTTTCGCTTGCGGCGTATGCAGCGGTTCGCTGTCTCTCAACCCGTCCCGCGCAAATATCCCGCCAACGCCACCGCATTGTTATGCGCCTCGTCATGCGCGCCATAAAGCAGCGTCACCTTGGCCTTGCCGAGCAAGCCACGCAGTTTCGCCACCGCTTCTCTATTCCCATCCAGTTCGACCGAATACCGCACCTGAAACTCCGCCCATCGCGCCGGCTCATGTCCGAACCACCTCCGCAATTCATCGCTCGGCGCGATCTCCTTCAGCCACAGCGTCAGCGCGGCATCCTCCTTGCTGACGCCGCGCGGCCAGATGCGATCGACCAGCACCCGCTGCCCGTCATCGGGCGCGGGTGCTTCGTAAATTCGCTTGACCGTCAGGTCGAAGGCCATCCGCCCCCTTTACGCCCACTCGCCCTTGCGCATCACCGGCACCTTGCGGCCATCCTTATGCACGCCGTCTATGTCGATCTTGTCCGAGCCGATCATCCAGTCGATGTGGATAAAACTCTTGTTGCCGCCGCGCTGGGCGATTTCGTCCTGGCTGAGCGAGGCGCCGTCGACGAAGCATTTTGAATAGCACTGCCCGAGCGCGATGTGGCAGGCGGCGTTCTCGTCGAACAGCGTGTTGAAGAACAGCAGGCCGCTGGCCGAGATCGGCGAGGAATGCGGCACCAGCGCCACCTCGCCGAGCCGGCGCGAACCCTCGTCGGTGTCGAGCACTCTCTTCAGCACGTCCTCGCCCTTCGAAGCCTTGGCTTCGACGATCCTGCCCTCTTCGAAACGCACCGAGATATCGTCGATCAGCGTGCCTTGGTAGGACAGCGGCTTGGTCGAGGATACATGGCCGGAGACGCGCCGTGCATGCGGCGTGGTGAAGACCTCCTCGGTCGGGATGTTCGGATTGCAGGTGACGCCGTTCTTGGCAGTCGAGGCGCCGCCCATCCATTCATGGCCATCGGCCAGCCCGACGGTCAGGTCGGTGCCCGGGCCGCTGAAATGCAGATCATGGAAATTGTGCTCGTTCAGCCACTTTGTGCGGCCGCGCAGCGCTGCATTGTGCGCCGTCCAGTTTGCGATCGGGTCTTCCACATCGACCCGTGATGCCGAAAAGATCGCATCGGCGAGCTTCACCACCGCGACATCGTCGGCATCGCCGGGGAAGACCTGTTTTGCCCAGGCGAGATCCGGGTAGGCGACGATGTTCCAGTTGATGTCGAAGCCGGTGATCTTTTCCAGCGCCGGCTGGTAGGCCATCGAGTTCGCCTTGTTGGCGCGCGCCACTTTCGCCGGGTCCTGCGCCGACAACAGCGACGGGTCCTCGCCGCGCACGGCAAGCCGCGCCGCATTGTTGGAAAAGGCCTTCGCCATGCCTTCATACATCCAGCCGGCGGCGCGGTCGAAGCCGGCATCCGCGCCGTAGCGGAAGCGCGCCAGCATGATCTCGTCATCGTTGAAGATAGGGGTCACCAGGCCGGCGCCCGCTTTATAAGCGTGCTCAACGATGCGCCTGGTCAGCGGCAGTGCGGCGATCGACGAGGTCAGCACCAGATCCTGCCCCGGCTGCAATTGCAGCCCCACCTTGATGGCGACTTCCGCCAGCCTGTCGAGCTTCACCGGGTCGATGGTTGCGGAAACGCCGCGCGAATGTGTGGTCATGATCCTGCCTGCCTTGGTCCGGGAGTGAGAGTTCCAACATAGGCCGGCGCGGCTGTGCTTTCCAGCACCGTCGCGACGGACAGCCCTAGGCAGCGCTTTCCAGCGCGCTGAACTGCGCCACGGTCGCCGCGATCTCTTCGCGGATCCAGATCTTGAAATCGCGCACCTTGCGGCTTTCGGTCTTGGTGGCCGAGGTCACCAGCCAGTAGCCGAGGCCGCTCTGCGCCCGCACGCCGAAAGGCGCGACGAGGCGGCCGTCGGCCAGCGCATCGGCGGCCAGCAATTGCCAGCCGAGCATGACGCCGTGGCCGGCGATTGCCGATTCCAGGCACAGCATCGGGTCGGTGAAGCGCGCGCCCTTGCGGAAGCTGACCGGCTCGGCCCCGGCAGCCTTGAACCAGCTCTCCCAGTTGATCATCGCCCGCTCGTCGGTGATGGCGCAGGTCTGCGCCAGGTCTTCGATCGACTTCAGTTTCTTGGCGATCACCGGCGCGCAGACCGGAAAGACTTCCTGCGCCAACAAAAGTTCCGCCCGGCCGCCCGGCCATTTGCCGTCGCCAAGCCGGATGGCGATGTCGATGTCGGAACGTTCGAGATCGGCGAGGCGCACCGAGGCGTCGATGCGCAGCAGCACGTTGGGATGGCGGTCGAAATGCCGCGACAATCGCGGCAGCAGCCATTTCGAGGCGAAGGCCGGCGCCACCGAAACCACCAGCGTGCATTGGCTTGCCTCATCGGCCAGCGCCACCGCCTGCGCCAGCTCGCGAAAACCGGCGCCCAGCCGGGCGGAAAAAACCGTTCCGAATTCGGTCAGCACCAGCCCGCTTGCGGTGCGTTCGAACAGCGCCTGTCCGAGCTGCTTTTCAGTGCGGTTGATCTGCTGGCTGACGGCGCTGACCGAGACGTTGAGTTCGCCGGCCGCCGCCGCGAGCGAGCCGAGGCGGGCGACGGTTTCGACGGCGCGCAGGCCGTTGAGATGGACGCGGTTCAGCATAGCCATTTCAGTTTTTCTAAACCGGCGCGGCTGAAATCTCAATTGAAAGACAGCCCGACAAGGCAGATTTTAGTGGGACAGTCAGACCGAGGAGGCGAGGATGACGATCGTACATTGTTCAAGATCTTAGCCGCTGCCGGCCTCCGGCCGGACCGCTATGATGGGATGCACGGCGGCGATGTCATCGACTGGGTTACCGACCCATTGTCGCATCCGGTGCTGGACACCATGTCGGAACGCGAACTCGGAGATATCCCGTTCCGGCTGACGGCGCGCCGCACCGCCTACGAGACCGGGGCGGTCGGCTGCGGCTGAGATGCGGGGGCGTTAGTCGCGCCCGCTGGCCCAACACAAAGCGGATTGTTTCATCGGTCGCCAATTCTATGGTGCGCTGCAATGAACGCCGCTCCATCACCCTTGCGCCAAGCTCTCGCTGGCATGATCGCCATGGCCGTTGCCATGGGCATTGGCCGTTTCGTCTACACGCCGATCCTGCCCGGAATGATGGAAGAACTGCATCTGTCGCCGGCCGATGCCGGCTGGATCGCGTCGGCCAATTATCTCGGCTACCTCGTCGGCGCGCTTGCGGCGGCAGGCGGCTGGGCGCATGGGCGCGAGCGGCTGCTGATGTTTGGCGGCCTTGCCGCCAGTGCTGCGCTCGCCGCCCTGATGGGGCTGAGCGAGACGATGACCGCCTTTGTCGTCCTCCGCTTCCTTGCCGGTCTCGCCAGCGCCTTCGTCATGGTGTTCATGGCCTCGATCGTCTTCGGTCACCTGGCAGCCGCCAACAGAAGCGACCTGCAGGCGCTGCATTTCGGCGGCGTCGGCCTCGGCATCGCGGCATCCTCAGCGCTGATGGCGGTTCTGGTCACCGAACATGCCGGCTGGGCTTCGGGCTGGCTGTGGTCGGCAGCGATTTCCGCCGGCGGCCTTGCGATGGTCGCCTTGCTCGCCGGCAGCACCGCACCTGGCCGCGGCGTGGCCGACCGCGAACCGGCACTGCCGAGGGACCGGTCGTTGGCAAAAGTCATCGTTGCCTACGGCCTGTTCGGCTTCGGCTATGTGGTGACGGCGACCTTCCTGGTCGCCATCGTGCGCCAGGGCGGCGGCGGCCGCGTCTTCGAGGCAAGCGTCTGGATGGTCACCGGCCTTGCCGGCTTTCCCTCGGTCTGGCTGTGGCAGAAGGTAGCGGCACGGATCGGGCTTTATACCGCCTATGCCGTGGGCTGCCTGGTCGAGGTGGTCGGCGTCACCGCCAGCGTCGCCATCGGCGGCACCGCCGGGCCGCTGCTGGCGGGCGTCCTGCTCGGCGGCACCTTCATCGCCATCACCGCGCTCGGCCTGCAGACGGCAAGGCAGCTCGTGCCGGAGGCGCCGCGCCGGATTTTTGCGCTGATGACCGCTTCCTTCGGCATCGGCCAGATCGTCGGCCCGATCGTCGCCGGACTGCTGGCGCAAGCCTCGGGCAACTTCTTCCTGGCCTCGATCGTCGCTGCTGGCGTATTGCTGGTATCTGCTGGGATCACCTGGTCGGCCGCGCCAAAATCGCCATGATTGTGGTCTTGCTCGATGCCGGGCATCGGGTACGGGCATTTGCTTTCCACCTGATGTGTGACTTTATGCCCGCTGAACCCCGCTGATTTGCGCACCGACCGAGGATTTCACCACAGTGTTCGTATCCTTCTTCCCGCAGCCGAAGCTGTTTTTCACCTCGGCCGCCGTCTGGAGCCTTTTGCTCATCATAATTTGGTTTTTCGGCGGCCAAGAGCTGGGTACCCTGATTGGGCTTGCTCCGGTGGCAGCCGACACGCCCGTTGGCGTTGAAGTCTTTTGGTCTGACCCGTTCGTCTGGTTCTACCTATACTACGGCACGGGCGTAGCGCTTTTCGCTGGCTTTTGGAGGTGGTATTCACCCCATCCTTGGCAGAACTGGTCGATCCTTGGGTCCGCGCTCATTCTCTTCGTGATCTATTTCCAGGTTCAAGTGGATGTAGCCTTTAACGCTTGGTACGGACCGTTCTACGATCTCATACAGCGGGCGCTCGGCAAGGCGTATTCGACAACGCCGTGGGATTTCTACAGCCAACTGCTGACCATCTCCTGGGTCGCTGGATTGGCCGTTGCCGTGGGTGTCCTTAACCTATTTTTTGTGAGCCATTGGATCTTCCGCTGGCGCACGGCGATGAATGAATACTACATGTTCTATTGGGACAGGCTTCGCACTATCGAAGGAGCGTCGCAGCGTGTCCAGGACGACACCATGCGCTTTTCCACGACGATGGAAGCACTCGGTGTGAATTTGGTCCGCTCGGTAATGACGCTGATCGCATTCTTGCCCGTTCTCCTCGTTCTGTCGAAAAATGTAACTGAATTGCCAATCGTCGGAGAGGTCCCTTACTCCCTAGTGGTGGTAGCGATTGTTTGGTCGATTTTTGGGACTACTTTCTTGGCGCTCGTCGGCATCAAGTTGCCAGGCCTCGAATTCCGTAACCAGCGCGTCGAGGCTGCCTATCGAAAAGAACTTGTTTATGGTGAAGATGATCCGAATCGTGCTCGGCCGCCCACTGTCGCCGAACTATTTAACAATGTGCGGCAAAATTACTTTAGGCTTTACTTTCACTACATGTATTTCAATGTGGCTCGCATATTTTATCTTCAGATAGATAATATATTCCCTTATATAGTATTGGTCCCAACGATGGTGGCCGCCAAAATCAGTTTGGGTCTATTGAACCGAATTCTCGATGCCTTCGGGCAAGTGCGCTCCTCGTTCCAATATCTCGTCAATGCGTGGACAACGATTGTCGAGCTTCTGTCCATTTACAAGCGCCTGCGTGCCTTCGAGGCAATTATCCACGGCGAGCCGCTTCCCGATATCGATCGTCGTTTCCTCGCCCGCCAGGCAAAGGCACCCGACCCGGCTTGATCCTATCTGCATAGACGGTTGGCGGCTCAGCCGCCCACCGCCGCCTGCCTCTCGCTACCACGTTGCCGCTGCACATAATCGCGAAAACTGATGCATTCGACGTCGGCTTTCACGCACGTCTCGTCGGCAAAGCGCTCCAGCGCGTCCCAGTAGGCGCCGTTGTTCATCGGCGTGAAGTGGAAGCTGAGCACCAGCGGGATGCGCTTGCCCTGATATTGCTTGTCGAAGGCGGCGCGGAACGCCTGGTAGGTCCGATCGCTGAACTCGGCTGCCTGGCTCGGCCGCTCGAAACCGCCGGAATGCCTGACATAGAGATTGTAGTCCATGGCGATCACCGGCCTTGAACTCGGGCCTTCCGGGATCTGTGGCAGCGAAAAGCGGGTCAAGCCGCCGCCGGTCGGCGGCTCGACCGGGCCGTTCGAGACGCCGCTGGCGTCATAGTGGTAGCCGGCTTCAGGCAGGGCCTCGTAGAGCCCTTTGCTGGTCGACAGATAGGGCGCGCGAAAGCCGACCACGGCATGGGCAATAGCGCGCCAGCCTGCGGGCTCGGGCGCAATGCCGTTGATTGCATAGGCGTTCTCCAGAATGCGCTCGAACGATGCGAATTCCTTCAGCCAGTCGGCCTTGCTCCAGTCCTTGCCGTCGAAATGGCCGCAGCCATGGCTGGCAATGTCATGGCCCTCCGACGCGGCGAGGCCGATCTGGTCGAGCCGGTCCGCGACTTCCTGTTTCGAGGCGGCGAAGCCGATGTTGGATTTGCCCGCGGACCTGGCCGGCGCGGTGTATTCGGCGCGTGTCTGCTGCGACAGCAGGAACACGCAGGAAAGGAAGTAGGTAAAATGCGCGCCGGTGCGCTTGGCTAGCGCCCGGCTGCGCTGCCATTGCGATATCTCACGGGCGCTGTCGAACGAGATGATGACGATCTGCTTCGGCTTTGCCGGGGATGGCGCCGCCGGCGGGTCGGCGTAAGCAACGCCCGCCGTGGCAAGCACAGCGGTGGAAAATGCGACAACGCGGGACAAACGAGGCATCGGCAATCTGGGCTTGATCGGAGGCAGTCCAAGCCGGCTACCGGCAAAATGTGGCACGGGTGCGATCAATGTCGGCAGCCATGCACCCGGCGATTAGCCGATTTTCCTGCCGAGCCCCTTCCATGCCCGTGAAATTTCGCTAAAACGCGGGCTCAAGAAGCGCCCCTGTCAGGGCAGCAATGGTTTTGATTGATGTCCGACGACAGTTTTATCCGCGAAGTCAACGACGAAATCCGTCGCGAGCAGGCGCAGGCGTTATGGGACCGCTTTGGTCCGGCGATCCTTGGCCTCGCCATCCTGGTGGTGCTTGGCACCGCCGCCTTCGTCGGCTACCGCTATTGGGATGAGACCCGCGCCAACCGCTCCGGCGACGCGTTTTCGCAGGCGCTGAAGCTTGCCAATGACGGCAAGAGCGACGAGGCGCTGACAGCGCTCGAACAGCTGGAAAAGGATGGCTACGGCGCCTATCCACTGCTCGCCCGTATGCGCGCCGCAACCGTCAAGGCCGACAAGGGCGACTTTGCCGCCGCCGTTACGGATTTCGATGGCGTCGCCGTCGACAACGCCATTCCCCAGGGTATTCGCGACATGGCGCGCCTGCGGGCCGCCCTGCTGCTCGTCGATCACGGCTCCTTCGCCGACGTCTCCAGCCGCGTCGAGGCGCTGACCGCCGACAACAACACGCTGCGCCACACGGCGCGCGAAGCGCTCGGCCTTGCCGCCTGGAAGGAAGGCAAGACCCAGGATGCGCTAAAACTGTTCGACCAGATCGCCGCCGATGACGGCGCGCCGCGCAATGCGCGCCAGCGGGCGACGTTGATGTCCGAACTGATCCGCGGCTCGGGCGCGTCATGATACGCATCGCCCAAAGCCTGCCCTCGGGACTGACCCAAGGGCGCGCTGCGGTTCGGGCGATGATATGGGTGGCCGGATGAGCTTCAAAGTCGCCATTATCGGCCGTCCCAATGTCGGCAAATCCACGCTTTTCAACCGGCTGGTGGGACGGAAGCTGGCGCTTGTCGACGACACGCCGGGCGTCACCCGCGACCGTCGCGTCCACGCGGCCAAACTCTACGATTTGCATTTCGACGTCATCGACACCGCCGGCTTCGAGGACGCGGCCGCCTCGACGCTGCCCGGCCGCATGCGCGCGCAGACCGAGATCGCCATCCGCGAAGCCGACCTGATCTTCTTCACCATCGACGCCAAGTCCGGGCTTTTGCCCGACGACCGCACATTTGCCGAAATCGTGCGCAAGTCCGGCAAGCCGGTCGTGCTGGTCGCCAACAAGGCCGAGGCCAAGGGCGCCCAGGGCGGCATGCTGGAAGCCTGGGAACTGGGTCTCGGCGAGCCGATCCCGGTCTCGGCAGAGCATGGCCAGGGCATGCCCGACCTGCGCGATGCTGTCATCGAAGCCCTTGGCGAGAAGCGCGCTTTCGACGAGGAAGAGGCCGAAGCCGAAGACGAGGTCGCCGCCAGCGAGGTGCTGATCGGCGAGGACATCACCGATCCCGACGCTGAACCTGCCTATGACGACACCAAGCCGATGCGCATCGCCGTCGTCGGCCGTCCCAATGCCGGCAAGTCGACGCTGATCAACGCGCTGATCGGCGAGGAGCGGCTTTTGACCGGCCCGGAAGCCGGCATCACCCGCGATTCCATCTCGGTCGACTGGGACTGGCATGGCCGTCGCCTAAAACTGTTCGACACTGCCGGCATGCGCCGCAAGGCCAGGATCCACGAAAAGCTGGAAGTGATGTCGGTGCAGGACGGTCTGCGCGCCATCCGCTTTGCCGAGATCGTCATCATCGTGCTCGACGCCACCATCCCATTCGAGAAGCAGGACCTCCAAATCGCCGACCTGATCATCCGCGAGGGCAGGGCGCCGGTCATCGCCTTCAACAAATGGGACCTGATCGACAATCCGCAGGAACTGCTGGCCGAATTGCGCGAAAAGACCACACGGCTTTTGCCGCAAGTGCGCGGCATCCAGGCGGTGACGGTTTCGGCCGAGACCGGGCGCAGCCTCGACAAGCTGATGGATGCCGTCATCAAGACGCACAAGGTGTGGAACAGCCGCGTTTCCACCGGCAAGCTCAACCGCTGGCTGGAAAGCATTCTTGCGCATCATCCGCCGCCCGCCGTCGCCGGACGCCGGCTCAAGGTAAAATACGTCACCCAGGCCAAGACGCGGCCGCCTGGCTTTGTCGTCCAGTGCTCGCGGCCGGATGCGATGCCGCAATCCTATGTCCGCTATCTCTCCAACAGCCTGCGCGAAGCCTTCGACATGCCTGGCGTGCCGATCCGGATAGCGCTGCGGACTTCGGACAACCCGTTCGCGGGGAGAGCGAACAAGCGCAAGTGAGCGGTGACGGTTGCGGAATTCTCCGCAAGATTGGCGGGACAGCACCCCCTCTGCCCTGCCGGGCATCTCCCCCGCAAGGGGGGAGATCAGTCGTTTCGTCTTTGGAGCCTCTCTTGCAACGTTGAAAATTGGCGAAAGCATTCGCGAGATCCAATCTCCCCCCTTGCGGGGGAGATGTCCGGCAGGACAGAGGGGGGTGTGACGGAACGCTACGCTGGACAGCCGCTTCCGTCTAAGCGACCTCTCTCAACCGCTCGTCCTGCGGCAGCGCCGCCACCGCCGCGTGCCACAATATATCCGCCAGCCGCGCCGCCACCGGGTCCAGTTCGGCGTCTTTCTGGTGCAGCACCAGCGCCATGGTCGGCAGCGCGGGTAAGCCCAGCGTTTGCGGCGCCATCGCCCTGACATTGGCCGGCAGGCCGATATCGGTGCGGATGGTCAGGCCGAGGCCGGCGGCGACCGCCGCCCAGATGCCGCCAAGGCTGGGGCTGGAGAAGGCCATCCGCCATGGCAGGCCGGCGCGGTCGAGTGTTTCCGTCGTCACCGTGCGCAGCAGGCACGGCGCTTCCAGCGCCACCAGCGGCAGCGCCTCGCCCTCGCGCAGCCTGGTCTCGATCAGCTTGGCCGGCCCGATCCAGCGCAATTGCGCGTCGCCGACATGCCGGCTGTAAGGCAGCGCCTGGCCGCTGTCCCAGGCCAGCGCAATGTCGAGATTGCCTGATGTGATCCGCTCGGCAAGTTCATAGCTGCGCCCGATCCGCGCCTCGATCTTGACCTTGGGGTGCGCGCGGGCGAAGCGTCCGAGCACCTCCGGCAGCACCGCCTCGCCGAAATCCTCCTGCAGGCCGAGCCTGACCCAGCCTTCCAGTTCCACGTCGTGGATGGCCGAGGCCGCCTCGTCGTTCAACTCGAGCAGCCGCCTGGCATAGCCGAGCATGGTTTCGCCGGCTTCGGTCAACGCCAGTCCGCGGCCCGACTTGCGGAAGATCGGCGTCGCCGCCTGGTCCTCCAGCTTCTTCAATTGCGCGCTCACCGCCGAAGTCGAGCGTCCAAGCCGGTCGGCGGCCTTGGCGAAGCTGCCGAGTTCCATGCCGGTGACGAAGCTTCGGAGGACATCGAGGTCGAAGGTTACGCGGCGCATCAAAACGGTCCTGTTTTTCGGGAACAATTGTCAAAAAATTCCCGATATTCGGGATGAAGTTATGGCGGTAAAGACGAGGCGTCAAGGTCCCGAAAGGGCATCAACAGGAGTCCCGCCATGTCGATTGCCGACGCAAATCGTGAGCCAGGCCGGGTTGGCCGAGCCGCCGCCGTCAGGTCGAAGGCTGAACGATTTCGCGCCAATCATCGCTGGAAGGTGCTTGGCATCGGCGTTGCCGCCAATGCCAGTTTCTCCGCCACCTTCGCCGGCATACCGGCGGCGGCGGTGTTTCTGCGGTCGGGCTATCACTTGAGCAATGGCAATCTCGGCCTGGTCCTCGGCCTTCTCGGACTGGGCGTTGCCTTGAGCGAACTGCCCTGGGGTCTGCTCACCGACCGCTGGGGCGATCGCGGCGTGCTGTTGACCGGCCTTGGCGCGACCGCGGCGTGGCTCGCCTTGATGGCGTTGTTCATCGTGCCCTCAGTGACCTATGTGCCTGGCGTCGCAATGCTGGCCGCATGCCTTCTGGTCGCCGGCCTGCTCGGCGGCAGCGTCAACGGTTCCAGCGGCCGCGCCATCATGGCCTGGTTCCACGAAGGCGAACGTGGCTTTGCCATGAGCATTAGGCAGACCGCCGTGCCGCTCGGCGGCGGGCTCGGCGCGCTGGTCCTGCCGTCGCTGGCATCGGTGCACGGTTTCGCGGCGGTCTTCGGGCTGCTGGCCGCCATGAACGCCGTCTCTGCGCTGTTTGCCTGGCGATGGCTGCACCAGCCGCCGGAACTGGACAATGCCGGCAGCATGGCCATGGCAAAGTCGGGCGGTCCGGCGCCGCTGCGCAATGTCGAGGTCTGGCGCATCGCCACCGCCATCGGCCTGCTCTGCTTTCCGCAAGTGGCGGTGCTGACCTTTGCCTCGGTCTTCCTGCACGATTTCGCCGGCATGGCCACGCTCACGATCAGCGCCAGCCTTGCCGCGGTGCAGACCGGCGCCATGGTGATGCGCGTCTGGAGCGGCCGCTTCACCGACCGCCATGGCAACCGCCGCTGGTTCCTGCGCCTCTGCAGCATGACAAGCGCGCTTGGCTTCGCGGCCGTCGGCCTGCTGGTCCTGGCGGCAGGAGCCACGCCAGACGCCCATGCCGCGTTGATCCTGGCGATCGCCGTGCTGCTGGTCGTTGCCGGCATTTCGGTCTCCGCCTGGCATGGCGTCGCCTACACCGAACTCGCCACGCTTGCCGGCGCCAGCCGCGCCGGAACCGCGCTCGGTCTTGCCAACAGCTTCGTCTTCATCGCCTTCTTCGTGGTGCCGACCGCCATTCCGGCATTGCTGCTCATCTGGTCGTGGCCTGGCGTCTGGCTGGTGGGCGCGCTCTGCGCCTTGATTGCATGGCCAATTTTCCTGCGGCCGAACTGACGGGTTGCCGGTCGGCAAACGGCGTCCCATTTCGGGCCGCTTCGGAAAAACACGATCAACCGCGTTAACCCCGCATCAAGGTTAATGCTTCACTTTGGCTCTCCAGTGGCTCAGTGGCGTTTCTGGAGAGTTCCCCGTGCATCGACGTGTCCTGAAGCGGCTGGCCGCCGCCGCCGGTGAGAAAAAACGTTCCTTCCTATCGCCATTGGTCATCGGGCTCGGCATCTGGATCGGCTTTCCGACCGTCGTCGCCTACCAGGACATGGGCAGCTTGATTTCCGGCCTCGAAGCTTCGGGCACCCGCTGGAACTCTTATGTCGAGCGCTCCGTCGCCGGCTCGGTTCATGCCGCCGAAATGCCTTTCATCGATTCCGTCACCACCGGTTCGCTCTCGGGCTCGGGCGTGCGCCTGCCCGGCGTCGGCAAGGTCTCGTTTCGCGGCAAGGGCAATGTCGCCGGCATCACGCCCGACGAGGACCGCATCATGCGCGCCGACAAGAAGGGCCGCATCATCCAGGTCTCGCCGGTGGCGCCGCCGAAGAACTTCAATGCCGGCTCAATCTTTCAGCGCACGTCCTCGCTGCTGCGGCCGAGCATGGACAGCGGCCTGAAGCTCGCCTTCGCCAAGCCCGGCATCAAGGGCAAGGAAATCCAGATCGCCCAGGCCTTCCATACCAACCTGGACAAGAAGCCCGATCCCGGCGTGCCGGCCATGCTTGCCGCGTTGGTCAACAATGACAGACCGGACGTGCTGGCCACCGCCTATGCCCAGGCCGAACCCGATTACGCCAAGGCCTCACCCTTCGAGGCGCTGCTGCAGGACGAGGAGCCGAGCAGCGGGCGCTTCATTCCGCCGATGGCCAAGGGTGACCACTCGTGGATTCAGAACCCGCTGCCGGCCAGCGTCTTCTCCACGAAGGAGCAGGCCTGCCTCGCCAACGGCATCTATTTCGAGGCGCGCGGCGAATCCGTGCGCGGCCAGGCCGCCGTCGCGCAGGTCATTCTCAACCGAGTCCGCAATCCGGCCTATCCGAACTCGATTTGCGGCGTCGTCTACCAGAACGACAACTGGCTGAACCGCTGCCAGTTCTCCTTCGCCTGCGACGGCCGCAAGAAGCGCATCGAGAGCCCCGCCCACTATAAGACCGCCCAGGACGTCGCGATGGCGGTCACCGCCGGCAAGATATTCATTCCCGAAGTCGGCTCATCCACCCACTACTACGCCAACTACGTCCATCCGGGCTGGGCGCGCACGATGCAGAAGATGACCAAGATCGGCCTGCATATCTTCTACCGCACCTATGGCGGCGGCTGGAGCTGAGCCCTTCGGCTTGCCTGTCGCAACGAACCGCAAAGGCCCTGGAAGCCGAAATCGGACAGCGGTCGCCGGACGGATTCGGGGCATGTGCCGACCCGATAGTGCCGGGCACGATGTCGCACCTCGCCAAGTAATTGATTCCAATAGAAAAAATACATGGCTTTGAAGTCCCGCCCGTGGCTTGACGGGCGCAAACCCTCTAACTATGTTGCCGGCGACTTTAGAAGCGGACGGACGGTGACGGTCTGACCGGGCAGGGGGGTTACGATGGCCGACAAGAACGGGCCAGACGGAACCGGAGAAACCGGCCGCGGCAGCAAGCACGAGGCCGACATCCGCGACGAAGATCTCGAACGCCGCCGGCGTGAGCTTGGAGCATCGCTTGCGACAAGACGGCCGGATCAGCTCGAGGGGAATGACGGCGCGAAAGCGACGGCCGGATATGGCCAGGCGCTCAAGCTGTCCAGCGAGTTCATCGCCGGGATAGTGGTGGGTGTGGGCCTTGGCTGGTTTCTGGATCGCGTGGCGGGAACCTCGCCATGGGGTCTGGTCGTCGGCTTGTTGCTGGGCTTTGGCGCCGGCGTGCTCAATGTCCTGCGTTCGTCAGGTGTTGTGGCGGAATTCGGAAAAAGCGAGAAGTCGCACGATCCGAAAGAATGAAATGGCGCGCCGCCAATGGCGCACAAGGACACTTAAGGCCGCTCGCGGTTTTGACGGGGATGTAAATGGCTGCTGACAAGGTCGATCCGATCCACCAGTTCCATATCGTCAAGCTGATTCCGATCAATATCGGAGGCTATGACCTGTCCTTCACCAATTCGTCCCTGTTCATGGTCGCGACCGTGCTCGTCGCATCGGCGTTTCTGTACCTCTCGACCTCCAGCCGCAGCCTTGTTCCCGGGCGCCTGCAGTCGGTTTCGGAAATGGGCTACGAGTTCGTCTCCAACATGCTGCGCGACGCCGCCGGAACGCAGGGCATGAAGTTCTTCCCCTTCGTGTTCTCGCTGTTCATTTTCGTGCTGGTCGCCAACCTGCTTGGCCTTTTCCCCTACTTCTTCACCGTCACCAGCCACATCATCGTCACCTTCGGCCTCGCAGCCCTGGTGATCGGAACCGTCGTTGTCTACGGCTTCACGAAGCACGGTCTGGGCTTCCTCAAGCTCTTCGTGCCGCACGGCGTTCCGGTGTTCCTGTTACCGCTGGTGGTGCTGATCGAGGTGATCTCCTTCGTGTCGCGCCCGGTCAGCCTCTCGGTTCGTCTGTTCGCCAACATGCTGGCCGGCCACATCACCCTGAAGGTGTTTTCGGGCTTCGTCGTCAGCCTGAGCGCGCTCGGCGCCGTCGGCGTTGCCGGTTCGGTGTTGCCGCTGGCCATGGCAGTCGCGCTGACCGCGCTGGAATTGCTGGTCGCTTTCCTGCAGGCCTACGTCTTTGCGGTGCTGACCTGCATGTATCTGAACGACGCCCTGCATCCCGGGCACTGACCTTAGAATTTCCGGCATCTTTCGCCGGATGGAATTGCAACGGAATTACAGATCCAAAGGAGTTTAAAATGGACGCAGAAGCAGCAAAGTACATCGGCGCCGGTATCGCTTGCCTGGGCATGGGCGGCGCGGGCATTGGCCTCGGCAACATCTTCGGCAGCTACCTGGCGGGCGCCCTGCGCAATCCGTCGGCCGCCGATGGCCAGTTCGGCCGCCTGATTTTCGGCTTCGCCGTGACCGAAGCTCTGGGCATTTTCTCGCTTCTCATCGCGCTTCTCGCCCTGTTCGGCTGAGCCCCTGTTCGGCCAATTATCGGTCGGACGAGCATTGGGAAGAATTGGCTGGCCGCATTCCTGCGGCCATGCCTGATATCAGGGGATAGTCCATGTTCGTGACATCTGCGTTTGCGCAAGAGTCCGCACCCGCCGCTGAAGGCGCCCATACCGGTACGGAAGGCGGCACGCATTCCGGCGCCGGCGTGCCTGCCGAGGCGCACGGCACGTTCCCGCCATTCGATCCGGCGACGTTTCCGTCCCAGCTTCTGTGGCTGGCGATCACGTTCGGGCTGTTCTATTTGTTCCTGAAGAAGGTGGTGATGCCGCGCCTTGGCGGCATCATCGACGTCCGCAGCGATCGCATCACGCAGGACCTCGACCAGGCCGCCAGGCTGAAGGGCGAGGCCGACGCCGCCGTTGCCGCTTACGAGCAGGAACTTGCGGAAGCCAAGGCCAAGGCCAACGCGATAGGCCAGCAGGCCAACGACGCTGCCAAGGCTGAAGCCGAGGCTGCCCGCAAGAAGGTCGAGGCCGCCCTCGACAAGAAGCTCGGCGAGGCCGAGGCCAGCATTGCTTCCATCAAGGCCAACGCCATGAAGGAAGTCGGCACGATTGCCGAGGACACCGCTTCAGCCATCGTCGATGCGCTTGTCGGCGGCAAGACGAGCAAGGCCGAGATCTCGGCTGCGGTCAAATCCGTGGCCCGGTGAGGAGCACATCATGGACGCCACATCTCTCGCAACGCTTTGGGCAACGGTTGCCCTCGTCATTTTCCTCGGCGTTGCCGTTTATATCAAGGTGCCAGGCCTGATCGCCAAGTCGCTCGACGCCCGTGCGACCAAGATCAGCGACGAGCTTGCGGAAGCCCGCCGGTTGCGCGAAGAGGCCCAGCAACTGCTCGGCCAATACCAGAAGAAGCGCAAGGAAGCAGAGCAGGAGGCCGCAGCCATCGTCGCTGCCGCCAAGCGCGAGGCCGACATGCTTGCCGCTGAGGCGCACAAGAAGACCGAAGACTATGTCACCCGCCGCACCGCGCTTGCCGAGCAGAAGATCGGCCAGGCCGAGCGCGAAGCCGTCGCCGAAGTGCGCGCCAGCGCCGTCGACATCGCCGTCGAGGCGGCCCGCACGCTGCTTGCCGGCAAGATCGACGCCAAGGCCGGCGCCGACCTGTTCAAATCCGCGCTGCAGGATGTGAAAGCCAAGCTGAACTGAGCGGGATTAGCTCGCTGACATCGAGCCGCTTGGGTGACCTGGCGGCTTTTTTGTTTGGCGAGGCGTCGAAGCCGCCAATCTCCCCCCTTGTGGGGGAGATGCCCGGCAGGGCAGAGGGGGGCGCTGTCCCGCCGGCGTTTCCAGATTTTCTATTTCGTGTTACGGATTCCTTGCATCGGCAGGTTTACTGAAAGGTCGCGTTCCTTCGCGCCCCCCTCTGGCCTGCCGGCCATCTCCCCCTCAAGGGGGGAGATTTAGCTGTCCAACCCGACAAACCCTTCTTCTTCCACCACCTCAACCCCACCCAGCCTGAACGGCGCGAATGATGCCCGGTGCAGCCTTGCCACCGGCCCATGCGCTTCGATCGCGGTGCGGTGCCGCACGGTGGCGTAGCCCATATGGACCTCGAACCCGTAGCGCTCGTGATGGCTGCCGCAGCCGCACATCATGCGGTCGCGCATCACCTTGGCGACGATCGAGGCGGCGGCGATCGATTGCGAGCGCTGGTCGCCCTTGATCAGCGCGCGGCCTTCGCAGAGGAGGCCCGGCGGCACATCGCGGCCATCGGCCAGCGCCAGCTTCGCCTGGATCGGCAGGCCGGCAAGGGCGCGGCGCATGGCTTCCAGGCTGGCCTTGAGGATGTTGCTGCCGTCAATGCCTTCGGCGCTGACCGAGGCCATCGACACGCCGAGCGCTGACCCCAGGATTTTCAGGAACAGCGCCTCGCGCTGCAAATGGTTGAGCCGTTTGGAATCGTCGAGCCCGTCGGGAATGTTGGCGGGATCGAGGATCACGGCCGCCGCCACCACCGGCCCCGCCAGCGGACCGCGGCCGGCCTCGTCCATGCCTGCCACCGGCCACAGGCCTTCGGCCATCGCCTTCGTCTCGAAGGAGAAATCGGGCTTTTCGACGATTTCGAAAAGAAGCGGAGAATCGGAACGTGCGCGAGCCATGTTGCGGCGAGGTTCGCATCGGCTCCGATTCTCCGCAAGTCCCTCCAGGGTCGAGTGGGGCAAGACCGGGAGGGCACCGTCTGCAGGCCGGGGGACAGGCCGGACGGGATTCTCGGGTCGCCTGACAGCCACGAGGGCAGGGCAAGCGCTACTCTCAGAGCAGCATCAGCTGCTCGGTCGCCTTGGCGGCGGCGACAAACTGGTCGGTTCGGAGCGTGCGCCGCTCGGCGTTGAGGCCGAGCCGCTTGGCCGTGATCTCGAAGCGCCGGCCGATCTGCCAGGCATAGGGGCCGGCGCCTTTCATCCGCTTGCCCCATTCCGAATCATAGTCCTTGCCGTCGCGCATCGAACGGATCAGCGACATCACGTGCCGGTAGCGGTCGGGATAATGGCGCAGCAGCCAGTCCTTGAAGATCGGCGCCACCTCGAGCGGCAGGCGCAGGATGACATAGCCGGCCTCGCGGGCGCCTGCGGCGCGTGCCGAATCGAGGATGCGCTCCATCTCCTGGTCGGTCAGGCCGGGAATGATCGGCGCCACCATGACAGAGGCCGGGATGCCGGCATCGGAAAGCTGCCGGATCGCCTCAAGCCGCTTGGTCGGCGTCGACGCGCGTGGCTCCATGGTGCGCGCCAGCATGCGGTCCATCGTTGTCACCGACAGCGCCACCTTGGCCAAGCCCCGTTCGGCCATGCGCGACAAGATGTCGATGTCGCGCGTCACCAGATGGGATTTGGTGACGATGCCGACCGGATGGCCGCGCGCCTCCAGCACTTCGAGGATCTCGCGCATGATCCGGTATTGTTTCTCGATCGGCTGGTAGGGATCGGTGTTGGTGCCGATCGCGATGGTGCGCGGCTGATAGCCATCCTTCGACAGTTCCTTGTCGAGCAGCCGCGCCGCATCCGGCTTGGCAAACAGCTTCGCTTCGAAATCCAGCCCCGGCGACAGGCCCATGAAGGAATGCGTCGGCCGGGCGAAACAATAGACGCAGCCATGCTCGCAGCCGCGATAGGGGTTGATCGAGCGGTCGAAGGAAATGTCGGGCGATTCGTTGCGGGTGATGATGGTGCGCGGCTTCTCGACCTGCACTTCGGTCTTGAACGGCGGCAATTCCTCCAGCGAATTCCAGCCGTCGTCGAACACATGCCGGCTGACCGGCTCGAACCGGCCGGACGGGTTGATGCCCGCGGAACGGCCGCGGTTGCGATCCGGACGGACGCGCATGCCGCTCTGTTCGATCATCGCATTGGCCATCTCGGCTCGCCCTGCTCCGAAAGCAGCAATGTCCGCACGCACGATATGTTCCATTTTGGCCCTTTCCCAAGGACTGTCGGCTGGCTGTCGAATCGCTCTGTTCATGAAAATAATCCTATTTCGCTGATGAGAACAAAGCAAGAACTTTTTCGTTGGGCCATGCAAAACTGGCGCTGCGCCGGGCTTTCCGCTATTCGGCTAAAAATGCTCAGCGTTCTCATCGAAACCCGGGATGACGAAGAAGGCCTTGCCCGCACGCTCGCCTCGTTGATCGGCGGCGCGGTCGAGGGCGTGGTGCGCGATGTCATCGTCTGCGACACCGGCTCGACCGACCAGACGCATCGGGTTGCCGATCATGCCGGCTGCCACTTCGTGGTCGGCGGCATTGCCGCGGGAATCAGGCAGGCGAAGGGTGACTGGCTGCTGTTTCTGGAACCCGGCGCAAGGCTGGCGGAGGGCTGGATCGACGACGTTGTCGCTCACACGGCGCGGCAAACCATGCCGGCGCGCTTTTGCCGTGCGCGCGGCAGCCGCACGCCGTTCCTGTCACGGGTGTTTTCGGGCAACCGGGCGCTGGCCGAAGGGCTGGTCATCAGCAAGCGCCAGGCCGCTGCCCTGTCGAAGAACGCGCACAGCGCCGAAGCCCTTGCGCGCGGTCTCGCCACCAGGCGGCTCGACGCCGAAATCTGGCTGGCGCCGAAGAAGTGATGTTTCTCCCTTTTCCCGTTCCCAGGGAGAAGGGTGCCCGAAGGGCGGATGAGGAGCAGCGTCGGCGTCTCATCCGCATTGGCACGGTCGCAGCACCATCCCTCTTTTTCGCCGCAAAAAGCTATTGTGCATTGCACAAAAGCTGACGCGGGATTAGCATTCCGTTGATGCGGGATATCGGGGTTTGGGTAGTGCCGGAGCGGTAAGCAAGCGCCGCGTCGTCGTTGCTGCCGTTCATATCTGAGGACCCCGATGAACCTTTCGTCCCCTGACAAATCCGGCGCCCCGAGTCTGGAAGCCATTGCCCGCAACGGCAGCCTGCTCCGCCGCATTGCGGTGCGTATCCCGACCTATCTGTCCGACCTGCGCGAAAATCCCGCATGGCTGCCGATGTTCGTGCTTGCCCGCACCATGCCGGCGCGCAAGCTGCACTGGCTTGGCGCCAAAGCCGCGCGCCCCGCGCAGAGTGCCGGAGCGACGATGTTCAGGGGCGTCGACCTCAAGTCGATCGTCGCGGCGCTGCGCACCGATGGCCTGTTCTCCGGACTGGTCCTTCCGCAGGCAATCCACGAAGAGATCGCCAGCTTTGCTCAGAGCACGCCGTGCTTCGGCAATTTCGACCGCCGGCTCGAATTCATGCCCGGAGAACACGCAGAAGCCGAGAAGCGGTTCGGCCGCTCTTTGCTCAGCGGACACTATTTCGAGCGCATCCTCGGCTGCAAGGCGGCACTCGCCATCCAGAACGACCCGCTGCTGCTCGACATCGCCCAGCACTATCTGGGCGGGCAGGCAAAGCTGATCACCACGCGTGTCTGGTGGAGCTTTCCGACCGGCGAGGCTTCCGACGCCGACAAGAACCTTGCCTCGCTCGGCAAATATCATTTCGATCTCGACGACTGGCGGATGCTGAAATTCTTCTTCTATCTCAAGCCCTGCGATGCCGGCACCGGCCCGCATGTCTATGTCAAAGCCAGCCACAACAGGCGCAGCCTCAAGCACCAGCTGACGCTGCTGGTCGGCCATCCGGCGCAAGACGTGCTCAAGGTCTATGGCGACGACAGCCCGGTCACGCTGACCGGCGAGGCCGGCCTCGGCTTCGTCGAGGACCCGTTCGGCTTCCACATGGGCACCGTGCCGTCCACCACGCCACGGCTGATGATGGAGGTCGGCTTCGGCGTCTCGCCGCCCTCGCGCCGCCGCTTCCACGGCGAGCCGGTCATCCGCTGACGCCGGAGCGGATCTCGACCGGCATCCAGCGCGCTTGCCGCCGGGCAATGCGACCCTCTTTGTTCTCGGCATCATAGTCCATTGGGACCGGCTCGCGGTTGAACCGCGGCCGGTCATCCAGCGCATTGACGATGACGATCGCTCTCGGTTCGCCGTCGGTGGTCACAGCAGCGACATAGACGCCGCAGTCCCGGCAGATGAGATAATCGGCGGTGCGCAATCCGAACCGGTATCGGTGCAGCCGCGCCTCGTCCTCGACCGAGACGATCAATCGGCCCTGCGGATCGGCAGCGGCGCGCGAACCATGCCGGACACAGAACGCGCACTGGCAGGCGCGGATCTCCACCTCGGCCGGCTCGATTCCCGTTTCGAACGTCAGGTGGATGTTGCCGCAATGGCAGCCGCCGCGGTGCGCGCTCATTGGATCTCTTCCGTCTTGACTTGGCGACAGACTATCCGCCCGACGACCCGGAGGAAATGACCTCTCGAAGGCGCAGCCGCCATTCTGCCTGACAAAGGCAGCACTTGGCCGGCTTTGCCTTGGTTTACGAGGCGGCCTTGCCGCGCCGCAAATGCTCGTCCAGGCGCGGCATGATCTCGACGAAGTTGCAGGGCATGTGGCGGTAGTCGAGCTGCGGTTTCAGGATGCCGTCCCAGGCGTCCCTGCAGGCGCCGGGCGAGCCCGGCAGCACGAAGACGAAGGTGGCGTTGACGACGCCGCCCGTCGCCCGACTCTGCACTGTCGAGGTGCCGATCTTGTCGTAGGAAATGCGGTGGAACACTTCGGAAAAGCCATCCATGCGCTTCTCGAAGATCGGCTCCAGCGCCTCCGGCGTCACGTCGCGGCCGGTAAAACCGGTGCCGCCGGTGGTGATGACGACATCGATGTCTTCGTCGCGCGACCAGCCCAGCACCTTGTCGCGGATTTTCTCCCGGTCGTCGGTGACGATGTCGCGCGCGGCCAGGACATGGCCGGCCTCGACGATGCGATCGGCCAGCGTCCGCCCTGATTTGTCGTCGGCAAGGCTGCGCGTATCGGACACCGTCAGCACCGCGATGCGCACCGGGATGAAGGGGCGGCTTTCGTCAATTTTGGTCATCGGCCCCCTCTGAAGCGATGCTTCGTGTCGCGGCGACAAACCACTCCGGTTCGCGGCTGCGGATCTCGGCGGCGGCGCGCTTGGCGACATTGCCGGTCTCGAACAGTCCGAAGCATGTCGCGCCGGAGCCCGACATGCGCGAGAATCCAGATCCGGCCCTGTTCAGCAGGGAAAGCGCTCGGCCGATGGGCGGCTGGATCGCCTGCGCCGCCGGTTCGAGATCGTTGCGGGTGATCTCCAGCCAGTTGCGGACACTGTGGAAGTCAAATGCACGCGGCAGCGGCGGCAATCCCTCATTGTCGCGTTTCTCAAGTGCGTTGAACACATCAGGCGTCGAGACGGCGACGCCGGGATTGACCAGCACCAAAGCGAGCGCCGGAAAATCCGGCACCAGCGACAGCTCGTCGCCGACGCCACGCGCAACCAGCGGTTTTGCCGCAAGACACATAGGCACGTCGGCGCCGAGCGTGAGACCGATCCGGCTCAGTTCGGCCTCGCCGATGTCGAGCCCCCAGGTCCGGACAAGACCCTGCAATACCGCCGCCGCGTCGCTTGAGCCGCCGCCGACGCCGGATGCGATCGGCAGGTTCTTTTCCAGCCGGATGGCAACCGGCGGCGTGCTCTGCTGGCCGGCCTGCCTGCGCAGCGCCTCGCGCGCCTTCACCACCAGATTGCTGTCGTCGATCGGCACGGAAGTCGCGTAACGGCCCGATACGGAGAACCGGTCGGCGTCGGCAGGCTCGATCTCGACCCTGTCGCCGAAGCGGGTGAAAACGACCAGGCTCTCGAGCAGATGGTAGCCGTCGGCGCGCTTGCCGGTGACGTGCAGCGCCAGATTTATCTTGGCGGGCGCAAGCCACGTCCGGGCTGCGGCATCCAAACTGTCGGCTGCTGACGGGATGATGATCAGTCCTTGGCCAGGCGGTATTCGCCGGTCTTGGGATCCTGGACCAGCGTGCCGTTGGTGCCGTTGGCTGCCTGCTTTTCGGTGCGCCGCACCTTGGCGGTCACACGTTCGGCCTCGCGGACGAAGGTGCGGTAGCCGAAATAAGCGGCTGCGCCGACAACTGCGAAGAAAATGATCTGTGGCATTTCAAAGCTCCTCCCTCGCAAGGCGGCAAGGCAGACTGTCAAGCCCTCATGCTAGACGCTTTCCCTGCTTTTTCAAAGCCCGAAGCGAGCCCACAATGCGCGCTCTTCCGCCGCATCGATCACGCCGCTTGCGGCGGCGGCAATATCGGGCGCTGAAAAGTTCGAGCCGAACAGGCCGATGCGGCCAAACAGGCCACGCGGCGCGGTGACCAGCCTGAGCTGGGTTTTCGCGCCGAAGCGGGTTTTCAGTACCGTGCGCATGTCGCTCAACGCATCGACGAGGCCAAGCTCCAGCCCTTTCTTGCCGGTCCAGAACAGGCCGGTGAACAGGTCCGGATCGTCCTTCAGCTTGGTGCCACGGCGTTCCCTGACCAGGTCGATGAAGGTCTCGTGCACTTCCAGCTGCAGCGCCTTCAGGCGCTCGACGTCTTCCCTCTTCTCCGGCTTGAACGGGTCGAGCACCGCCTTGTTCTGGCCGGCGGTGTGGACACGGCGCTCGACACCGATCTTCTTCATCAACTCGGGAAAGCCGAACGAGGCCGAGACGACACCAATCGAACCGACGATGGAGGACGGATCGGCAAAGATCTCGTCGCCGGCGACCGCGATCATGTAGCCGCCCGAGGCCGCCACATCCTCGACAAAGACCAGCACCTTTTTGTTCTTCTCGACCGCGAGGTCGCGGATGCGCTTGAAGATCAGCCGCGACTGCACCGGCGAGCCGCCAGGCGAATTGATTGAAATGGCGACGGCGGGCGCATCGAACAGGAACGCCTTTTCGATGAGGGCGGCGGTGGACGCCAAGGACAGGCTCGGCCGGAACGGGCCGCCGCCGGCCATGATGGTGCCATGCAGCCTGATGACGGGAATGGTGACGACGCTGGATCGCCAGGATTTCGGCAGCAGGCGGTTGAAAAGGCGTTTCACGAGGTGGCTGTCTCCAAATGGCTTCAACGCATGTAGGGATTTGCCGGTCAACGGCAATGCTGCAATCCATCTCAGCCAACTGTGTGCCGGTTTTGCGGCAACGACACTGACGGGCCTAAATCAATCGCCAAACAGCGACGCCAGTCCGTTGTTGATCATCTCGGTTCGTTCCGACGGGCCGTCGCCCGTTTGCCCATGCAGCATCAAAGGCGGGCGGATCGACAGCTTGCCGCGCGCGCCGAGCGCTGCCCTGACCACAATGCGGATTGCGGCTGCTTCCGGGCGCGGATGCACGGCCAGCATCTCGGCGTCGCCGAAGCGGCCCGACAGCGCATCGAGGAGGTCGCCAAGCTGTTCCGGCCGCGCAATGACGGCCAGGCCCCCGCGCGGCTTGGCGACGGCAGCCGCACTCCGGATCCAGCTTTCGAACAGCCCGTCGTCCATGACATGCGCCTGCCGCCGCAGCGGATCTGGCGTGGCGCGGTCTTGCGCCGCGTTGAAGGGCGGGTTCATGATGACGAAATCGAAGGAATTGTCGGCGAGGCCGGCTTGCGTCCGCGCCCGGCCTGACAGCGTGACGTCGGCGGTCAGCACCGAGGCGCGATTGCCGAGATGCGCATTGCCGGGATGGGCGAGCGTGGTTGTGGCGAAGCCTGCCATCTCGGCCGACCGTTCGACGAGAACGACCTGCGCCTCTGGGCAGCGCGACAGCACGGCGAGACCCGCCGCACCGGCGCCGGCGCCGAAATCGGCGAGGCGTCCAGAAAAGCCGGATGAAACTGCTGCCGCCAGCATCATGGCATCCATCCCGGCGCGATGCCCTGTCCTGGGCTGGACAAGCCAGAAGCGGCCGCGATGGAAGGCATCGACCGTATGGGCCGGCGTATCGCTGGTAAGCGCGCTCGCTTCAGCCATTATGTCTGGCGGATTTCGTTCTCGATGCCGGCGTCTTTCAAGATGCGCCGCGCCTGATCGGCCTGGACGGCATCGACCATCACGCGCTTCTGCAAAAGACCGATCGACCCTTCGAGAATGCTCATGTTCTGGTCGGCGACGAAGCAGGCGATCCCGGCATCGCGCATCAGCGATTCGACGAAGGAGATGATCACGGCATCGTTGGTGCGCACGAGTTCTATCATCGGACGAAGTTCGCAGGTTGCAGCGTTGATGTAAACGCCGGAGCATGGCGCCGAAAAGTGTGGAGCGGTTTCCGGGCAACGGCATGCGGTCGCTAAGGTTGACACGCCGTCACCGCAGCCGCGCCAATTCGCCTCTTGCCGTGCCCGTATGTGCCGCCCTAGAGTCCCAGGTGGGACCAGGGTGCCGTCGCACGCGTGATCAAAGACGGGAGTGTTTGTTGGTGGGTGTCGTTCTCAACATCGAAAACGGGAAGCGGGAACCCGCGTCCATCAAAGATCTCATCGACCTGACAGCAGCCGATATGGGGCGCGTCAACAAACTGATCCTGTCCAAGGCCGGCTCCGACGTCGAGATGATCCCGGAGGTCGCCAATCATCTGATCTCGTCGGGCGGCAAAAGGCTGCGTCCCATGCTGACGCTCGCGGCGGCCCAGATGTTCGGCTATTCTGGCGAGGGCCACGTCAAGCTCGCCACCGCGGTCGAGTTCATGCACACCGCCACGCTGCTCCATGACGACGTCGTCGACGAGAGCGGCATGCGGCGCGGCAAGAAGACCGCCCGCATGATCTGGGGCAACCAGGCGAGCGTGCTGGTCGGCGATTTCCTGCTCGGCCAGGCTTTTCGCATGATGGTCGATGTCGGTTCGCTGGAAGCGCTCGACATCCTGTCCAGCGCCGCCTCGATCATCGCCGAGGGCGAGGTGATGCAGCTGGCGGCAGCCAAGAACCTGGATACCACCGAGGACGAGCATTTCGCCGTCATCAAGGCCAAGACCGCGGCGCTGTTCTCGGCTGCCGCCGAGGTCGGCCCGGTCATCGCATCGGCGACGCGCAACGATCGCGCCGCCTTGCGCTCCTACGGCATGAATCTCGGCCTTGCCTTCCAGCTCATCGACGATGCGCTGGATTATGGCGGCTCCAGCCAGGAGCTGGGCAAGAATGTCGGCGACGATTTCCGCGAAGGCAAGGTTACACTGCCGGTCATCCTCGCCTACCGGCGCGGCACCAAGGCCGAGCGCACCTTCTGGAAGCGCGCCATCGAGGACAATGTCACCGACGATGCCGGCCTGGAAAAGGCGATCGGCCTGATGACCCGCCATGGCGCCATTGCCGACACCATCGGACGGGCCCGCCATTTCGGCGAGATCGCCCGCGATGCGCTGGCACCGCTGGAGGCGACGCCGCAGAAATCGGCGCTCATCGACGTCATCGACTTCTGCATCAGCCGGGTGAACTGACCCGCGCCTGGCGCCAAAGCAAGTTTGCACGCAAAATCGGGCAATCACCGCTCGACAATCGGCAGCAGTGCAAATTATCTATAAAACATGGCAAAGACCGCAGACGACACCATCGCCGTGCGCATCAGCAAGGTGCTGGCGGATCGCATCATATCGGGCGCGATCGAACCCGGCGCCCGGCTGCGGCAGGATCACATCGCCGAGGAATTCCAGACCAGCCATGTCCCGGTGCGCGAAGCCTTCCGGCGCCTGGAGGCGCAAGGGCTGGCGGTCAGTGAGCCCAGGCGGGGCGTGCGCGTCGCCGCTTTCGATCTCGGCGAGGTAAGGGAAGTCGCCGAAATGCGGGCAGCCCTCGAAGTGCTGGCGCTGCGCCATGCCGCGCCGCATCTGACGGCTTCCATTCTCAACCTTGCCGAAGAAGCCACAAAGGCCTGCGACAAATCCCGCGATGTCCGCTCTTGGGAGGAGGCCAACCGCACCTTCCACCGGCTGATCCTGGCGCCCTGCGGCATGCCGCGGCTCATCGCCACCATCGACGATTTGCACGCCGCAAGCGCCCGCTTCCTGTTCGCCGCCTGGCGCTCGGAATGGGAAATCCGCACCGACCAGGATCATCGCGCGATCCTGAGCGCGCTGCGGCAAGGCAACACCGAATCGGCCGCCGCCACGCTTGGCCGGCACGTTCAGCGGATCGGCCAGAAAACCGGTCAAGACCGCGTCGGGCAAGATGCGCGAAGCGTTTGCCATCGTCGGGTAGGGACGAAGGGACAAGTCGTCGGATTCCGCGCGTAGCGATCCTTCACACCCCCCTCTGTCCTGCCGGACATCTCCCCCGCAAGGGGGGAGATCAACAGCTTTGCCGTTGCGTTAGTCCTGCAACGTCGGCCATTGGCGAAAGCAAAGGCGACATCCGATCTCCCCACTTGCGGGGGAGATGGCCGGCAGGCCAGAGGGGGGTGCTGTCCCGCCAGCCTTTCCAAATGTCCTTTATTCGACACGCAAGCCCAAGCCTTTTTAGGGGTGAGGGTTGCCATTCCCGCGCAAATATGGATTCCATAATAGATCGAACAACAAAATTATCTATAATTTCAAACCAGCTAGGAAGCACCATGACCTACATCGCCTTTTCGCCGTCCAAGCCGTCCTTCAGCCCGTTGCGCCTGCAAACCCGCTCGCATAGCTGGCAGGCCGCGGCCGTCGCCCTCGGTACGCTGTTTCTGGCGCTGTTGTCCCAGATCGAGGTGCCGATGGTGCCGGTGCCGGTCACCATGCAGACCTTCGCCGTGACGCTGGTCGGCGCACTTTATGGCTGGCGGCTTGGCGCCATGACCATCATCGCCTGGCTCGCCGAGGGCGCCGTGGGCTTTCCTGTCCTGTCCGGAGGGGCAGCGGGCGCGTCGTATTTCGTCGGGGCAACGGGCGGTTATCTCTTCGCCTTCCCGGTCGTCGGCGCGCTGGTCGGCTGGCTGGCCGAACGCGGCTGGAACGGCAACCGCGTGCTGCTCGCCTTCGCCGGCATGGTCCTCGGCAACCTCGCCTGCCTGGTTCTCGGCACGGCCTGGCTCGCCGTCATGATCGGCCTCGAACAGGCCATCACCTTCGGCTTCTTGCCCTTCCTCGTCGGCGGCCTGCTGAAATCGGCGCTCGGCGCCGCGACGCTCAAGCTGTTTTCCGGTAAGGCGGACCCGGCAGGAGCATGATCCCGAAAAGTGGAGTCCGGCTTTCGGAAGAGATCATGCTCAAACAAAAAGATGGAGCCCCATCCCGATATCTTCGGGATGGAACAGGCTCCGCAACCGCGTCCTAAGACCGATGACCGTCAGGCTGCGCTCCCACCATCTGCTTTGCCTGCTGACCTATGTCGGCAAGGGCTACAGCGCAGCCTTCGTCGCCAACTATGACGTGATCGCGAAACGTCTGGGCCGGGGCGAGGATATTCTGATCGTCTCCGGCCCCGACGACATCTGTCGGCCGCTGCTCGGCGAGGCCGAGCCCCACTGCTTGCGCGAAAGCGCCGCAGGCCGGGACGAGCTGGCAGCACGCGATGTCGGCAAGCTGCTGGCCCGGCCCATCGAGGCGGGCGTCCGTCTCAGCCTCGACGCGGCAACGCTTGCCGCCTTGCGCGCGGCCTTTTCAGCCGGCGTGACGCGTGAGGCCTGCCAGGGTTGCGAGTGGGCCGGCCTGTGCAGCACGATAGCGGCACGCGGATATCGCGATGTCAGGCTGTAGCTCCCAACCCCGATCTGCTATTGTCGGAACCGACAGTGTCTGCGTCGCCATGGTTTGTTAATCGGGTGACCCGATTGTGAATTCGGCCCGGATTGAAGCCTGACCCCAAAAAGGCCATGCTTTGTCAGGAAACATCGAGTCTATGGCTTCTCCGCGCCGACGCGGGATGGCGCTTGGCTGAAAGGGATACGATGCGGCAAGGACGTGCGCGCTGGCTCGCGGGGCTGGCAATTGTGGCAGGAATGGCGATTTCTCCGCTGCCTGCCTACGCCAAGGAATCGACCGGCCCGGTCAAGATCACCTCCTTCTCGGGCGCCTATCTCGCCGCCCGCATCGCCGAAGGCGACAACGACCTCGACAATGCCATCGCTTATTACAAGCAGGCGCTCGCCTTCAATCCCGGCGACACCTCGCTGCAGCAAAGCCTGATGCTGTCGCTGATCGCGCAAGGCCGCTTCGAGGAATCGCTGGTCTATGCCGACAAGCTCAAGGCAGTTCCCGACGTCGAGCGCTTCTCGCGTCTGGCTCTGGCGGTCGATTCCTTCCACAAGAAGGATTTCACCAAGGCGCAGTACTGGCTCAAGCTGTCGCTCGAATCCGATCTCGACCGGCTGATTTCCGGCGTCATGTCCGGCTGGGCACAAGAGGGCGCCGGCGACCCCACCGGGGCGATGGCCTCGATCGACAAACTGCAGGGGCCTGACTGGTTCGGCCTGTTCAAGTCCTTCCACCGCGCGCTGATCGCCGATGCCGCAGGCCTGTCGGACAAGGCCGACGCGCTTTATGACGCGACCCTGACCGACGTCACGGCCGGCGGTGCCGCGCCCGAGACATGGATGCGCAACGCCCAGGCCTACGCGTCTTTCCTGGCGCGCAAGGGAAACAAGAACAAGGCGCTCTACGTGCTCGACAAGGCCGAGGCGTTCGCGCCCGGCAAGCTCGACATCCAGGCGCTTCGCGACAGGATCAGCAAGGGCGACAAGATCGAGCCCTTCGTCGCCAGTCCCTCCGAAGGCGCCGCTGAAATCCTGCTCGACCTCGCCATCGCGCTCAATCGCGGCGGCGGCGAGCCGTTCGTGCGCCTCTATCTGCAATATGCGCTCGCGCTCAAGCCCGACAGCGACGCCGCTTTGGTGCAGCTTGCCGCCGTTGCGGAGCAGCTGAAGGACGGCGAAGGCGCCATTGCGCTCTATAGCCGCATTCCAGCCTCCTCGCCGCTGAAGGAGCTTTCCGACCTGCAGCTCGGCCTCAACCTTGCCGATCTCAACCGTCACGACGAGGCTATCGCCCACCTCAAAGCATTCGTCGAAGCTCACCCCGATGACATGCGCGCCTATCTGGCGCTGGGCGGGGTCTATGCCTCGAAGGAGGATTTCCGCTCCGCCGCCACTCTCTACGACAAGGCGGTCGCGGTGCTGAAGACGCCGACCAGTGCCAACTGGAACATCTACTATCAGCGCGGCATCGCCTATGAGCGGCTGAAGGAATGGCCCAAGGCCGAACCGAACTTCCTCAAGGCGCTGGAACTGTTCCCCGACCAGCCGCAGGTGCTGAACTATCTCGGCTATTCCTGGGTCGACATGAACATGAACCTCAAGGAAGGCCTGGCGATGATCCAGAAGGCCGTCGACCTCAGGCCGAGCGACGGCTACATCGTCGATTCGCTGGGCTGGGCCTATTTCCGCATGGGCCGGTTCGACGACGCCGTGCGCGAAATGGAGCGCGCCGTGTCGCTCAAGCCGGAAGATCCGGTGCTCAACGACCATCTCGGCGATGCCTATTGGCGCGTCGGCCGCAAGCTCGAAGCCACTTTCCAGTGGAACCAGGCGCGCGACCTGAAGCCGGATCCCGATGTGCTTGCCATTTTGCAGCAGAAGCTGATGAAGGGCCTGCCGCCGATCGAATCCAACACGGCGCAGGAAACCCCGAAAGTCAAGCCGGCCACCCCGCCAGCGCCGAAAGGGTGATCGGGCCATACTTCTGATGAAACGGGGCTCGCTGAGCCCCGTTTTTGTTTCGGCTTGGCGTCTTAGAGCAATTCCAGGAAAAGTGTGCGCGGTTTTCCGTTCGGAATTGCGACAGAACAAAGAGATAGAGACGCCCTATCGCGATCGTCATTCTATGGCGGAGCAAGGAGCGAAGCGACGCGGCGCAGACCCAGCGTTGGCGCTCATTCTAGAACAGCTTTCGGTAGACGACGAAGCCCGAGAGATCGCCGATCTTGTCGTAGAGCTTCATCGCCGTGTGGTTGGTTTCGTGTGTCAGCCAGTAGACGCGGCTGGAGCCTGCGGTTTGCGCCCTGGTATAGACGTCTTCGATCAGTGCCCGGCCGACGCCCTTGCCGCGCGACGCCTCATTGGTGAAGAGGTCCTGCAGATAGCAGTTCGGCGAAATCGCCGTCGTGGTGCGGTGATAGAGATAGTGGACAAGACCGAGAAGCTTGCCTTCGCTCTCCGCGACCAGCGCATGCATAGGCTCATAGGCATCGAAGAAGCGCGACCATGTCATTGCAGTGATGTCACCGGGCAGGGCGGTCTCCCCCGAGCGGCCGTAAAACGCATTGTAGCCGTCCCACAGCGGCAGCCATTGCTCGTAATCCTCTCGGGTGACGGGGCGTACGGTGAGCTGGCCTTGCATGGCTGAACCTCTGTCGTTGAAGCTGGGCGAGCAAACGGCCACCGGCACCGTCCGGCAATGGGCCAGTCCGAAGCAAAGCGTTCAACCTCTCATCAAGGCGGCGATAGGCGCTGCCTTGACGCTAGCCGGCCCGGCAACTAGGGAATGGCATCATTTCAGCGCTTTCCGAGGCCGCCGTGACGTCAGACAGTCCAGCCCATATACATCCCAGCCGCTCGTTCCAGGGGCTGATCCTGACCCTGCACAATTACTGGGCCGCCTATGGCTGTGTCATCCTGCAGCCTTACGACATGGAAGTCGGCGCCGGCACCTTTCATCCGGCCACCACGCTGCGCGCGCTCGGGCCCAAGGGCTGGAACGCTGCCTATGTCCAGCCCTCGCGAAGGCCGAAAGACGGCCGCTACGGCGAAAACCCCAACCGGCTGCAGCATTATTACCAGTACCAGGTGATCCTGAAGCCCAACCCGCCGAACCTGCAGGAGCTCTATCTCGGCTCGCTCAAGTCGATCGGCGTCGATCCGCTGCTGCACGACATTCGCTTCGTCGAGGACGACTGGGCAAGCCCGACGCTTGGCGCCTGGGGGCTCGGCTGGGAGTGCTGGTGCGACGGCATGGAAGTGTCGCAGTTCACCTATTTCCAGCAGGTCTGCGGCATCGAATGCGCGCCGGTGGCGGGAGAACTGACCTACGGCCTGGAGCGGCTGGCCATGTATGTGCAGGGCGTCGACAATGTCTACGACCTCAACTTCAATGGCCGAGAAGGCGCCGAAAAAGTCACCTATGGCGATGTCTTCCTGCAGGCCGAGCAGGAATATTCCAGGCACAATTTCGAATATGCCAACACTGCCATGCTGCTCAGGCATTTCGAGGACGCCGAAGCCGAATGCAAGGCGCTGCTCGCGGCCGGCGCCCCGGCTTCGAACGACAATCTGCCGATGCACCGCATGGTCTTCCCGGCCTATGACCAGTGCATCAAGGCCAGCCACGTCTTCAACCTGCTCGACGCGCGCGGCGTGATTTCGGTGACCGAGCGGCAGAGCTACATCCTGCGGGTGCGCAATCTGGCGAAGGCCTGCGGCGAGGCGTTCCTCCAAACCCAGGCCGGCGGCCTCGCCGCCTGAGGCTCACTTCATCATTTCGGGGGACATGTTGATTGGGGCCAACATCGGGCCAGTCGATCCGGCCATGGTCCGCATAGCCTGCCGTACGCCCGGCATTGAGAAGGCGCCATGCACTTGCGCGGCGAAACAGGCGCTGAGCGCGATGATCTGGAGGAGTCTCGATGCCGTTTTCATGGTCGTTCAGCCAATAGGTCCCTGCCTGAGCGTTGGTCGCTTCAGCGCTGCGTTTGGTTCATGGAAATCTTTGATCCAAGGACGGGCGGGCTGGTTGCGGCCCGACAGCGCCTTGAAAATTTTAGAAAATCGCCCCTGGCCGACGATCGGCAAGCGCAAAGGGTGACAGCGGCCAGCCGAGTTGCTATGCCCCGCCGACCATTGTCGCGCGAGCCTAACCATGCCTGATCTTTTGCTAGAACTTCGCTCCGAGGAAATTCCCGCCCGCATGCAGCGCAAGGCGGCGGGCGATCTCAGGAAGATGCTGACCGACGGTCTGGTCGAGGCGGGTCTGACCTATGACGCCGCGCGCGAATACTGGACGCCGCGGCGCCTGGCGCTCGATGTCAGGGGCCTGACCGCGCGCTCGAAGGACATCCACGAGGAGATCAAGGGGCCGTCGACGGCGGCGCCGGAACAGGCGGTGCAGGGTTTTCTGCGCAAGGCAGGCCTTGCCTCGGTTGCCGAGGCGCATGTCCATTCCGATCCGAAGAAGGGCGATTTCTACGTCGCCCATATTTCGAAGCCGGGCAGGGCGGCGGAAGAAATCGTCGCCGAACTGGTGCCGGCCATCATTCGCGGCTTCCCCTGGCCGACATCGATGCGATGGGGGCCGGCTTCGGCGAAGCCCGGTTCGCTGCGCTGGGTGCGGCCGCTGCAGACGATTCTGTGCACCTTCGGGCCGGAGACCGAGGAGCCGGTGGTGGTCGATTTCGAGATCGATGGCATCCGCTCGGGCAATATCACCTACGGCCATCGTTTCATGGCGCCGGGTGAAATCACCGTGCGTCGCTTCGACGATTACGTGACCAAGCTGGAAGCAGCCAAGGTCGTGCTGGACGGCGACCGGCGCAAGGAGATCATCCTTGCCGACGCCCGCAACCTCGCCTTCGCCAACGGGCTCGATCTGGTCGAGGACGAAGGGCTGCTGGAGGAAGTGTCGGGCCTGGTCGAATGGCCGGTGGTGCTGATGGGCGAATTCGAGCAGGCCTTTCTTGCCATTCCGCCCGAGGTGGTGCGGCTGACCATTCGCGCCAATCAGAAATGCTTTGTCACCCGTCCGCAAGGCGACGGCGAAAACCTTTCCAACCGCTTCATCCTCACTGCCAACATCGAGGCGAAGGATGGCGGCAAGGAGATCGCGCACGGCAACGGCAAGGTGGTGCGCGCGCGCCTGTCGGATGCGCTGTACTTCTGGCGGACCGACCAGGGCGATCTGCCCGATCTGGGAGAGCTCGAGGCATCGGCAAAAAAGTTCGGGCTCGATCTGAAAAAGCCGCTCGACCAACGCATGGCCCGCCTCGACCATCTCGGGGTGACTTTCCACGCCAAGCTCGGCACGCAAGGCGAGCGGGTGGAGCGGATCAAGCGGCTGGCGGAAGAGCTGGCGCCAACAGTGGCGCAGTCGATCTCCCCCCTTGAGGGGGAGATCGCCGGCAGGCCAGAGGGGGTCGCTTCGGCTGCCGCGACGCCGTCCGGTCTCTCGAAGAAAGAGGGAGTTGGCGCTCCACGCGAGACGACCCCCTCTGTCGCCTTCGGCGACATCTCCCCCTCAAGGGGGGAGATTACCGCGCTCGCGGCCCGCGCCGCGGTGCTGGCCAAGGCCGATCTTACGACCGAAGCAGTGGGCGAGTTTCCGGAACTGCAAGGCGCCATGGGGCGCAAATACGCGCTGCTGCAGGGCGAGCATCCGTCCGTGGCTGCGGCGATCGAGGAGCACTACAAACCGCAAGGTCCGTCGGATAGCGTGCCGACCAATCCGGTGTCGATTGCCGTCGCGCTGGCCGACAAAATCGATACGCTGGTCGGCTTCTGGGCCATTGATGAAAAGCCGACGGGCTCGAAGGATCCTTACGCGCTGAGAAGGGCAGCACTGGGTGTGGTGAGGATCCTGATCGAGAATGGGATCTCACTGCCGCTGACATCGCTCTTCGATAGTGCCTATCAAACGGCGAGTTATCTCGCGTCTAAGGCTGGACGGGCCTTTGGCTCCGACCTCCTCGCCTTCTTCCACGACCGCCTGAAAGTCTATCTCCGCGACCAGGGCGCTCGGCATGATCTCATTGACGCCGTGCTGGCAGGTGGTGGAAGCGCGCCAATCTCCCCCATTGTGGGGGCGGCGAAGCCGACAAAGGGGGGCGCTGTCCCGCCGACCTCTCATTCTGGCGCGCCCCCCTCTGCCCTGCCGGGCATCTCCCTCACAAGGGGGGAGATCGGCCAATCGCACTCGGATGACCTCCTGCAGATCGTGCGCCGCGTCGAGGCGCTAGGGTCCTTCCTCGACACCGAGGACGGCAAGAACCTGCTCGCCGGCGCCAAGCGCGCGGCCAACATTCTGGCTGCCGAGGAGAAGAAGAAAACGCGCGTCGCCGCGACTGTTGAGCCGGCGCTGTTTCGCGAGGAGGCCGAGAAATCGCTGTTTGCGGCGGTGAATCAGGCGGAGAGAGAAGCCGGCGAAGCGATTCAAAACGAAGACTTTTCCGCCGCCATGCTGGCGCTTAGCGTGTTGCGTGAACCGGTTGATTCATTCTTTGAACGCGTTCTCGTGAATGATGAGGACCAGGCCGTGCGCGCCAACCGCCTGGCGCTGCTGGCTCGCATCCGCACGGCCACCGATCAGGTCGCGGATTTTTCCAGAATAGCTGGCTAAGGGACGGACAAGCCCGAACACGGGCGGCGTTCACACGCCGCCCGTCTTGTTTTCAGTCCTCCCGAGGCTGACTCCGTCAGTCCTCCAAAATGCTGACATGCACGCTGTCTGAATAGACGTCGACCTGGATCAGCGGCTCGCCATTGACGATGGCGTTCCGTGTCGAGGAGCTCATCGCGCCACCGCGCTTCAGCATGCGTTCCAGATACGCGCGATCATCGTTGCTGCGGAACCAGTCATCGCCCTGGTCGTCGGCATCGCGCCGGTGGAACTTGTGCCAGTTGGCACGGTCCTGCCGCACCATCTGTGCTGCGCTGCTCAGCTCATAGCCGTCGCTGGCATGGTGGTCGCGATCGGAAATGCGCGCGACGTAGGACCCTAGCTCGTCACCGGCCTGCGCGCCGCCGACACCTATAGGTGACGCCAGCAACAGGCCGGCAATAGTCAAAGATTTCGTCATGTTCATGATAACCCCTCGCTCTCCTAGAACCCGGCGCGCTCATGCCAAACCCGATTGGCGAAATTGGGGCCGCCGCCGCCAAGCCGATCCTGCGCCGGGGCGTCGATCGGCGTCAAGCGGCATGGATCGGCCGACTGTCTTGGCCGACTGTTTTGGCTGAATGGCCTACTCGGCTTTGCCGACGCCCTCGATCGGCTGCTGCGGTGTTGCTGCCGGCTGCGGCGCTGCCGGTTGCGACTCGGGCTTGCCGTTCGATGCCGTTGCAGTTCCGGCTGGTGCGGTCTCTGCCGTCGGCTCAGTCGCCGGCGCCGCGGCGCTCGCCCTGGCCGGAGCCGGCGCGGCGAAGGCGCCGCCGACGATGCCGCCGCGAATGATCATCGGGTCCTGGCCGTGCCTAGGCTTTTCGGGGATCGCCGCGACCTTTTCATAAGTCACATCGGGCTGGGCATCGCCGAGTGCGACGATCGATGGCGACGAGGCGATCCTGACCGGTTCGGATCCGCCAACCTTGATGACCGATGGCGTCGAGGTCGAGACGCCGAGAAAGACGATCGACGAGGCGTGCGCCCCACCGGTCATCGCCGCCAGGGTGAAACCAAGCGCTCCAAGCACACGCATCGACATCGAAACCGTCCCCTTGCCCGACAAGCCGCCAGCCCTAACCGCAAATAGCCTTAACCCCAGTGGATTGATGCCGGCTTGCAGGGAAACGTAGCATTTTAGGCATTGATAATTCGCCAACGCCGGCTTGCCCGAAAACCACTGCCGTATTAGAGCAATTCCAGGAAAAGTGAGTAGCGGTTTTCCGTCCGGAATTGCGCAAAAACAAATACTTAGAGCGTTTCAGCGAACCGCTGAACCGCTCTAATGCATGTCGCTCAAAAGTGGCCCCGGTTTTGAGAGAACGACATGCATCAAAACAAAGACCTAAAGCGCGTCGCATGAATCCGGTTCAGCGCGACGCGCTTTAGGTCCGGTGCCTGTGAGGTGAAGCGAGTGGCTGAGATACTATCCGTCGGCGAAGCGATGGAGCAGGCGTTGGCGCTGCTTGAGGGCGGCGACGTCGTCGCCATCCCGACGGAGACCGTCTATGGACTGGCCAGCGACGCGACCAATGGCGTCGGCGTCGCCCGCATTTTCGAAGCCAAGGGCCGGCCGCGCTTCAACCCGCTGATCGCCCATGTCGCCGATCTGGCGATGGCCGAGCGCATTGCGATCTTCGACCCGCTTTCGAAGCGGCTGGCCGAGGCGTTCTGGCCGGGGCCGCTGACGCTGGTGCTGCCGCTCCGACCCGGCAACGGCATCCATCCGCTGGTCACCGCCGGGCTCGATACGATCGCGCTGCGCATGCCGAGGGGGTTCGGCGGCGAGCTGATCGCCAGACTCGGCCGGCCGTTGGCCGCGCCCAGCGCGAACTCTTCGGGCAAGATCAGCGCCACGACGGCGCAAGCCGTCGCGGCCGATCTCGGCGCCAAAATCCAGCTGGTGGTCGATGGCGGCGCCACCCCGGTCGGGCTGGAATCGACCATCGTCAAGGTCGAAGGCAACAGCGTGCGGCTGCTGAGGCCAGGCGGCATCGCTGCCGCCGATATCGAGGCCGTCACCGGCATTAAGCTGCAGCGCGGCGCGACAGCCGGCATCGAGGCGCCCGGCATGCTGGCGTCGCATTATGCGCCGCGCGCATCGGTGCGGCTCGATGCACAGAGTGTGGCTGAAGGCGAGGCCTTGCTGGCCTTTGGTGGCGACCGCGCCGAAGGCTGGCAAGCGGCGGCCGCCTTGCGCAACCTGTCCGCGTCAGGCGATTTGCGCGAAGCCGCAAGCAATCTGTTCGCGTATTTGCAGGAACTCGACCGCAGCGGTGCGGCGACGATCGCCGTCGAGCCGATCCCGTTCGATGGGCTCGGCGAGGCGATCAACGATCGGCTGTTTCGTGCCGCTGCCCCCCGTGACAAGCTCGATTGAGCGCCATAGTTTGCGCCCATGAACGACGCACCCTTCGACCTCGATCCCGCTCTCATCGCCCGCTTCGCGGCAATCGTCGGCGACAAATATGCGCTGCGCGACCAGGCCGATATTGCGCCGTATCTGACCGAGCGGCGCGGCCTATGGCACGGCAGGACCGCCTTGGTGCTGCGCCCCGGCAGCGTCGACGAGATCAGCCGGATCATGCGCCTTGCGAGCGAGACGGGAACGCCGGTCGTGCCGCAAAGCGGCAACACCGGGCTGGTCGGCGCCCAGGTGCCTGACGCATCCGGCCGCGAGATCGTGCTTTCTTTGTCGCGGCTGAACCGCATTCGCGAGATCGACGTCTTCTCCAACACGGTAACAGTCGAGGCCGGCGTTATCCTGCAGACGCTGCAGGAAGCGGCCGATGCCGCCGACCGGCTGTTTCCGCTGTCGCTCGCCGCGCAAGGGTCCTGCCAGATCGGCGGCAATCTCTCGTCCAATGCCGGCGGCACCGGCGTGCTTGCCTATGGCAATGCGCGCGAACTCTGCCTCGGCGTCGAAGTGGTGCTGCCGACCGGCGAGGCCTTCGACGATCTGCGCAAATTGAAGAAGGACAACACCGGCTACGATCTGAAGAACCTGTTCGTCGGCGCCGAAGGCACGCTCGGCATCATCACCGCAGCGGTGCTGAAACTGTTTCCCAAGCCCAAGGGGCGCGAAGTGGCCTTTGCCGGCCTGTCGTCGCCGGAAGCAGCGCTTTCGCTGTTCAGCCTGGCGATGGACCGGGCAGGGGCGGCACTCACCGCCTTCGAGCTGATCGGCCGGCGTCCGTATGATTTCACGCTGCGCCATGCGCAGGGCGTCACGCGGCCGCTGGCGCAGGATTGGCCATGGTATGTGTTGATGCAGGTGTCGTCGGGCCGTTCAGCCGAGGACGCCAGGGGGCTGATCGAAGAAGTGCTGTCGGCAGGCCTCCAGCAAGGCATCGTCGGCGACGCGGTGATCGCGGCCAGCCTGGCGCAGGGCGACGCGTTCTGGAACTTCCGCGAGGTGCTGCCGGATTCGCAAAAGCCCGAAGGTGCTTCGATCAAGCATGATATTTCGGTGCCGGTGGCATCCATCCCGGCGTTTATCGAAAAGGCGGCCGGTGCAGTGGCTTCGGTCAGTCCGCAGGCGCGCGTGGTCTGCTTCGGTCATATGGGCGACGGCAATCTGCACTACAACATCTCCCGGCCGGAGGGCGGTGACGACGAAGCGTTTCTCGGCCTCTACCACGCCATGAACCATGCCGTGCACGATGTCGTGCGCTCCTTCCACGGTTCGATCTCGGCCGAGCATGGCATCGGCCAGTTGAAGCGCGACGAACTGATCGCCACCGCGCCGCCAATGGCGATCGAACTGATGCGCCGGGTGAAGGCCGTCTTCGATCCGGCCGGCATCATGAATCCCGGTAAGGTTATCTGATCCTTTCAACATTTTGTGGCTGGTTTCATTCCGATAACCATCGCCTGAGATCAGCAAAATTTAACTGACTTTCTTAAGCCGCGCGGCAGAAGCTCGCGCTAATGTTTCACACAACGAGGCCGGGAAAACTGGCCCGGTGGGATCCGTGAAAGCGGCTCTCAGGAGAAACACAGGAAGGCAGCAGATGAACAGTGTATTGAAGCCCGTCTGGGCCGGGCGCAACATGCGCCTCGACCCATTCCGCCTGCCGCAAGTGGTGAGCTATGCCACGCGCGACGACTATGGCGACGTTACCTTCACCATCGACCAGCGCGGCGCCGTCATCCGCCGCACGCTCGAGATGAGCGGCGTGCCGGCGATCATCGCGCTGCCCGCCAACGCGTTTCGCGGCGTCGCCGCCCGCGCGATGGAGGATGCGCAAGGCAATGTCACGGTAACCCTCGAACTCCTGCACAACGACCCGATGCTGTCGGTGCCGCTGCTGGTGGCCGACGATCTCGACGACGTCGCCGCCGACTGGCGCGCCTGGGCCGACGCCTACCGGCTGCAGATGCTGCTGATCGAATCCGACGGCATTGCCCGCACGCTTGAGGAATCGCTCGGCGCCGCCATCAAGGCGCTGCCGGCCAAGGATCGCCGCAAGGGCCGGGTCTCGACCACGCGCCGCCCGCGCTTCCTCGCCCGCCGCAGGGCCGGCAATCTCGGGCTGAGGCTGGTGATCGACGGCCAGGAGATTATTTCGAGAGAGTAGCTTGACCGGCGATTGGCGAAACCGCCGACGACAGCCTTCTTCTCCCCGTCACTATACGGGGTTGAGGAGCGGTCCGCGTAGCGGACGAAAAGCCAATTGCTTGGCTTTCGAGTGACCAACGCCCGGCAGGGCGATGAGGGGCGGCGCTGACCGAGGCATTTCTCGCAATATCGCCGCTGTGCATCTCACCTCAACTGCAAAGATTGGCGCTGCCCCTCATCCGGCTGCCGGCACCTTCTCCCCGTGTAGTGACGGGGAGAAGGAGATTATGTCCGAACCGGATAGATAGGTAACAGAATGGACCGATAGCATGGGTGACAGTTTTCTTGTCCGCCGGAGGACCGGCAATGGTTTGGCGAGAGACTGGCATCATGGACGAGCGGCTACGGTTTGTTGTGGAGTGTCTTTCTGGGGATGAGACGATGGTTGCGCTTTGTGCGGCCTACGGGATCTCACGCAAGAACGGCTACAAATGGCTAGGACGCTATCGGGAGTTCGGCCCGGAAGGTTTGCACGACCTGCCGCGAGCCCCGCTCAATCATGGCCGGGCGACAGCTCAGGATCTGGTTGAGCGGATTGTGGCGGCCAAGGAGCTGCATCCGCTTTGGGGTCCAAAGAAGATCGTGGCACGGCTCAGGCGCACGGCTCCCGAGTTCATGTGGCCTTCAGCCTCGACGGTCGGCGCGATCCT